>DAKU01000057.1:9705-26470 GCA_002508425.1 Methanosarcinaceae archaeon UBA470
CTAGTCTCATACACTGCTTTGAAAGTAAGCATAAAAATGAGATCGATCTATGGACTTAAAGCCCTATTCATACTGCCTTTGCAACATGTGATGTATGGATTTGGAGTAATTTCACAATTAATTCAGCGGTAAAAATGACAAAAAAAAATATTGGGATACTAACCTTTCCCACCAGTAATTCAGGGAATATACCGTTATCAAATCTTGTAGACATAGTTTGCTTCATTTCAAAAAATACTTCCCTTATAACTGGAAATGACGGATACACATTTTTCAAAAAAGATTCCCGACTCAACGCATATGAAATCAATTGTATGCATAGGAAAAATGCACAAAACGTATTGAAATGGATCTTAAAATACATAACTACTCAAATAAAAATGTCATATAGAATATCTCGGCTGTCACAAAAGGCAGACATATGGATTTTTTTTATTGGTGGTGATTATTTACTGCTTCCAATGTTGACTGCTAAGCTTTTACATAAAAAAGTGATATTGGTCTTTGCAGGTTCTATTACAGAATCCCTTAAATCCGAAAAGAGTAAGTTGTACGATATTATCAGTCCCATTTCCAAAATTAATTGTGCATTATCGGACCGTATAGTACTTTACTCACCCATCTTGATTGAACAATGGAATTTAAAAGCACATAGCAATAAAATATCAATTGCGCCCAAACACTTTTTAGATTTTAATACGTTTAAATTGACCAAAAATTTAGCTATAAGAGACAACTTAATAGGATATGTTGGACGCTTTAGCAATGAAAAAGGCATAATTAATTTTGTGGAATCAATCTCCCATATACTGAAAAGAAGACCAGATGTACATTTTCTTCTAATTGGCGATGGAGTACTAAAAAATGAAATTGAACTATATGTGCAAAAAAATAACTTATCTGAAAAGGTAGAAACAAAAAAATGGGTACAACATGATGAGCTTCCATTTTATTTAAATGAACTAAAGCTAGTCGTCATCCCTTCTTATACAGAAGGACTACCAAACCTCATGCTTGAAGCTATGGCTTGTGGAACTCCCATAGTTGCCACATCTGTTGGATCTATACCCGATTTTATAAAAGACGCAGAAAGCGGATTTATAATGGAAAACAATTCCCCCGATTGCATTGCGAAAAATGTAATTAATGCACTCGAACAAGCAGATCTAGAGAAGGTTAGTGAGAAGGCAAGAATAGTTATAGAACAGAATTTTACTTTCGAAAAAGCCGTTGAGAGATACGAGAATATAATAAACAATATCTAATGGAAGGTTTGAATGCCTTTTAAAATCGGTGGAAAGAACTTACTCTTAGGTATAATTTCAATTCTTTTCATAACAGATATATCAATTATATTAGATATTCCACTATTCAGACAGATATTTGGAATACTGCTCATTACAATTCTTCCAGGAGCCCTATTATACAAATTGCTGAACCTGCCTCCAATGAATTTTTTAGAAAAATTTGTTCTTATTGTGGGTCTTAGTATTGCAGTGTTAATGGGTATTGGATTTGTAACTAATTTGTTATATCCATTCATGGGAATCCCAACTCCTTTATTAACGTCTATTTTACTATTGAATGTAAATGTTATTATTATTGATCTTTCTTTTATATCGTACAGATTTGGAAATTTTATGTACTATTTCAATATTAGTAACTTTCATCCGGATAAGAAATCGATTAAAACTGGTCTTTTTTTGTTACTAATTTTAACTATGAGTGTGCTCGGAGCTTTGATCACTCGTTTCTATAAGAATATAATATTATCGTTGACTTGTATCACGTTAATAACAATTTTTATAATATTAGTTGATTATGATAATATTATCCCTGAAAAATGCTATGCTAGTTCAATATTTGTTATCGCCTTTTCTCTTCTTCTTGCCAGAGCACTTGTATCTCCATATCTTTTTGGTTCAGATATACAATATGAGTACTACTTCGCTCAGCATGTACAAAATAATTCATACTGGAATCTTTTTAATGTTGGAAATTTGAATTCTATGCTTAGTGTAAACATACTTCCAATTGCTTTTTCGAACTTAGTGGATATCAGTTTCATTTGGATGTACAAAATATTTTTTTCATTCCTTTATGCACTTGTGCCTGTTGGCTTATACTACGTGTATAATGCACAAATCGGACCTAAAAAGTCATTTTATTCATGCATCTTTTTTATTTCTTTTTTTTCATTCTTTACAGTAATGCTTTGGCTTCCAAGACAAGAGATTGCAGAATTATATCTTGCCTTATTAATGATCGTAATATTAAATAAAAAATTTTCTGATTTTCAACAATTAGCATTACTGATAATATTTACCTGGTCTCTAATCGTTTCACATTATGGGACAACATATATATATTTACTATATTTGACATTTGTGTGGATTGGAACACTTATTTTCAGAGTCAAGAATGCAGCAATCAAATTTATTTTAGTAATAATTAGTTATTTGATGGCATTCTCTTGGTTCATATGTATTTCTAGTGCAAGTATATTTTACTCTGCGGTCGATATAGCTACAAAAATGTCTTATACTATTTTTAACGATCTCATGTCCTCAAATTCAATTGATGCCGATATTTCCAGAGGAGTAGGGGTTGGGATTATGGATTTACCAGTTTGGCATACACTTGGGAATTTGTGGATCAGTGGCTGCCAAGCAATTATTGTTATTGGTTTTCTATATACATTAATAAAGCATAAAGAAATGAAATATAATAAAGAGTTTTTTTTATTCTCTATCGTAAGTATGGTTCTATTAATTGCCTGTATAGTAGTTCCTCATTTTGCCAGCAGCCTTAATATGAATAGAATATATCCAATTATTTTGATTTGGCTTGCACCTTTATTTTTACAAGGAATCGAAACAATTCTCCTAATGATATCGTATTTATATAAAAATCCTTTACTAAACTTAGATTCTACAAAATATTTCTTTACGTTATTAATATTAATACCATATTTACTATTCAATAGTGGCTTTATTTATGAAATTACTGACAACCCAACCAATATAAATGTTGATATTTTCTCAGAAAATGAAATTGATCCGGCACGCTATTCAAATTGGACTCGTTTTGTAGTATCTCCCATATATGAACAAAATGTAGTCGGCTGTGAATGGATATCGAGAAATAGAATTGAAGAAAAGAAAATATATACTGATACTTCCAGGCAATCTGAGATTTCAGGATATGCGCGTATTGCTCCAGGCGATGTTCACGTTCTTAACATCAATGAACCCCCAAATGAGGAGTATATTTATTTTGGACTGCAGAATGTAAAAGGAAATGTATTTCTGGCTGAAGACCCAAAGCAAGCTCATAGCACACTATATTATGATATGCCAATAGTCTATGACTCTATTGGCACGAAAAATAAAATATATACAAATGATGGCGCTGAGTTTTACTCATGATGAAAACATACTTTATTGTATTCATCTACTAATCTTTCAATAACATAATCCCATGAGTATTTTTCAGCTTCAAAGAGGTTATTTTGGGATATCCTTTCTTTTAAATTCATATCATTTAAAATTAATAAAGACTTTTCTGCAATAGCAGCCGGGTCTCTAGGATTTACTAAAAAGCCATTAATTCCATCCTTTATTAGATAAGGTAGTCCTCCCACATTTGTTGAAACAATAGGAAGGCCAGAAGCCATAGCTTCTATATTTACAATTCCAAAGCTTTCCGATAAACTTGGCAATACAAAGAGATCTGCATTCTTCATGTATTTAGGAATCTCATCATTGGGAACTTTTCCCACAAAGGATACACATGCGTTTAAATGCAAATCAGATGTCAATTTTTGCAAATATTCTTTCTCTTCACCATCGCCTATAATCATTAATTTGGTCTGAGGATTAGTTAATCGTATTATAGACATCGCTTCTAGAAGGTACCTTACACCTTTAATTGGTCTTAAGGTTCCTACAAAAACAATTGTATGATCCCTATTAGCTGAACTACCCTTATTTAGTATATCCAATGAACTGGTAAGTTCATTCCTGAATTTATCTAAATCAATTCCATTTGGGATTACAACAATGTCTCTTTTACATTTTTGATTAATCTCTATTTTCATGCCATCTGTTAAAGCAATTACAGTAGAAGCTTCTTTCAAAAGGGGCTTGGAAAATAGTTTTAAAAAGACAGTGGGAGCATACAGATCAGAACCCTGAACCCATACAATATAATTTTTATTTGTGATGAGCCGCATAAAGAATGCAGGAACACTAAGTGGTATACTTTGTACATGGATTATGTCTGGATTAATCGATCTGATTTTCAAAAAGAATCTAAACCACAGAGAAAGCGTCCTTGAAAACAAGAGCTTTGCATAAGGAACCCGATGAATAAAGAAGCCTTCGTCCAATTCATATTCAGGCAAACCCTCATCTAACATTGTGAGTACATGAACTTCATGTCCTTCTTTAACTAGCTTCTTTGCAATATTATAGGTTGCGATTTCTGTTCCAGCAAGCCATTTCGGTGGGAATTTTAAGACAACAATTGCTATTTTCATTTTAACAAATCTATAAAAAAGATGATTGTGCCTTTTTGAAACCATGAAAGGCTCTTCTTTACTGGCATTCTAGGCATGTTGTTTGCCATATTTCATTTGTTGTATAATCTTATGTGTATTTTTTGCAATTTTGTACGCTATCGAATAGTCTTTTTGATAAATGTAATGTGTTACCACTTTGCCTCCAAATCCTTGTTTAAAATAATTGATACGCTCCTTTTCTTCATCTTTTTCAGTTCCTGTATAGTAGCCACCCATATCATATTCAGTTAATCCTTTATTTTTAGCGTACTTTATCTCTTCCCATGTCATCAACTTATTTGCATCTGCAATCAACCTCATTTTGTCTTTGTCAGCCTCAAATCTCAGCGATGCACCAATCAATCCCCTTATATTTTTTTCATCTTCTAAATCTAAATAACCAGCCACTACCTCCCCCTCTATCTCTGCAGTAAATAATGTTCCATATTTCTCCATATAGTTGACATCTACACCGCCATCATAAGAGGATAACTTCTTTTGTTTTCTAAAACGTTGGTTGATGTCATAAAAAATACCATAATTATTGCTATTTTTAACGACAATTCCGTTTTTTTCGGCTCTCCGTATTGCTTTTCTATAAGAAGCAGACATTTCCATGAATATCTGGTCAAGTTCCTGTGTAAGGTCAATCACTAAAGTCGTAAATTCTTCTTTATGAAAACCAGGTACATTTACATTATTTTTGCATTCTCGGAAGATTACCCCATCATAACCTTTTACATCAAAGGGGGAATCACTGAACCAAATTTCTTTTATTTTGAAAAAATATGCCTTCCTTTCAGTTTCCAACATCATATCCCTCAGAATCATAGATATATCTTTTTTTAGACAACATGATTGAAATCGATACCAGGAAAGAAACAGTGGTTGCTATAACAGCACCTTCAATCCCCATCAAAGGAATTAAAAACATATTTAGGAAAGTGTTAGTTAAAGCCATGACCACTGCCGCAAATGAGACAATTTTGATTCCCTTTATTCCAATGGAGCTCATAAGCTGGCCATATAAATTATCAATTGCAATACATAATCCAGCAATCCCAAACAAGAGAGCCATTTTCATATTAAATTCATATTCATTTCCATAGAGTAACAGGACAATAAAACCACTTATCATAGCAAGAGGTAATCCCAATATTATAAAGTAAGGAATTACTTTATTTATCTTTGAAAATAGCATCTTTTTGTTATTGGACATCGAAGCATAAGGGAAAAAAACAGTACCAAACGTGATGATTAAGACTTGAATAATTGAAATGAATGCATAGTTATAAGCTCTGTAAATTCCTACATCGGCTATATCCATGTATTTATTGATCAATATTTTATCAATATTTGTGTAGAGTACAAAAGATAATCCACCCATTACTGCATAGAAACTATACTTTGTCAGTTGACTTATCCATTTTTTCTCCAACTTAAAAATGAAATATTTTCTGAGTGAATATAGTAAAATCAGACCTGTGGCACCATAAGCAATATACATTGCAAATATCATCGATTTAGAAGAAACAAAATCAATAGCCATAAAATACAAAAACGAGATTAGCAGCAAAATAGAAAATACAGGCTTAATCAAAGAGAACTTTTTCAGATCATGCAGACTTTTTAATGTTTCTGTAGTAATTGTATAGGCTACAAATAATATAGCATAGAGGATCGAGTAATAGTATAAACCCTCTGATAGTGATAATAATCTACTTATCTGCGATGAAAATATGAGATAAATCAATACTGAGACGATCGTGAATGCAGACACTAATAAATAAGTTGTTGAAATTATGCTTTGCTGTCTCTCATGGTTTTTCTTTTCAGCATTATATTTTACTAGAGAAGCGTGGAATCCCATCAGCATAGGGATATATAGAAACATGGAAACTGTTTCCACAAGAGCATATTCTCCATAAAGAGATGGTCCAAGCCACCTTCCTGATAAAATATTGAAGAGGAAGGAAAAGACAGTCGAAATTGCTACTCCTCCTCCTACATAAAAGATATTGTTTAAGAATCCCTTGGCATCCAAACTAAGTTTTTCATGAAGGACTTGTTCATAAACGATTGAAAAACTATGCCAAAAGGTCGAACTTAAAGTCTGCTTCATTTTCTGCCACCAAAAACCTTTGATCTGACAGTTTTCAACCCAGTTTTCAAAATATTATTATTAACCCGGAATAAATATGGAAGTATAGTTGTTTTGGGAACAAAATCCTTGTACTCAGTTATCTCGGAAGCAAATTTAAAGTTAATATTATCATGTTTTGAGATAAACTTCAGAAAATCATCCATAGCTGATGTAAAGTATGGATCAACCATACAGGGAGAATGCAAACAAATATGGAATAAGGGTGCATTTTGATTATAATACTCCAAGAAACATGCTTTAAACCAGGATAAACCATAAACAGGTACACTTTCAGGATTCACATTTCCCAACGGGAAGATCTGGGATACGGGAATCTCTAAAAGACGAAGGTCTCCCCTTCTTTGATAATCATCTGCACTCGGATGATATGGCATACATATTCGTGGAAGCTTTGACCAATCGTGATGACATGGTTTAGAATGAGCAGGGGCAGAACAGTCACATTTAAAATCTGCTTTTATTAAAGCTTTCACTGTATCATTGTTAATAGACCATCTTCCAGCAACAAAACTGGTTGGTTCGGTACCAAATGTTTCATAAATATGGTCTTTACCTGTTTTGATCATTTCCAGTTGCTCATTATAAGAATAATCTTTTAGTACAGTAGAAGTACTTGATTGATTAGTATTTTCTCTTAAAAAAGAATCACCTACATAAAAACTGAAGTTCCCGCGGTGGAATTCTTCCCAGCCTGAATGAATATGCAATCCTACTTCATGATCAATGTTCTTTGGGAAATATGCAGTTACCTCTGGCATAACTGCGAAAGTGACTTTTGCACCATATTTATCAGCAATTTTTATAAGATTTGGAACCCCTTTGTACACTCCATCAGTAGCATTTTTATCAGGAATTATGTGCTTATCGTTTACAAAGCCAAATTCTGTATGTGTGGTAACTAGTATATCCATGGTGATGCTCTGATTTTTGTGAACAAATTATTCGTATCTGTCAGACTGTAGAAAAATAGAGGCCTTATTTTGGACCTTGAGATTTGAACCACCTGACAACTTCAGCAAGTTCATCTTTGAAATTGCCTACAGGATCGTAACCAAAACCCTTGGCTTTATTGATAGCTGCCAGAGAGTGTATTATATCCCCAGGTCTTGATTCTACATAAGTCGGCTTTACATCTTTTTCAAGTATGCTGTTGATATGGCTGACTAGTTCATTGATAGTTACTCGCCTTCCACATGCGATATTAAATACGCCTGTTTTATCAGATTCACAAGAAAGGATGTTAGCATTTACCACATGTTTGATAAAACTGAAATCTCTACTCTGTTCCCCGTCTCCAAATATAACAGGGCTTTCATCATTCAGAATTGATGTTATGAATTTAGGAATCACAGCTGCGTATTGAGACGTGGGATCCTGTCGTGGCCCGAATACATTGAAATACCTCAAGCAAACGATAGGAAGACCGTATAGTTCCTGGAATACTCTGCAGTACATTTCTCCGGTGGCTTTAGTAATGGCATAAGGAGACTGAGGGTTTACAGGCATATCTTCTTTTTTAGGAAGTATTGGAGTATCTCCGTAAACTGAAGAAGAGGAAGAGAAGATGACCTTCTTGATACCGGAATCTTTTGCTGCGATTAGAACTTTCAATGTTCCGGTTACATTTGCTTCGTTTGAAGAAAAAGGATCTTTTACACTTCTTGGAACGCTTGGGATAGCAGCAAGATGGAAGACGTAGTCTTTCCCTTTAAATATCCTAACTAGGTCCAAATCCACAATGCTTCCCTTGACCACAGTAAGATTTTTGTGATTCAGCAGATGTTTAATATTCTCTATTCTGCCGGTTGCTTCATTGTCTATAACTGTTACTTCATTTTCCTCAAGTAACTTTTCAGTAAGATGGGAGCCAATAAACCCCATTCCACCAGTAACTATGACTTTTTTGCTTTTCAAATTGCATACCTCCAATATAGCCCTTAGTAAGAGATTTTTGCCAGTTTCTCTCTTTTTACTTCTGTTTTTATTCTCTGTATATGGCCTCTACCAAGAGCTTTGACTTCACATCCAAGCTCAAAATATCGTTTTATCTTATCATCCGATAATATTCCAAAACAGTCTACGACTGCTATTGGCCCACCTGCCATCTGAACAATTGAATCGGGATCAAGGTTTAGGTATTCATTATGTGGGACAGCTAGGATCAATGCTTCAATTCCTTTGATAGCTTCAGAGAAATCTGTTTGAATATTTAAGTCAACTAAATCGTCCTGATTTCTGAAGAAGCGCTTCCATGATTGACCAGAAGCGGGATATGTATCCTGGCTTTCAAGTTCATACCAGTGGTCTATATATGGATCATGCACACGCATTTCAGCTCCCATCTCTGTGAGTTTTCTGACCACGATTTCACTTCCACTGTATCTGGTGTCGCCTACATCCTGCCTGTAACTGGCTCCACAGATAAGCACATCTGCTCCTGCTATGTATCTGTCCATATTACGCAGAGCATCTCTTGTGATTTCAGCTACATGAAGAGCCCTCGTATCATTTACATCAATAGCTGTAGGAGTGATTCTAAAAACTTCATCTCCATCTTCAAAGCCTAAGATATGCTTATATGACCAATATCCGAGACCTCCGTCTTTAGGAAGGCAATACCCTCCGATTCCAGGTCCCGGGAAAATGATATTGCTGTGAGTAGGCCGCATTTTAATGGCATTTATTACTTTGACCAGGTCCACACCATTCCTTTCGGAAAAAAGACTCCATTCATTAAGGAAAGCAAGAATAGTTGCACGATACGAGTTCTCAACGATCTTTGCTGTTTCGGACTCTATTGGCCTGTCCATTATAGTAAGAGGATAGTCTTTAGTGTTTATTATTTCTCGCAGGAACTTTTCAACCTTTTTTGTTGCTTCAGGAGTACATGCCGCGCAAACTCTCCAAAAATCACGTACACTTGCCACATACTCCTTTCCAGGCATGACACGTTCGAAACTATGAGCAAGTAGTGGTGTGGATTCAATTCCGCGCTTATAGAATGCTTTCTTAAGGAGTGGAAGAGCAACGAACTCAGTTGTTCCGGGTGCAACTGTTGTTTCGATAAGCACAAGGCACTCAGGACGGATATTCTCCCCGACGGTCCTCATGGAAGCTTCCAGTGCAGCCATATCAGCTTCACCACTTCTGACATTGCCAAGGTTACATTTCACATAATCGCACTGAATATCCACTACAACGATATCGGCCAGTTTCAGGCAGTCATTATTATAGGTTGCAAAAAGAGTCTTTGTTTCAAGAACAGTGCGTTTGATAATATCATCGACTTCTTTATCTTCGGATTTAACAGGGGATAAGCCCCTGTTTAATATTGGAATCTTCCAGTAACTGCGAGTGCTTGGTCTTTGACAGCCGATTACAAACTTAGTATAATTTCCATTTTCATCTTTTGTATCTGCAATAATGGCAGCCATCACTGACCCGACAAATCCAACTCCCATTACCACAACAATCTCTTTTCCTTCTTTCCGGGCCTGGTTAACTAAAGCTTCTACTCTTCTATATTCCTCAAAGTACAGTTCATTTGTAGGAAGTGGAAACTCTTCTCCATCGGGACTGATGGATTGACAATTTTCGTTTTTCGATGACATTTTAACCCTCTGAAATAAATGAAATTGAAGATTTCATAGTTTTTTTATTGATTTTCCTTCCTTAATCCTTCCAAAACCAAATACCACAAATTGTTCTTATTGCGATACAATGAAACAACATCTAGCGAGACCCATAAATAGGAACAATGAAATGTGCCACCGAATCAGATGGATATAATCTACGCTTAATATATAATTGTTGTAATATATATATTATGTGGCTCGCACACCTACTTAACGGGTTGGAGTGGCGGTTCCATCATAATGAGTATGATAATGATACACTCCACTATAGATGATTTTATATATATGCAATTACATCCTCATATTCAGGACATAGAACTAAAAAGAATAATTCTGTGTTTGATTGGAGCAGGTACAAAATAAAACGGAGCGATTCAAATGGAACTTATCGAAGTAAAGTGTGTTGTTTGTGGAGCCCCCATCTATGTTTATGAAGGATACATCAAAGAAAACATGTACTGTACTTTACATTGTTTGAATATTTCTATTAGCTCTAAAAAAGAACAAATTGCCTAAATAAGTAATTCAAGTTTTTAACTGTTTTTCATATCATAATTATTCAAAAATTCTGGTAAATGATAAGACATCACTTATTAGTGTTAACTTTGCCAATTAATTAAGACCTTATAGATATTCGAATGTTATATATCTTATAAATCTCCATTCAAAGTAACATGCAAAGAATACTTATCACCGGTGGATTAGGTCAAGTTGGCAGTTATCTTGTGGACGCACTGCACGAAAAAGCAAAAGTCACGGTGCTTGACAATTACTCGTCTACTACAAGAGAAGCTGTGCCTAAAGATGTCCATGTAATAAAAGGTGACATTAAAGATGAGATTGCTGCAAACCTTGTAAAACAAAGTGATGTTGTTATCCACACTGCAGCTCAGATCAGTGTCATTGCCTCAATGGAAAATCCTTTGTTCGATGCACAAAATAACATATTCGGTACATTAAATCTGCTGGAAGCTGCCCGCAATTCTGCAATATCCAAGTTCGTTTACATAAGTTCTGCAGCTGTTTATGGAAATACTTTGTACACCCCGATTACAGAATCACATCCTCAAGATCCTCTTTCTCCATATGGTGCCAGCAAATTGACTGGGGAAAAATATTGTATGATGTACAATAAGGCATTTGGGTTACCTTCCTGTTGTATTCGCCCTTTCAATATCTATAGTCCCAGGCAAGATCCGCGCAATCCATATTCCGGCGTAATATCGCGTTTCATCGAAAAAGCCAAAGCAAAACAAAGTCCTGTGATATTCGGAGATGGTACCCAGACTCGGGATTTTATCTCAGTTCACGATATAGTCGATATGATTGCCCTCTTAATTGAAAATGAGGATGCCAATGGCCACGTGTTTAATGCAGGTACTGGGAAAAGTACAACAGTAACCGAGCTTGCGAGTATGATCCTTAACACATTTGATGTGGACGTACCAATACAATATATGCCAGAACGACCAGGAGATATAAAATACAGTTGTTCTGACATTTCCAGTGCAAGAAAAATACTAGGTTTTGAACCAAAAGTATCACTCGAAAACGGTTTAATGGAATTTGCTAAATGCAAATGAATATTAAATTCACAAGTAGTTATCGTGGTTTGCCATTAAGCCCTGCGAAACAGAAAGAACAAGAAAAAAAAGAATGTTTAAAAAGAAGTAAAAGGGAGATAGGTCACTTTAGAGCGTGACTGTTCTTGTCTCCTCTCCCTATTCCCTTGTAAACAAAACCAGCGTTTATGAACTTGTCCGGGTCCACTACATTACGACCATCAATGACCAAAGGCTGCTTTTGACCCATCTTCTGTTTGATCTGTGCAGGTGTCAGGCCGAAATATTGCTTGTGTCCTGTGAAAATAACAACTACATCGGCTCCTGCCAATACTTCATCAATATTGGCATGTATTTCTATGCCAGGATAATGAAGTACATGAGGATCATGTATCTTTAACTCACAGCCAGCTGCCAAAGCCAAATCCCTGTATAGTTCTGAGGGAGGGTTGCGGGCATCGTCAGAGTCATTAAGGAATGCCCAGCCCAACATTGCGATCTTGATGCCTTTGGGTTTCTTACCAATTCTTTCCAGTGCCTTAACGGTAAGATTGAACATGTGCTTCGGCATGAAATCATTGACCCTTCTGGCAAGTACATAGATAGACTCAGCATTCTCCGGATAATCCAGTGGTTCTATACCAAGAGTGACACCACGCTCCAGGTGATAGGTATCCTTGGTTAAACAGTGTCCGCCGACTCCTGCACCTGGATATAGAATAGCTCGTGTGATGCCTTCACCTTTAAGGCTTGCAATACCTGCACGGACATCGTAGACGTTAATGCCCATAGCTTCACAATACAATGCCAGTTGGTTTGCTGCTGCTATCTGCAAGTCTCTGAAAGTGTTCTCAGCAGTCTTAGTTACCTCGGCAGCAGTCGCTGTCATGGGTATGACTTTACCCTTAGTAAGCACGGGAGTGTATAACTCAACTGCACGCTTGGTACACACATCGTCAATACCACCCACTATTCTGTCATGCTCTCTTATGTTCTGCAACAGCCTTCCGACCATTACCCTCTCAGGAGCATGTGCAAGTGCAAAGTCCTCGCCTGCAACAAGACCAGATTCCTTTTCAAGGATCTCTCTTGCCATACCAACAGTAGTACCTGGAGTAATAGTGGATTCAAGCACTACAAGCATACCTTTCCTTAGATTCTTACCGACATTCGTTATGCCTTCAATAAGTGCAGTAAAATCCGGCAATAGGCTTTTAGGATCTTCAAAAGGTGTCTGGATAGCCAGAGTAACAGCATCAAGCTCGCCGATCCTTGAGAAATCAGAAGTACAGGTGAATTTACCTGCCTTTGTGACATTTTTCAACAGATCTTCAAGTCCGGGCTCCTCACCTTTAAGAGGACTCTCGCCACTGTTGAGCATATCGATCTTGTATCCTGATGAGGATGAAGCTCTCTGGAAACCCAGTACATGATTAAAACATGGAGCATCTGCAAACAGTGCAGCTGCCGGGATACCTACATACCCCATACCGATAACACCTATATTTTTAATCGGCCCTTTCTCTTTAAGGATCTTTTGTAACTTCTCGCTCATTATAATCACTTTCCTATTTTCGTTTTAGATATCTATCACTTTTTCTTCATGATATGACGTTATAGCTGCCATACATGCTTGAAGGGCATGTTTTCCATCCTCACCATTTGGATGTGGCTGCTCTTTATTTGCAACACAACGTACAAAGTATTCAAGTTCATTAAGCAGTGGTTCTTTTGATTCTACCTTTGCCTCGCGAACCCATTCCTTGTCATGAAGGACAACAGACTGTTTGATGTAATCAAGATAGGCCACACCTGAGACACCTACCGCAGTAAGGGTACGCACTTTGTGTGGTGTAAGCCAGTTGACATCCACAAGACCCGAGTAGTCATGATCGAAGCGCAGGTGTATAGATGCATGGTCTTCAGAAGAATGAATGTTAGCTCCTGCTATTGTATAAACCTGATCTATCTTCTTACCGTACAGATAAGATATTATATCCACATCATGCACACCAATATCCAGAATCACACCTACATCTCGTATTCTGGGATTATAGGCACCTACTCTTCTGGTAGAAATAGATACGATCTTACCTAATAATCCAGAATCTATTATCTTCTTAAGCCTTATCACAGCCGGATTAAATCTCTCGATATGACCTACCATGAGAATCAATCCTTTTTCCTTAGCAGCATTGATCATGAGATCTGCATTTTCAAGGGAATCTGCAATAGGTTTTTCCACAAGAACATTAGTTCCGGCATTAAGAACTTCCAATGTGACTGCTGCATGCATTTTGGTCGGCACTACAATGCTTACGGCATCCAGACCCTGAGCAAGCAGCTTCTTATAATCAGTATAAGGCGTGGTATTGAATGTATGTGCAAGCTCTTCCACTAGTTCCTTGTTTACATCGGAAATACCAACAAGCTCGACACCTTCCATCTCACTGTAGATCCTCACATGGTTTTTACCCATGGAACCTACACCAATGACTCCTACTCTAATCATGTTTTACCTCAAGTCCCATTCCTTTATAGCTGCAATGACAGTACTTATATCAGCATCTGATAATCCGGGGTGCACTGGAATTGACAGTACTTCACGAGATGCCTTTTCACTGTTAGGGAAACTACCTGCAAATCCCATCTCTTTATACAAAGGCTGCTGATGTATACAGAGAGGATAATACGTACCGGTACCTATATCCTTTGCTTGAAGTGCATCGCGCAATGAGTCACGACGAGGAGTGCGAATAGTATATTGGTGGTATACATGTGAGCAATGTTCTTTCTCCACCGGTAATATAATGTTCTTGGTACTATTAAGACCAGTTGAAAGCTTTTTGGCGTTCTGCCTTCTCTTTTCAGTGAACTCGGCTAGCCTTCCCATTTGTACGATACCTATAGCAGCAGAAATGTCAGTCATACGGAAATTATAACCTATCATTTCATGCAGATAGCGCTGTTTTGAGCCGTGAGCCCTGAGCATACGTGAACGGGCTGCAATATTCGGGTCATCAGTAGTAAGAATACCACCTTCACTTGTGGTCATGTTCTTGGTAGGATAGAAACTGAAGGCACCAGTTCCGAAAGATCCGACTTTCTTGCCTTTGTATGTTGCTCCATGGGCCTGACAGGCATCTTCAATTACGAGAAGATTATGGTCCTCTGCAATTTCCATGATCGCACCCATATCAGCAGCGTGCCCATACAGATGAACAGGCATTATGGCCTTTGTACGACTAGTTATCATCTCATGGATCTGGTCAGGTGAGATGTTATAAGTATCAGGTTCAATATCTGCAAAAACTGGTTTTGCACCTGTGTATACAATAGAATTGGCAGTGGCTACGAAACTGAACGGTGAAGTAATCACCTCGTCTCCTTTACCTATGCCATGAGCCATCAATGCTACGTGCAATGCAGCTGTTCCGGAGTTCACGGCCACAGCATGACCTACTCCTATATATTCTGCAAAGGCCTGCTCGAACTGTGCTACTCTTGGCCCCTCAGCTATTACCCCTGAACGTAGTACAGCGGCGACGGCCTCAATCTCCGCTTCGTCAAGGTATGGTTTTGCGATGCTTATCATCATATACCTCTTTTAGACTATTACTGAAACAATAACGTATATTTATATTTTATTCAATTGCTTAAGCTTCTCCGGCAGTTCAGCGATTTTAGCAGGACAACCTATAGCAAGCTTCCAGGGCGGTACGTCCTTTGTGACCAAAGCCCCGGCTGCTACCATCGACCCTTCTCCAATCTCTACACCCGGAACAAGAGTAACATTCGCACCAATAGATACGCCTTTACGGAGTATCGGACCACGTGCAACGTACTCACCGCGGATAGGATATTTGTCGTTTGCAAGCACTGCACATGGACCGATGAAGACATTATCTTCTATAGAGACATGAGTTGGAATGTAGACATTTCCCTGGATACTGACATTGTTGCCAATCCTTACATTTCCATCTATGATCACGTTGGTACCTACAAGTACGCTGTTACCAATAGTTGTATTCTCGCGGATCATAGCGTTATGGCCTGTCTTAAAATTGTCCCCTGTTTTCACGTTGCTGAAAATCGTTGTACCAGCCCGGATGAAAGAATTTTTCCCGACAGTGGCACCTGGAAAATCGTGATCTTCAATCTCGATTCCCTTATTTATGATCTCCATTAATATGCGGTGTTCAGGATAGCCTAATGTGACATTTTCCATAACAATAGTTCCTTCGCCTACAGACGTTTTTCCATAAAGCTTGGAACTACAGTGTATCCTAATATTCTCTCCCATTATTATCCTCTTTTAACTTTTTGCACATTATATATTTCTCATATTATATCATTGTTAGTATATATAAGATTTCAGTCCATACTCAAGGCTTAAGACCCTCAGATAAGAAACCGAATAAATTATTCTGGCGCAGATATCTGATACCTAAGAAAACAAGGATCATTATACCTACAATCTCAGAGACGAACGCATAATCCAAGGCTGGAGTATATGCATACATGAAAACGCTCTTGAAATAACCAAGAATGCCACCGTATAGTCCGGGATTACTTGGAAACTTCCAACCTAACAAAGGCCAGAACAATGTTGCAGGTGCCTCCCACATATTGTCTTCTACAAGATGACAGAAACTGGCAGCTGAAAGGAAAAGTAACCTGAGATCATTTCTTTTCTTCCATACATAGAAAGCAGTACCACATAGGAGAATGAAGAATAGTAAAGTATGCGCAAAGATACGCCCATTATCAATAGTACCTGAAAAAATAACTCTTCCTATTGGCTTATCTATTAAATCCGGAAGTAAGGAGCCAATGAGTATTG
>DAKU01000078.1:0-949 GCA_002508425.1 Methanosarcinaceae archaeon UBA470
GGCCCGCTGAGATTCGAACTCAGGATCCCCGCCGTGTAAAGGCGATGTCATAACCGGCTAGACCACGGGCCCTTATTTTCCAACATTGTAGTTGTGCGGTACCCTAAATGTCACTAGGGGTATATAGCCTTTATTGATGAATTTGACAGATTCAGTCCATAACAGTGTTTTAATATAAAGCTGTAGATAATATAAACTATGTTTCTCCGTACACATCCTGAAGAAGGGGATGACATCGAGATGGTTGAAGAGTACATTGGTGACTATGCCAGTGTTTCATCGATAGTACGTGAAGCGTTGCCTTTTGAGATCATAGCAACCATGGGTGGGGTAATTGCAGGTGCCATTTTCTCCGGTATGACAAAAGAACTGCAACTGATCCCCGGCTTGATAGTTATCGCGCCCGCAGTGCTTGGCATGCGCGGCAATATTTCCTGTACGCTAGGCTCACGCCTTGGCAGTGCGATACACATGGGTCTTATTACAAAGATAGAGAACAATCCGGAACTTACTAACAACATTGGCGGCTCATTGTTATTAAGTTTCGTCATTTCAGCAATCCTTGGAATAATGGGCCATTTCGTGACCATTGCGTTTGGTCTTGAAAGTGCCGGTGCGCTGAAGCTCATGTTCATAGCTGTGCTGGCAGGAGTATCATCAGGCCTTATACTGGTAGTAGTAGCGGTTTTCCTGGCTCTTGGAATGTTTAGGTTCGGTTTTGATCCGGATAATGTAGTCACCCCGGCCATTGCCACTATCGGGGACATCGTTTCCATGCTTATGCTTTTCCTGGCTGCCAAGGTGGTGCTTTTTCTATGACCTATTATACAGTAAAAGGAATTGTTGCAAGAGGTTTTCCAATTCTGGTGACAACTTCCCTTGTTGGCCTGATCACCGGACAGATCCTCAATTACCGGCTTGACCAGCTTGTCTCTATGCCTATAATTCT
>DAKU01000078.1:1005-14647 GCA_002508425.1 Methanosarcinaceae archaeon UBA470
GGAAGTATCGAACTTATGGTTGTGTTCTCAACGACTGTATTCATCTCCTTTATGTCCCACCGATTCGGCCTGGACCCTGATGACACTGTGATCCCTATAATTGCAACGCTGGGAGATCTGGTCGGTGTTGCAGGTATTTTTATTACTCTACGTATGATGAACATGTTATAATGTTAATAATTAAAAAAAATATATCTTTAAATTGAAAGTAAACCCGAGCTGATAAGACATTATGAGTCCAAAAGAGATACGATATACTCCAAGAAACCTCAAGGATATGCTTATCGAGATGAAAGACACCTCAGAACTTATGGTAGATCTGGCATATTCTGCAATGATCTATGACAATGTGGACATCGCCGAAGAGGTAGTGCGTCTTGAAGATAAAATGGACACTCTTTATTACCACATGAAAATAGCTGCCCTCTTAAGTACTCGGCGTGTGGAAGAAGCTGCAGAGATGTCAGGTGTCCTGCAGGTTGCACAGGCCTCAGAAGGGATTGCCGATGCCGCCGGAGATATTGCAAAGATCGTACTTATGGAAATGGGTATACCTATGGAGTTGAAGCTTGCTCTGAGGGAAGCCGCTGAGACCATCATTAGGGCTACTGTCCATCCAGACTCCAAAATAGCAGGCCATGCCCTTGGCGATGCGGAAATGGATACACAGACCGGTACGTGGATTATTGCCATTCGCAGGCAGAATGACTGGGTATATAATCCCAATCATGAAACAAAGATAAGAGCTGACGACGTGCTCTTTGCAAGAGGGCATGACGAAGGTGTGCCTCTTTTCGTAGAGCTTGTAACCAATGAAAAGTACATTGCAAAAGAAGTAAAACATGAAAAAGTGTTGCATGACCTCGAGAAAGCTGTGAACATCATTGTGGATATGAAAGATATGGCTGAAATGTCAGTGGGTCTGGCATATTCTGCCCTGCTTTTTGATAACGAGGATATCGCTGAAGAAGTAAAGGCCATTGAATATAAAATGGACTGCATGAAGCACGAATTGCAGCACTGGGTCCTGGAAACCGCCAAGCATGTTTCTGATGTAAATCAGTTACGAGGACTTTTGCATCTTGCAAATGCCTCAGAATCCATTTCAGATGCAGCATATGCCATTGCAGACATTGTGCTGCGTGATATAGAACTGCATCCGATTGTAACTATAGCGGTACGCCAGTCCGATGAAGTCATAATCCGTATTACTGTGGCAAGCTGTTCTCCAATAGTTGGAAAGACATTAGGACAACTTAAGCTTGAGACTGAGACAGGAGTCTATGTCATGGCTGTAAAAAGAAGCGATAAATGGATCTACAGCCCTAAAAAGAACACCCAGATACAGGTGGGGGATGTTCTTATAGCCCGTGGGTCACACACAGGAGAAGAAGCGCTAATAGAAATGTGTGCCTGCCTCCTGGGTGATGGAAATAAATGATACCCTTATCTAAGGGCATCTATTCTTTTTACAGAACCATCTTTATTCCCGATGAACACAATGTCTGCAACATCAGTGAAGATCCCGTGTTCAACAACTCCAGGGCACATAGATAAGGCAATAGAGAGAGCCTCCACATTATCTATAGTTCCAAAAGATGCATCTATCACGAAGTTCCCATTGTCAGTGATAACAGGTCCATCCTTGCGTGATGCAAGGCGCAGTTGTGGCTCGCCGTCTAGTTCACGCACGTATCTCATGGCCAGTTCCTTTGCATACGGAAGTACTTCTATTGGTACGAAATGGTCAAGTTTATCCTTCATCTTTGAATCATCGACAACGACTACGAACTGATCTGAAGAATATGCAACAACCTTCTCTCGTGTGTGTGCAGCTCCCCCCCCTTTGATGACGTTCAAATCAGCATCTACCTGATCAGCACCATCAATTGCAATGTCAAGATCAGGGTATTCAGCCAATGTTGTAAGGGGTATGCCTGCTTCAATGGCCAGCATTTCAGATTGATAGGATGTGACAACCGCCAACACGTCCAAGCCCTCTGCTACTCTTCTACCAATCGCTTTAATTGCATAAGCCGTAGTAGAGCCGGTACCAAGACCTACCACGCTGCCGTCATTTACCAAACAGGCAGCAGCTTCTCCAGCTGCTTGTTTACCTGTACTTCCCGATGTAGCGTTCCTTTCCTGCATGTTATCACTTACCTCACGGGGATAATCTTCGTCTGTCTCTTGGGAACAGCACTACGTCACGGATGTTTTCAACACCCAGCATTGTCATAACAAGACGTTCGCATCCAACACCCCATCCGGCATGTGGTGGCATTCCATATCTAAAAGCCTTCAGATAGAAATCGAATCCTTCTGGATTAAGTCCCTGGGATTCGATACGTTTCTTAAGCATATCATGAATGTGTATACGCTGAGCACCGGATGAAAGTTCCATTGTTCTGTGCATCATATCAAAGGACTTGCTGAATTGTGGCTTGTCTTCGTATGGCATTGCATAGAATGGTTTAATTTCTGTGGGCCAGTCGATAATGAAATAGTGAGAAACTCCCATTTCTTTGAACACATGAGCACCAATAGTATGTTCGGAAAGGGTGCTAAGGTCATCTCCCCATTTGAGTGTTTCTTCACCATGGGCATTTACGATCTCCAGTGCTTCATCGTAGGTGAGCTTCGGGAATGGCACTGCCGGAACCTGCAGGTCTATGCCAAGTACTTCAAGTGACTTTGCAGCATTCTCCTTTACATGAGTATAGACATAGGCTATCATGTTCTCAAGGATTGCCATTACATCGAAATGGTCACAGAAACTTGCCTCTATGTCTATAGAGGTTGCTTCATTGAGGTGTTTTCTGGTATCGTGTTCTTCAGCCCTGAAAATGGGGCCAATCTCAAAGACCCTGTCAAGTCCTCCTGACATAAGGATCTGCTTGAAAAGCTGTGGGCTCTGGTTAAGGAAAGCCTCTCTGTCAAAGTATGTTATAGGAAAAAGGGATGTTCCACCTTCTGTGGCAGTTGCCACTACCTTTGGGCTTGTAACATCGATAAATCCATTGTCGCTAAGATATTTTCTTACAGCCTGCAAGGTTTCGTGGCGTATTTTGAAAATGGCTGTGGTCCTGTCTCTCCTCAGGTCCATGAACCGAGAATCCAGGCGAGTGTCCAGTTCTGCTTCCACTTTTCCTGTTGTATCCATGGGCAGAGGTGACTCAGCTTCATTTAGCAGCCTGATCTCTTTAGGTATGAGTTCATACCCTCCTGGTGCTTTTGCTTCAGCTTTGACCGTGGCAGTAACAGTAATAATAGATTCTCTCACAAGTTTCCTTGCGGTTTCAAGAAGTTCAGCATCTGTTTTCTTTTTAACAAGGGTTATCTGTGCACGACCCTCCCGGTCACGCAGTACGACAAAACAAATGCCTCCAAGGTCCCTAACTTCATGCACCCAGCCAGCTAAGGTTACTTCTGAACCATTCATAGCTGCTGGATCTATCTGGGACGTATAATGTGTCCTTAAGTTCAATGACATATATTCACCTTATATGAGTAGTAATTTTTACATCAGTACGATCTTTGAATTATAAAGGTAATTACTTTTATATAAACAATGTTTATTCAAGACTTCTCTCGTTGATCTCAAATGAAATGTTCTCACACATCATCTTTTCCACAGTACTAAGGTCGGAAGACAGACTCAGAACCCACATAAGCTTTACAAGAGCAACTTCAGGCAGCATGTCCTTTCCTTCTATGGCCCCTGCTTTCAGCATATCTCTGCCGGTATCATAAACACGGTCACATACCCGGCCGTGTAGGCATTGAGAGGTTATTACCACAGGAACGTTCATGGAAGTGGCACGTTCTATCAACGGTACCCATTCTGATGACACGTGTCCCAGTCCAGTGCCTTCTATTACAATGCCTTTGTATCCTGCATCAAGATAATATGAAATGATATCGGGACTTGCTCCAGGTGTGAATTTGACAAGCGCACATTTTGGTTCGAAACTTCCACGAAGTTCGAGTTCATTTGAGGATCTTTTAGTATATTCCATATGAGTATGTATCTCTCCGGTAAGATAGTCCACAAAGCCTATAGGTTCTGAGTTAATGGATCTGAATGCATCTCTTCTGGATGTGTGCATTTTTCTTACCTTGGTGGCTCTGTGTATATCACACATCTCATCCGATTCACTTCCATGCATGATTACACACACTTCGGCGATGTCGCTTACAGCCACTTTAGCCGCACATATTGCATTCATCGCGTTGTCGCTGCTTGGCCGGTCAGCACTTCGCTGGGAGCCCACAAATACAATGGGAACTGGTGTCCGGACAATAAAAGCAAGTGCAGCAGCTGTGTACATCATTGTGTCTGTACCATGTGCAATGATAATTCCATCTGCTCCCCCTCTTATCTCTTCTGCCACAGCCTTAGCAAGCTCTTCCCAATATTCGGCCCTCATGTTCTCGGAAAGAATATTATATATCGCCCTCCCGGAGAAATCTGCGATTTCTGTTAGTTCAGGGATCGCTTTTAAGATATCATCAGCAGAGAATCTGGCTGTAACTGCACCAGTCCTGTAATCTATCTTACTTGCAATGGTGCCGCCGGTAGAAAGGATGGAAACTTTGGGTAGTTTGCCCTGATTTGGTTTATTTGCCTCAGAAGTGCCAACAGAACTGACATCCTGGGCCTTTGCAGCTTTCTGAAGCAAGGTTATCTTTGTGTTCTCAGGAGAAATACCTGCATTATAACCATTCGACATCTTGAGGACAATATGGTGTGTAGTACTTGGCATTACTATGCCCTCGTATCCTACACCGTCCTTCTCTATCCTTATCCTGTCACCCTGTTGGAATTCCATGAAGATCACATCTACTGATTATATTGATTATGCTTTGGTACTATATTGTTTCACAAGTTCTACGAGTGCATTTAAGGAGGTGTCTGAACTCTTTTTCAATACTCTTATTTCTTCCTCTGCATGCTTCATAGTTTCTTTTCTTCTAATAATGGCCTTTTCCATTTCTTCAAATGCAGGACCACCTATGACCTTTCTCTTCTTTATATTGGAAATTGGGTCCAAGGCTTCACATACCATTTCTTCTGTAAGTCCCTTGGTACTGAGTTTTATTCCCAGGACTTTATCTGCCACAGCATCTATCTGTTGTAGATGAATTTCTTCCTCTCCCCTGGCAAGTACGCCTACGATCTGATGTGCTGTCCTGAAAGGTATCCCTGTAACTCTTACCAGGGTGTCTGCAAGTTCAGTGGCCGTGGTAAATCCCATTATTGACTTTGAAGCCATAGCTTCTTTGTTGACTTTCATCGTCTTTATCATGCCTTCCATCATACGTACTGAACTTCTGGTAGTTTCCAGAGCTTTCCACATATTAGGTGTGGCTTCCTGAAGGTCGCGGTTATAGCTTAAAGGAAGGGCCTTGCACGTAGTAACAAGAGCCATGAGTGATCCTATCACTATACCACTTTTTCCTCTGAGCAGTTCTGCAGTATCAGGATTCTTTTTCTGGGGCATTATGGAGGAAGTGGATGCATAGCGGTCATCCAGCTCTATAAAAGCGAATTCTGAGGTGGACCAGATGACAAGTTCTTCTGCCATTTTACTTAAGTTAATGATGAGATTTGTGAGTACCGCAGTGCATTCTATAAGGAAATCCCTGCTGCTGACTGCATCCATGGAATTCTCCACAAGATCGTCAAAGCCCAGCAGTTGGCGGGTACGTTCCCTGTTGATGTTAAAACCTGTGGAAGCAAATGCTGCGGCTCCCAGAGGACAAAGGTTAACCCGTGAATAGGCATTCTTAAGACGTTCTGAATCCCTGCCCAAAGCATCCATATGAGCTATAAGATGATGAGCCAGTGTAGTGGGCTGTGCATGCTGTAGATGTGTAAATCCCGGCATCAGCGTTTCAATGTTTTCTGCTGCAACTGAACATAGAGTACGGCGCAAAAGATATAATTCTTCCATGATGGCAAGCAGCTCTTCCCGCAGGGTCAAACGGATGCATGTTGCAACTTCATCATTACGCGACCTGCCGGAGTGCATCCTGCCTCCCACATCCTCGCCAACCATGTCGATGAGTCTTGATTCAAGAGAAATGTGAATGTCTTCGTAGGTATGGTCCAGTTTTTCTATGCCTTCTTCCCTGATGCGCAATAATCCTTTGAGGATACTGAAACAATCCTGTTCCTTTATTATTCCCTGTTCCTTTAACATGATGGTATGAGCAAAGTCTACCATTATGTCCGCATCGAATATCCACTTGTCCGACTTCATTGAAGAAGTGAACTCCATTATGTCCTCATCGGGCGTGCTTGCCAAGCGCCCTCTGCGCAGAATATTACTCATCTGGTACCTCTTTTATTTCATTGAGACTCAGGTTGTAGCGTGGTACGGTCTGCACACTTAAAAAAGAATCGGTATCAATTATGTATCACCTTGTAAGATCGGAAGCAGGATATGCACAGTAGTACCCTTGCTCTCCTCGCTTTCTATCCAGATGTTTCCTTTATGGGCATCCACTATTTTCTTACAGATAAACAATCCCAGACCGGTTCCTCCATATTTACGTCTTATAGAGGAGTCTATCTGGTAGAATTTCTGGAATAAATGGGGTAACAGATCTGCAGGTATACCTATTCCATTGTCCTGGATACTAATATGGATATTTTTTCCATCCGTCTTGGCAAAAATACTGATCTTGCCTCTGGAAGGTGTAAACTTAACAGCATTGTCCAGAACATTGGTCAACATATCCGTGAGTTTTTTGGCATCTCCTTCAATCTGCGGCAGATCTTCCTGTACATGGCGAAGCACATCTATATTCTTCTCAGTAATAGGCATTGCCATATCTGTAACCGCGTTATCAATGATCTCAAAGGTGTCTATTTTGCTAAAATCATACTTTATAGCCTCAGCTTCTGCCATACTTACGTACAATAGGGAATCAATAAGTCTTCTAAGTCTTTCGGTATTACGGATAACGGTGTTAATAACTTTAAGCTGCTGATAGTTCATTTCTCCCAGATTTCCTTCCATAAGAAGGTCACTATATCCTTTGATGGAAGTAAGAGGTGTCCTTAGTTCATGGCTCACATTTGAAAGCAGTTCATTTTTCATCCGGTCCAATGATTCTAATTCCTTGTTTGCCTTGCTAAGTTCATTGGCATATTTCCTCAACTTCTCTTCAGCTATTTTGCGCTCACCAATGTCTTCAACAATGCCCACTCCACCCAGAAAGGTACCATCATCAGATATATTGGGACTGTAATCCACTTTTATGAACGCTTTCTTACCATTTCCTTGTGATATGTATTCTCCCTCAAAATGACCCAGCCGCAGTAAGAGTACTTCGTTGAAGGCTGCTTTCATTTTTTCGTCCCTCAATGATACGTTCATGTTGAAGCCTATTATCTGTTCTTTAGGTAGGCCCAGGATTTCTGTTATCTTATCGTTACAGTGGGTAACAAGGCCGTCCTTATCAAAATCGAAGATGCCCAAGGGAGAGTTTTCAAATATCATCCTATATTTCTGTTCAGATTCTTTGAGCGCATTATCTACTTCTTTGAGGTGGGTGATATCAATAATTATTCCCTGGTAATAGCTTGGCCCCCCCTTTTCATCCCTTGCCAGCATGGACCTTTCAGTGACCCATCGCGTTTCTCCAGAACGCGTAACGATGCGGTATTCCCTAGTAAAATATATTTGTCTCTGCTGTTCGAAATCTGCCACGTCGGCATTGAGGCCGCGAATGTCTTCGGGATAGACTATATCACTATATAGTAATTTTCCGGATGTGAACTCTTCAGCCTGGTAACCAAACCTCGATATGTTCTCAGATACGAATACCACTGGCCATCCAGATTGAGGTTTCCAGAGAAAAGCAACAACAGGACTGTTTCTGTAAATCACATCCAGTTTGTTTTCCGCTAATTCATGGGCTTCAAGTGCTGCACTTATTTTTTTTGTACTCGTGTGTTCCACAGTGCCAATCATGCCGGCATAGGCTCCATTTTCATCTAGAAGAGGCAATAGTTGGCCACTTTGTTCTTTCAATTCTCCCTGAGTTGTGATAATAGGCAACAAGGAATAATGAACTTGTGTCAGAGTCTCCTTTGCTTTATGGAACAGTTCCCTGAAATGAACTTCATCCATTATCTTCTGATCAGGAAGCAATAACATCAGGTCTTTGCCCATCAGGTCCTCTGATCTTAAGCCGGAGATATTTTCCATGCCTTTATTGAAAAAAACGAACCTATTCTCTCGGTCAACAGCCCAGACCCCTCTCCAGGCACTTGCAAGAATACGCGTGCAAATATTATCCACATGATTTTGTGGCTTTTTATGTTTTAAATATCTTTTTAGCCATGGAGGGCGAATGATGCCACTTGTTTAATATATAGAACAATATATTGAACAGTAAATACTAGGCCGATTATAGTTTCTCGTAAGTGAAAGGGATTGATATTATGAACTATCTACTCAAATACATCTTCTATACAGTATACATTATAAGGTGATCCTTATGAAAGGAAAAATTATTCAATTACTCTGTTGCTTGCTTTTTATTTCAGCATGTTTTTCAGGATGCATTGACACAGAGAATGATTCTGGAAGTGAAGAATACTCCAATGATGTAATATACCAGACGTCAACTATTGGTGCATTGCTTGAAGGTATGTATGAAGGTGATGTAACCGTAGGTGAATTAAAACAACATGGGAATCTGGGTCTTGGAACCTTCAATGGGCTTGACGGGGAAATGGTGGTGCTGGAAGGTATTGTTTATCAGGTAAAGGCTGATGGGGTAGCATATCAAGTAGATGATTCTATAAAAACACCATTTGCAGCTGTAACAATGTTCAACAGTGACCTTGGCGAGACATTAGAGCAGGAAATGAACAATACGGAACTTAACGCATATGTGGAAACTTTGATACCCAGCAGGAACCTGATGTACGCCATAAAAATAGAAGGGAATTTTAGTTACATGAAGACCCGTAGTGTTCCTGCTCAGGAAAAACCATATCCCAGGCTTGCAGATATTACAAAGAGCCAGCCAACTTTTGAATTTGAAAATGTCTCTGGTACAATAGTAGGTTTCTGGCTTCCAGATTATGTTGAAAAAGTAAATGTCCCGGGGTATCACCTTCACTTCCTCACAACTGATGCCAGTGCCGGGGGTCATGTGCTGGAATATAACATTAGATCAGGGAATATCAGTATCGATATTTCTGATGATTTCTTAATGCAGCTTCCTGCAACTGAGGAATTCTTAAGCGGCAACTTTAGCGAAGAAAGAACACAAGAGCTTACTCAAGTGGAAAAAGGACATAATTGAAATATTTTACTTATGCATTCTGGATGGATTGATACACTTCGGAAGCAATATGTGCACAGTAGTCCCTTTGCCTTCCTCGCTATCGATCCAGATCTTCCCTTTATGTTCTTCGATTATGATCTTACACATAAAGAGTCCCAATCCATTGCCCCCATAATTGCGTGTTGATGATCCATCTAGCTGGACGAACATCTGGAAAACCTTTTTTAGGTCCTCTTTTGATATCCCAATACCTGTATCTATGATGGTCAAATGTACAAAGTCATTTTCCAACATGGCCGATAGTGTGACCTTTCCACCATCATTACTAAACTTTATAGCATTGTCCAGGATATGGACAAAAACACGGGGTAAGTATTCAGCATCACCCACTATTTCAGGAAGCTCCAAAGGTACATTGGTTTCCAGCGTTAGTCTTTTGGACTTAAGTTTTTCATTTACGATGTCTAAAGAAATATATATCATATTCGATAATGGCAATCTATCAAAATTGTATTTAATAGCACCATGAGTTGCAGTGCTGACAAACAACAATGAATCAAGTACCATTTGTAGTTGCTTTGTTTTTTCCACAACTCTATGCATAGCTTTTTTCTGATCAGAGTTAAGAGGTCCAAGATTTTCATCATGCACAAGTTCACTGAATCCTTTTATACTTGTAAGAGGCGTATTGATCTCATGCTGCAGGTTTGACAGTAATTCATTTTTGAGTTTGTCAAGGGATTTTAATTCTTCGTAGGCTTTTGCAAGCTCTTCATTGGCTTTTTTGAGATTCTCTTCCGAGCGTTTTATCACGGTTATGTCCCTTAAATGTTCCACAACCATTATTGCCTCTCCTTCGTCATCGAATATCGGATAGGCTTTCATTTCCTTGATGCTTCCATCCGCAGGATTGGTCCAGAGAGCTTCTTTAGGAAGACCTGTAGCAAAAGCTTCTAGTACATGACAGCTTTCACATGAATCATTGCCATGCACAAAAATTTCATAACGATGGGGATGATTTTGTTTCTCTTCTTCAGATAAGTGCTCATAACCTTTCCAGTTGCTTGTCACAATCCTAAGGTCTCTGTCAAGTACCAGTATCAGGTCATTTATCGCATTGAAAGTATTGACCAGGAGCTTCTTTTGTTGTTGTTGTACTTGTTCTGCTTCTTCTATCCTAGTTATGTCTTCTATGATGCCAAGGCCACCTTTCAATTCACCCTCAGCGGTTAGTTCGGGCAAGTATATTGAACGGAGTTTAATAGGTCCTTTTTTCAGATCTTTCTCAAACTCTGTTTTAAGAGGAGTTGGTGACATCTTATGGAAGGACAATGTTTTCCTTATAGTTTCATTGTCTATAAGAGCGGTAACCTGAAGTCCTACTATCTTATTTTCAGGCATGTTCAATATCTTTGTGAGTTTGTGATTGCAATGGACAATAATGCCTTTCTTATCTGTGAAAAGTCCCGCAGGACAATTGTGAAAAAGAGCACTGTAGCGTCTGGCGTTCTCCAGGGATATTTTTTCAAGATCTCTCTTTTCGATTGAATTACCTAGCAAGCCACAAACCACACTTAAGATTTCATGTGCTTGTGCCCATTGTTCGGAGCTTTGTCTATCTTTATTGTACAATGCAGATATGTAACCACGTATTTTCCCATGGACTACTACATCTACAGATATAGATGGGTACTGGCCGTTGTCCGGAGATCCATAGGTCTTTCCATCAATTTTTGCAATGACGCCGTACACCTGAAAGGGTAGCATTGCTTCAGGTAACGACCTTACAAGCATACTTGTAAGGGAATGCACCGGCAGGCTAGAGTTAAAGAAGCTGATTATCTTCAACAATGTAAATTGGTTGCCTATAGCTCTCTCTTGGATGTTAGGTGTGCAATCCTCCAAGACGCAGATCTCATGGATTAATGACATTTATTATATTAATTTAAATATAATATTTGTATAAAAGGATTTCCACAGACTTTTCTGATGCCACAACCAATAGCCATATTTATTAAATATGCGCAAACTATAAGGTGCAGGTCCTTCTGAGGAACCTTCTACAGGTGAAAAGATGTACGCAGACAGAATCAATGCTCTACCACCATACCTCTTTGCAGCGATCGATGAATCCAAAGCCAGAATGCTGGCAAAAGGAATGGATGTGATAGACCTTGGTATCGGCGATCCAGATCAGCCCACACCTTCTCATATAGTGGAATCCATGTGCCAGGCAGTTAGAGACTCTTCCACACACAGGTATCCATCATACACTGGCATGCTAGAGTTCAGGAAAGCTGCAGCCAGGTGGTGTCAGGAAACAAAGAATATTAACATAGACCCTGTAAACCAAACCCTTACTCTTATAGGTTCCAAAGAAGGTGTCGCTCATATTCCTCTTGCTTTCATCAATCCAAATGATGTGGTATTATGTCCTGACCCGGCTTATCCGGTATATAAGATCGGTACTCAGTTCGCAGGTGGGGAACCTTTCATAATGCCTCTTCTGGAAGAAAACGATTTCCTTCCCGACCTTGATGCGATCCCTCCGGATATGCTGGCAAGGGCAAAACTGATGTTTATTAATTATCCTAACAATCCAACATCAGCAACTGCTGACAGGTCTTTCTTTGAAGAGGTCGTTGAATTCGCAAAGGAAAATAATATTATTGTGGTCCACGATAATGCATATTCCGAAATGGTGTATGATGGGTATCAGGCACCAAGTTTCCTGAGTGTGGATGGTGCCATGGATGTTGGCATTGAATTATACTCTCTTTCAAAAACGTATAATATGACCGGATGGCGTCTGGCTTTTGCAGTGGGCAATACTAATCTCATCAAGGGTCTTGGAAAGGTAAAATCAAACATCGACTCGGGGGCTTTTGATGCTATACAAAAGGCCGGGATCACCGCACTTACCAGTTCCCAGCAGTGTGTAAGCGATATGAACCGCATATATGAAAAGAGAAGAGATGCGCTCTTAAAAGGTCTGCGTGGTATAGGCCTTGATATGAAAACTCCAAAAGCGACATTCTATATGTGGGCTCCTGTTCCAAGCGGTTACGATTCCATGGGATTCTCACAACTTTTGCTTGAAAAGGCTGGAATAGTTGCCACTCCTGGTGTAGGGTTCGGACAGTATGGTGAAGGCTATATAAGGTTCGCTTTGACACAGTCAGTTGAAAGGATCAATGAAGCTGTTTCCAGGATGGAAAAACTTAATTTGTGACCTAAGTAAGAAGAGGAAATTAAAGAGCCTTTTATTATCCTCTTCTTCTTTCCACTCCCATATTTATGGACATTTCAGCAATATCGGCACTGTACTCAGATATTCTTTTTAGGCTGTTTATGATAGATGCCATTTGCTCTGATTTGCAGCGTTGTGCCTCCTTTTCATTGCGCATGATGGTATAATCCTCGAATTTTCTTGCCAGATTAACAACTTTGTTGGAGTATTTGATATCTTTATCTTCAAGGGCTTTTAAGGAATCTTTGAACACTTTTTGCGCTAAGGCACCCATAGCAAATACCTCGTCTTTTTCAGGAACCTCCAAGTCCATGAGGATTATCTGCCTTGCAATTTTCTCCACATGGTCTCCTATACGCTCAATGATCTTGGTAACAAGCCTGTATCCCAGGCACTGGCGAGGTCTTTCTATACCAATCTTTTCTGCAAGTTTTGGGTCTTCAACTGCTACTTTTAATTGTCGTACAGTAAGAAGATAGAATCTGTCCACTTCATTATCTCTGTTTACTATGTCCTTAGCAAGTTCCAGGTCATGGTTTCTCAGGGCAAGCATTACATCCTCAAGCATTGAAGTAATCAGGCGTGACATGTTTTGTAATGCCTTTTCCAGTGGCAATTCCTGGTAATTCATCAGGCTTTGCAACAGTATCTCGTTCCGTGATTCTTCTATTACTTCGATACCAATGAGGCGCTGGCGAGTCACATCTTTGAAGAACTTGCGGTCATGTGCATGGAAACCCTTGCTTGATACGAGTCGTATCAGGTCGTAGCCAGCCAGATAATGTGATACAAGTATTCTGAAATTATCCTCTGGTGAGTCTTCCTGGGAGATCTCGATCACTGATTCAAGTCTTTGATTCTCTATCTTCGAGTCAGCAGACAACAAAAGAGTGCAATCGCTTTGTGGTATTAATGTTAAGGCATCCCCGGCATCTAGACCGCAGTCCCTTACCCATTTAATAGGCAAAGAGACAATATATGTGGAGCCACCAGTCAGCTGTATTTTTCTTTGTTCATAATCTATAACAACACACCCTGTAATTCAATCAGTTAACCTATAATTTCCAATAATAAATACAG
>DAKU01000078.1:14690-21795 GCA_002508425.1 Methanosarcinaceae archaeon UBA470
AATAGAAAATTTCTGCATCATATTGATGCAGGACCAATGAAACCACTGCGTAGCATGTGATCAGCAAGCACTATTGCAACCATAGCTTCAGCAACAGGCACAAGCCTGGGTGGTATAGTTGGATCATGTCTTCCATGGACCTGTACTTCGCATTCCTGGATATTTTCCATATCTACTGTTTTCTGCTTCTTTGAGATGGATGGCGTTGGTTTCACTGCAACCCTGCAGATAATAGGAAGTCCGGTGGATATGCCACCAATTATACCGCCTGCGTTGTTGGTCTGGCATGTGATCTGTTCATCTTTTGCTATGAATGGATCGTTCATCTGGCTGCCTTTCATACGTGCACTTGCAAAACCTGCACCAATCTCCAATCCTTTGACAGCGCCTATGCTCATTAATGCCTTTGCAATATCGGCATCCAGCTTATCAAATACAGGTTCTCCAAGTCCTCTGGGAACTCCTGTAGCAATCACTTCCACGATGCCTCCAAGGCTATCGCCCTCTGTGCGTGCATCTTCCACTGCTTTCATCATCCTCTCAGCTGCTTTAAGATCGGCACAACGTACGGGGGTCTTTTCCACATTCTCCATCACTTCGATAAATGATAGCTCAGAAGCCACAATGCCACCCAGTTCGATGACATGTGCAAAAACTGTGATGTCGTAGAAAGAAAGCAGATGCTTTGCAATAGCGCCTGCAGCTACCCTGCCAAGGGTTTCCCGTCCTGATGATCTGCCTCCGCCTCTATGATCCCGAATTCCATATTTTTCATGATATAAGAGGTCTGCATGCCCTGGTCTTGGAATCTTTTTGAGATAATCGTAAGCACTTGAATTTGCGTCCTTGTTGCGGACCATCATAGATATCGGCATACCAGTAGTCTTTCCCTCGAACACACCTGATAGTATTTCCACTGTGTCAGATTCGTTACGGGACGTTGAGGCACTGCTTTGCCCGGGTCTGCGCCTATCCAGTTCTTTCTGTATCATAGAGGCTTCGAGGGACAGCCCTGCAGGCGTACCATCTACTACTGCTCCCAGAGCATTCCCATGTGATTCTCCCCAAGTGGTAACTTTAAAAACAGTTCCGAAAGTGTTGCCAGACATCGTTACTAAATCATCCTTACTTCTCTTATAGTTTATCCCGCTCTGTCCAATTTATGACGCAGGTTCAAGTGGAGCAGGTTCTATATGGATGACGATGTCCTGGACACCTTCAAAACGTTGCTTCAGTCGATACTCTACAGTCTGAGCAATATCGTGCGATTCATAGGTTGGCATGTTAGGATGCACTTCCATGTGCAAATCGATGTATATGTGGCCTGCAACGCCTCTGGTTCTTATATTGTGGCATCCCATTACGCCATCCACTTCGCACACAACATCATATACATCTTTGGTATTAAGCTGGGAAGTGTCGCACAGAACAGAAGCACTTTTAATAATAATGGAGATTGCTGCATAGAATATTATAACTGAAATTACGATCGCTATGATGGGGTCTAGCAAAGGAAAACCTGCTTTTATAGCAATGAGTCCCATGATGACAGAAAGGGATACATAAATGTCACTTTTGGTATGCATGGAGTCAGCAATGAGCACTTCACTTTGTAATTTTACACCGTTACGATGTTCGTAGGTTGTTACAAGGTAATTAACTATCATTGTACCAATCATAACCATAAAGCTAATGGCAGTTACTTCCGGCAATGATCCATTACCAAATCTTCCAAAAGCCTCACTCACTATCTTAAAGCCTACGAACATCAGCAATACAGCGATGAAAACAGATGCCATTGTCTCGAATTTACGATGACCATAAGGATGCTCTGCATCTGGAGGTTTGGAAGCTGCTTGAATTCCTATAAGGCCAACTACATTGGATATACCATCGAACATGGAATGATAACCATCGGATTGCATGCTCAAAGTATTCGTTAGCTTACCATAAATGATCTTAACAACAGAAACCGCCAGGTTGAGTAACAGGATTAAGATCATTATATTTCGGATCTTTTTATAGCGTGCATCCATCTGTATCTCAGAAGAGATTATTACAGTATTATATAAAATGATATGATTATTAAATCGAAAATGTGAAGCTCAGACTACATTCATTTCTGATGGCTACTTTTGTATATATTTACAAAATCTACAATAACGGATACCGGAAGCTATAATTTCTATAATGATCCTGTTCAATGCATGGTGAAAATTGCTGTCACGGGTAAAGGCGGTGTAGGTAAGACCACACTTTCGGGTACTCTTGCGCGAATGCTTGCAAGAGATGGTTTTGATGTAGTAGCCATAGACGCCGATGCGGATATGAACCTTGCATCTTCCATTGGCATAAGTAAGCCTCCAAATCCGCTCACGGACTATCAGGATATGATCGAAGAACGTGCGGGCGAAAAAGGAGGTATGTTCAAGTTCAATCCAAAAGTTGATGATATAGTGGAGAAATTCGGGGTTGTAGGTCCTGATAATGTAAAGATGCTTGTAATGGGTACCATTGATACTGGCGGTAGTGGCTGTATGTGCCCTGCATCCTCTTTCCTTAAAGCGTTTCTAAGGCATGTAGTGCTGAAAGACAAAAGTGCAGTTATACTTGATATGGAGGCGGGCATTGAACACCTGGGCAGAGGCACCACAAAGGGCATAGATCTGATGATAATTGTTGTTGAGCCAGGTAAGCGATCACTGGAAACCGCTGAAAGAATCAAGCATCTTTCAGAGGGAATAGAGATAAAACATCTGGCAGCGGTCATCAACAAAGGCAAGTCTGTAAACCTTACTCCTCAGCTTGAAGCTTTAGGGATACCTGTGCTTGGTGAGATACCCTATGATGAGGACCTTGTTCGTGCAGACCTTGAAGGCATTGCACCTATCGATATGGGGGGAAAATGGGTGGATGCGGTAGCTGCTATAAAGGATAACATGATGCAAATGATCAATAGTTTTCAGCAGGAAGAATGATGAGTAGGAATAATATCCTTAAAACAGTCTATACACAAGTAGATCCTTATATCACAAAGGATAGCTCGACAATAAGGGAGCTCATGCATCCGGCTGTACATGGCAACCTGCATCTGAGCCTCGCAGAGGCAAGGGTTCCTCCAGGCTGTGCAACTTTATTACATGTGCATGAGATCACAGAAGAGGTATATCATATTACTGCAGGCTGTGGGATTATGACTCTTGCAAAAGAGAAGTTCACGATCGTTAGCGGAGACACTGTCTGCATACCTCCAGGCACAGCACATAAAGTGGAGAACATATCTGAGGTGGAACTGGTGATACTCTGTTGCTGCGTACCGGCTTATTCTCATGAAGATACTTCTCTTCTGGAAAACATGGATATGTAAAAAACCTTTTTTCTATTTCTTGTCAATCATTATTTAAATGTTCTTTTAGTAAAAATATCGTCAATAGGCGGTTTTGTATATTTTTTTGTAATTATAGCAGCTTTTCGACAGAGCCTCCTTTTTCTGAATGTATAGGCAATCATAGATTAAGATAAATATTATATAATAAAAAACATATATTAATTAATCAAACAGAGGCGATTGGATGAAATCATTAAATGTTTTTCTGGTTAAACACGGTTTTGAACACGGGAGTGCCACCCCAAGTCCAAATGATGGCGATGCAGACTACAAGCCCATCCTCCGGATACAAGAAAGGTTTTAAAAAATTAGTCCCGATAGTAGTGCCGATATTTGTGGCTTGTTTATTTTAGCCACTATATCCCGATTCGCATATATTTTACAGCCTGTGAATTGTATCATGCCAATAGATGACTTGGGAACTAATGCCGCTGAAAATTGCACCAGTGATTCTGATCACACTTGCTAGTTATGGGTTTATACTAATAAAGAAAATTTGCCTTTGTAATTAATATTTATAAATACTGCAGATTTCACACTTAATATAGAGTTGCTGTGGAGAATCCAAATGGAACTACATGATAAAATATTCAAGAAAGTAATCTACAATGTGACGGTTGTTGTCCTCTACATACTTTTACTGTTAATAATCATAGCAGTGTTCGATATTTTCCAGACTATGTGGGCTGTATTGATGAAAACGAGTAGTATTAATGAGGTAGTGTACAATGTTCTGACGATCTTTGTTCTAATTGATCTTTTCAAGACCTTCTCTGATTATCGTGTTCAAGAAAGAATCAGGATTACCTATGTGACAGATGCCACTATTCTAATACTCATGCGTGAGATCACTGTCATGGTATACAGTCATGATTTTGAGATTTACGTATTGCTGGCCTTTGCTGTATTGTTATTGGTATTGTGCATAATGAGATTCGTCTCTATGAATTATCATCCCACAGATAATATAGTTACATTAGTCAAAAAGAAGGACGATGAAGAAGAATAAATGCTGTTTTTTCTTGCTTGAGTAGAGCAGTGACACAGTAGGAGTGTTGATACACGAAAAATTCAGCTCTGTAGGAACCCTGTAATAATTAAAATCAATTGGCTAAAATAGTTATTCACATCAATATCTGACAGTAGATTCAAATAATTGTTCACTTGAATTCTTACCTGAAAATAGAGGAGTTATGTAGAGCCTTAATCTCCTCGCTTTTTTATCATTCAGCGTTCTTTCCTATCGAGAAAGCTTTTCCAAGATCACGTCCAATGCCATAGTAGCTCCTGTCCCCTGTCCCATATATAATAGGTCGGATTTTCTCGATATCAGGATTTCCGTTTTTATCAAGTACGGATTCTTCTGCCTTGACATCGACTATTTCTCCTACAAACAGGGTGTGAAGCCCAATTTCAAGAGAGTGAAGCAGTTTGCATTCGAGAACGAAAGGAAACTCTCCGACATAGGGAGCAGGTACAAGCTCACTCCTTACTGGAGTCAGACCGGTTGCCTTGAATTTATCTTCATCCCTTCCACTTGCGAGGCCAAAGTAATCGGCTTCTTTTACATAATCTTCTGAAGGGATACTTACGGTAAATGCCTTATTTTCTATGATGCCGGCATAGCTGTAGGTAGCCTTTCTTAACGATACACTGATACAGGGAGGGGTAGAACAGCATATTCCGGCCCAGGCTACAGTCATGGCATTTGGCTTTCCATTCATGTCATATGTACCGACAACCCATGTTGGTGTCGGGAACGCGAGTGTCTTTGCTCCTATCGATCGTTTCATGGTTTAATATTCATCTCAATAACATAAAATGTTTTTCGAGCCGAATTTTTACACTCGAAAAATGTACTTTATAATATATGGCGGCCTAACTACATAATAATCCTGCTCTGTAGAAAGCCGAAAATATCTGATCTTATGCAATATTTCATAAAAAATACAGAATAACAGGCAGTAAGATCACGCCCATTGCATTACTTTTTCTTACATTCATGAAAGATGGTAGCAATCCTATGGATGTTGCCATAAGGAATATTACAATGCCAAACATCCCTGTGAATATGGTGACCATCACTACAAGACCTGTCAGTACTGCAATGCTTAATTTCCTGTAGTTAATTTTCTCCATTAACAGATGAATGATATTTCCTATTTTGATAGTGGAATAATAGGAAAATATCGAGGCAAGGATCACCACACATAATAGAATAAGGATAAAGGGTATGTCTATTGCTGATGGCTCCAGTAACGAAGATATTGCTACTATTGCTCCGTTACGGGTTCTTCCAATGAAGAAAAAAACAAACAGGCCAAAAACAGCATTCGCAGTATTTACACCAGAAACTGAAATAATGAATTCTCTAGCTTCATCCAGAGGATCTTCGGATATACTGGTTTTATCAGAGTTTTGTTTGCCACGTATCCTGCTGAATTGTTCTGCCAGCAATGTAGCTACAGAAGATGATACTCCCGGCAACCACGCTACAAAAGAACCTGCAATGCTTCCGGAGGTAATTGCTTTTATTATCCTGTTAGCAGGCAGGCTGATTAAGGAAGTGCGCTGGGCTGGTATTACTGAACTGGTTGTGAGGCTTATTATCAGTTGGGAAGCACCAAATAGGCCGCTTAACAGTGGGAGTAGTATCGACGGACTATCCGATTCGAACAAAGAGTTAGCCATGCTCTCTTTTCCAAAAGCAAAGATTCCCAACAGACCGCTCATCACGAATACCAAAAGTGCATAAAATTTGTATCTGTAGCGAGTAAGAGATCCCTGTCCTGGTACATACTCTCCTTTTTCAGTTACGATCATCAGGAAAGCTATGAAGAGCAGCATCCAGCCAATGTAATCTTGTATGAGTGGGTATATTGTGTATAACAGGAAGCCAAAAGGCAAAAGCAGGATGATGGATACGATTACAGAACCTGCACTTCCCAGGGCTGAAAGCCGTATAGCTTCTGGTCCTCTGCCATCGAGCAGTAACTGATGTCCCGGAAGTACTGCCAGCGCCATGTCCGAATTAGGGACTCCCAAATAGATGGCGGGTATTATATCATGAAACGTGTGTGTGATACAGTTTGCCAGGATCATGCAGATGATATATATGGCCGGTATACCGTTTTCAATGAGTAAAGGGGATGCGGATACCAGCAAAAGAGCAAAATTGTTGCTGTGCAGTCCAGGTATTAACCCTGACACTACACCCATAAGACAACCAGCAAGTATGGACAGTAAAAAAAGGAACATGGATAAGTCTTCAGTAATTATAGGCATCTAATCATCCATTCATCTATATAATTAGAAAATTATAATTGTATGATGAATTGTATATTTATATATTTTACTGGGTGTTAGAACTTTACATAATATCTCAAAACCTTCTATTCTGTTCACCACAACAATAAATAGTAAGATGCCTTTTTTGGTTCAGGAATAAATTCATGAGCATCAAGTGTGATAAGTGTAAGCACGATTCTATTATATACCAAAGATATTCCGGTATGCACCTGTGTAAGAAACATTTCGTGGAAGATGTGGAACGAAAAATCAAGCTCACAATTCGCAAACATTATTCTGTAAAAAAGAATGAGACCATAGCTGTGGCTATAAGTGGCGGCAAGGATAGCAGTGTGCTGCTCTATATGTTGCATAAGATCCTTGGGGACCGTCCCGATATCCACCTCGTTGCTCTTTCAGTGGATGAGG
>DAKU01000173.1 GCA_002508425.1 Methanosarcinaceae archaeon UBA470
TATTGGTGATGGGATTGTCATATCTCCCGGTGGTAGTATAGTATATTCCGAAAAGGCAATGAATTTCCTTAAAGAAAAGTCTATTATTATATTCCTGCATACTCCTCTTTCGAAGGTCAAACAACAAATTGATAATCAGGAATCCAGAGGCATTGTAGGCTTAAAAGGTCGAAGTCTTGAGCAACTTTTTGCCGAAAGATTCCCACTCTACCAGAAATATGCAGACATGAGTATTAATATAGGGGATAAAGATACCGTTAGTTCTGTGGCAGGCAAAGTGGTGGAAGCTATTCGGTATGTCCCGGAAAAGTGAGCATTGAGTCCGGTCTTACTTTGTATTTTTAGGTAAATTTAATTGTTGTTCATAATTTCTAATTCCAACACCATTATCTGTAGTAGGTTTTAGCTAGCTTTTTGTTTGCTATTATTTTTCAAAAAGTTATTACCATCAGATATATATAGCAAAATAATGTATCAAAAGTGTTACGAAAGTCTAAAATTATCATACTTTAATAATATTAGAGGAATAATATGCATATCCCTGACACATTCATACCTCTCTCACAGGCGATTATTTATTGGATAATTGCGCTGCCTTTTATTTTCATGGCTCTCAAATGGGCTGGAAAAGAAATGGATGACACGAAAGTTCCAATACTTGCTGCCCTTGCAGCAGGTATATTTGCGATTCAGGCCCTGAACATCCCTATCGGTATGGGTACCAGTGGGCACATGGTGGGAGCGACCCTTGTTGCTATCATATTCGGAAGTCCTTGGGCTGGCGTACTTGTGCTCACTCTTGTTTTGCTTGTACAGGGTTTCGTGTTTGGTGATGGCGGCATCACTACTATGGGTGCTAACATCCTTAACATGGGAGTTATCTCTGGATTTGTGGGTTACTACACATTTGTCGCTCTCATGAACAGTAAACTCAACCTGAAGGTTTCCTCTTTCGTTGGTGCGTGGCTTGGTTTGCTCGTATCAGCTCTTGTGTGTGCGGTTCAGATGTACCTTGCTGGTACCTTCCCGCTGGTACCAGGATTAATTGCCATGGGTACATATCACTTTATCATAGGGCTAATCGGTGAAGGTCTCATCACTGCTGTTGCGCTTAGTGCAATTGCAAGCTCAAGGCCCGATCTGCTGGAGAGTAAGTCACTGGCTAAGAGAGGTGTAAAAGCATGAGCAAGAACGTTACTGTCACCCGTTCATCTAATATGAAATTCCTCTATGCAGGTATAGTCATAGCCCTAATACTTGCCGTACTTGCTCCTTTCCTGGCATCCCCTGATCCGGATGGTCTGGAAAGTGCTGCAGGTGGGCTAGTGGGTGAGGAAAAACTGGCAGAGATGGAAGAAGCAGGATCTGTTTTCTCTTCTCCAATGCCAGATTATGCCATTGAAGGTATGGGCAAATCCGGTGAAGTAGCTGCAATAGTTGCAGGGACTCTGCTTGTGTTGGGCATAAGTTATGGTTTAGGAAAAATAATCAAGAAGTGAACTACTCATTTCTTTAATCTTCTTTTTTGTTCTAATTGCGGGGCTTTTCTAGTGCGTCCTGCTATTCATATATGATACGTTTTTGTGACAATCAGTAATTAGCTACACCAGATCTTATAGCATATCAGTTTCTTCAATTTGTGTCTAAGCCATAAAATAAGATGCAAGCAGTACTATAAGTGTGGTTCCAGAAAAGAGTATATCCAACATTTTCAGTTCTTTGTTGCGGATTTTCACGTTGCCGTTTTGTCCGTATCCTCTGCACAGCATGCTGATATATGTTCTTTCTCCCTGTTCGTAGGCCATTACAAAGATCGAACTGATTGTATACCCAATTTGCTCTAATATCCACTTGCGGTGGACATTCTTATTCCACATGTTGAACATACGGCACTTCTGAGCTGTACGAATACGTTTGAGAACACTCCAGAACAAAAACAGATACCGTACCATCATGGTAAGCAGCAATGCGATTTCCTTTGGGATGCCCAGCTGTCTTGCACCTCCCACAATATCATGCATTTTTGTGGTGGATGAAAGCACAATTATTGCACTGATGCATACTATAAACTTTGCCAGCAGTGTTATTCCGAAGGCTAAACCTTCGTATGTCATTGTTAGTCCTAGTGGTAGATCAAGTGGGTATTCTGTAAAGGAATCAAAAAATGGCTGTCTTACAAAAGGCTGGATCACAATTATCCCAAGTCCGAAGGGCAACACTGCCAGGAACCGAACTATAATATATACAGGATTCAGCCTTGCAATTGCCATCAGAATCATAAGGTATAACTCTACAAAGGTCAAACGCATTAGATTATTATCATGGACTCGGGGCAGGCTCACCACGAAAACTATTATCAGAATAGTGGCAAGAAGCTTCACACGGCTATCCAGCCGATGCACGGGACTATTCTTGTAAGCTTCCCTTTCAATATCAGTGAGCGTTATTTCCATGCAGCTGCCTTCTCTCATTCTCTGGATTCATTTAACAGCCTAAGGATCTCATCCCTTGCATCAGTAGGTGTAACTTTTGTTTCCACATTCAGGCCCTCGGCCTTGAGGAGTTCAAAAACCTTTGCTATCCTGGGTATTCTCAGATGGACTTGTTCCAGCAGTCCATGTTGTTTGAATATTTCGGTTGCTGTGCCCTGTGCTTCTATTTTGCCATGATGCATCAGGAAAACCCTATCAGCAAAAAGAGGCACCATGTCCACATCGTGAGTGGACAGGATTATTGTAATTCCAAGGTCACGGTTCATTGTCTCAATGACGTTCATTATATTTTCAGCACTCATCGGATCAAGTCCTGCTGTAGGTTCATCCAACACTATGACCTCTGGCCTCATAGCCAGGATACCGGCGATAGCAACACGTTTTTTCTGACCCCCACTAAGATGGTGGGGAGACCTGTCTTCCAGTCCCAGCATATTCACAAATCCCAACGCTTCTTTCACTCTTGAAGCAACATCTTCTTCGGAGAGTCCCATATTGATGGGCCCAAAAGCTACATCTTGTTCTACAGTGGGTGCAAGGATCTGGTCATCAGGGTTTTGGAAAACTATTCCTACGGTTTGACGCACTTGAACTATGTTTTTCTTTGATATTGTCTCTCCATGAACTAACACCTCTCCTGAGTTTGGTTTAAGAATTCCATTCAAGTGCTTGAATAATGTAGATTTTCCAGCTCCATTGGCCCCCAAAAATGCTACTTTTTCTCCGGGATATATTTCCAGGTTTATGTCTTTGAGTGCCTCTATTTTGCTGTTCCCATAAGAATAGGAAAGTTTCCTAAGTTCAATGATAGGTGTAGTTGATCTCATGTTTCCTTGTTTAAATGTTCCCACATATGATTCTTTTTATGTAATAAAAATTTAAGAAATAACCGGTATCGTGTGAGAAATGCCTATTATATTGTTACTATCTATGTAATTGATATGCAATAATAGGCTACATATTTATATATGGTGGTAAGCAAGAATAACTAATCTCTCTTCAGAAATCCATAAACAGACATTGTTTTTATACAATTATTCCCTTAGTTGTGTAATATTATGCAGGATAGCTCTAATCATTCAGACACAGGTCATTTGATAGATTTCAGGAATATCACAGTTACTCGTAGTGGGAAAAAGATACTTGATTCTATTTCTCTGCAAATAGGCGTAGGTGAGAACGTTGCTATCATTGGTCCAAATGGCTCTGGAAAGTCTTCTCTCATCAAGACCATTACCAGGGAATATCGGCCACTTGTCAATTCTCCGAATGTTGCATGTCGTATTATGGGTAAAGAAAGATGGGATATATTCGATCTCCAAAATTTGCTGGGTATAGTTTCAGGCGATCTGCAGCATGAATATACTCGTGACATTTGTGGCTATGAGGCCGTTTTATCTGGCTTTTTCAGTAGTATTGGGGTTTATAAAAATCATCGTGTTACCTATGAGATGAAGTGTATAGTCCAGACTGTAATGGATTTCTTGGAGATTTCTCATCTTCAGGATAAATCTATTTCTCAAATGTCAACTGGTGAGGCAAGAAGGATACTTATTGCAAGGGCTCTGGTTCATGACCCTTTGGCCCTTGTGCTTGATGAGCCTGCTAACAGTCTTGATCTGTATGGTCTTCACAAGTTCAGGGAAGTAATGCGCAGAATTGCAGCTGTCGGCAAAAGCATAATACTTGTAACTCACAATCTTCAGGACATAATTCCAGAAATAGGAAGGGTCATTCTGTTCAAAGATGGGAAAATCTTCATGGATGGGCCAAAAGAACAGATTCTGACCTCCTCTAATCTTTCCTTACTATTTGGATTGCCAGTGGAGGTCCAAAGTAAAGGTGAATATTACCGTGCCTGGTGTTGAAGACCCTTTTTAGGAAAGTTCCTATTGATACCATTTTTTTTCATGGCATTGTGATTACTCTCTGGGACTTCTTTTTCAATCTTAAAGAAATGGGTTGCAGGTAATATTTGTGTGTTGATCTGACATTTGGTTTTTTCTGTTCTTTCTAATTTCTTTCTAGAACTGATTGCTTTTTCTCTCTGTTTTTCAGAATGGAAATATATGATCGATTTAAATTGTTTGTTATTTTCTTCAGACTTCAGTAAATATGTAGGGTCATGTAATTCCCAGAATAATTCAAGTAATCGCTCATAAGGAACTATTTTTGGATCAAAAACGATTTGCACGGCCTGTACCAAGTCAATTGTACTCTCTGTACCTCTTTCAAGCCGTGGGTATTGTACTTCATCTCCTGTGTATCCTGTGTAGGAAGTAATTATTCCTCTTACCTTGTTACGAAATACTGCCTCTGCTTTCCAAGAGCTTCCAACAGCAAAAGTTGCAATTTCATACTCATTCTTGGGGATATTTTCGTGATTATTCATTTTTAGTCCCCCCTTTTTTTTATTTCTTTCATGTTTAGTGTTCATTCTGTGTGGGGTTTGGATAATTGAACTCACAGTTAGTTATATTTATCAAAATATAATAATCTTCCTCCAATTAAAATTGTGTTATTCACTAATTGCTCTAGTGGGAGGGTATAAGAATTATTTATACGAAAAAGAAGCTTCCTTGGAATAATTTAAGAGTTTCTTTATATATGTGGATGTACTTTCATCCATCATCCCAGATCTTTGTCACGACTGGGGTATAAATCCATAGAGGGGGCATGTTTCCGTGCCTCCTCACTTCCCTAAAGCAGTTTTTATCTTCTCTTAATGTTTGAACAATTTTTTAAATATTTTAATGATGGATATTTCATTGTTCTTAGTTGTGCTTTTTTCTTTTGAAATCACATTTTTGTTTTTTGCCCAATTCATCTCTTCCTTTCATATTCCATTTCATCAATATATTACTAAATTTCTATATTGGGGGGCAAGATCAAAACAGTGATTTATCTAAGGATAGTTTAGATGTTGACCTATTCTGGAGAATTTAGCCTACTCTTTCTCTTGTATCAATGGCAATGCTCCTTCCTGTAACGTTGAAAGGTACCATTCTATTAAACGGAGGATTGCCAGGCATCTTGGGAATGTTTATGTATCGATTTATTTTACTTCCCACATATTCTGTCCTGAACTGGATTATTCCGTCTGCCATAGCCCTTATAATTCTCTCCGAACGGTCAGTAAGTATCCCCATATCCGAAAGCAGCAGAAAAGTTGTTTTGTTTTCTCTACTCCTGGTAACAAAACAATTCAGTACATCTTTGATAGTACCTGTATCTTCTTCCATGAAAAGATGGGAAAAAGTATCAATGATACATACATCGGCAGTCAAAAGAGTGCTAAGATAAGGGTTCAGCATCTCGTTGGCATCTGTAGGCACATTTAGATCTTTCTTGCAGATATCCAACAGAGAATTCAATTCATTAAAACTTCCCAATATTGTGAAATTATTTTTTTCATTATCTGGTGTAGATATAGATATGTGATTTTTAACATCTTCTTGGGAGCGCGTAGTAGAAATATATACTATCTTTTTCACATCATGAAGCAGTTCCTTCACTGCCATCTGCACCAAAACGCTTTTGACATTACCCATGTCTTCTTCGACCAACAGTACTACATTTCCGGGTATATTGCCTAATCCAAGATTTGCAAGCATTGATTATCTACAAGTAAAGCATGCTACTTAAACCGTGGCATCTCTCAAATATATATGTTTATGTTATTATGTTGTTCGTAGATCAATGCTTTAGGAAGAAAGTAAGTGTTGTCTAAATTAAGAAAAACTAGTATACCATAAATTAAGGGTCTAATAATCCAAAAATGTTCAGATCAAAAAACTCTCAAGAAGAAAGGATTTTTAGTGCTCCGATGGGGATTCGAACCCCAGTCGCAGGAGTGAGAGTCCTGCATGATTGGCCGTGCTACACTATCGGAGCATTGCGGTATTCGCTTTGACAGCATACCCAAAATACACTTAACGGATATTAACTTTTCGTTCAGGATAAATGGGGTATGTTCTTATGCGAACATACCAGAGGGAGTAATTGTCTCTTCTTCAGAAACTACTTTCTCGTAAGCATCCATCATATCCTTCATGGTTACCTGGTTTCCACGGCGTCTTAGCACAAACATACCAGCCTCTTTAGTAATTACCTGAAGGTCTGCACCGCTAAGTCCAGTCGTGATCTTGGCAAGCTTCTCAAAGTCTACCTCATCTGCAAGATTCATCTTGCGGGTATGAATGTTCAATATCTCTTCACGGGCTTCCAGGTCAGGGAGGGGTATCTCTATTACTCTGTCAAACCTGCCAGGACGCAAGAGTGCCGGGTCAAGCAGATCGATCCTGTTTGTGGCAGCGATAACCTTTACGTTCTTTGTAGCATCGAACCCATCCATTTCAGCTAGCAACTGTAGCATTGTACGATTCACTTCGGCTGAACCAGTTGTGCCATCGTGGGTGCGCATACCGCCTACAGCATCAATCTCATCTATGAATAGTATGGCAGGAGATTTATCCCGGGCAAGCTGGAATACATCTTTAACCAATCTTGCACCTTCTCCTATAAACTTTTGTACAAGGTCGGAGCCGGACATACGAATGAAAGTTGCTTTTGCTCTGGATGCAACTGCCTTTGCGATCAAGGTCTTTCCTGTACCCGGTGCACCGTACAGTAAAACACCATTTGGTGGCTCGATGCCTATATTCAAGAATAGTTCAGGCTCAGTGAGCGGCAGCTCTACAGATTCTATCACTTCTTTGATTACCTCGTCAAGGCCACCTATCATATCATAGTCTATTCCAGGTGAATTGATGAGCTCCATCACCTGAGCTCTGACATCAGTACCCTTGCGTATGATGGATATTATAGAAAAAGCCCCGTTAACACTAACTCTCATGCCAGGTTCCAGTTTTCCATGAAGCGATGGTGGGGTCCTTGTCATAACTTCCTGGTTGTTGCCATGCTGGCGTATAAGGACCATGTCTCCTTCCATTTCCATTACACTAGCAATGAACAATGGAGGCGTTGTAAGGTGCTCAACCTGCTTCTTGAGTTTATTAACTTCTTCCATATATGAGTTGTTCATCATGCTGGCCTCAAGCAACTTTGCCCGCATGTTCTCATTGTTGACTTTCAGCAGTTCTATCTCGTTGAGCAGTGACCTTACGTCTTCTTTATTAAGGTTTTCTAACCCTGTCCGGGCTTTGTCCCGGGTTGCGCCGGTATCAACGGGAGTATCTGCACTTGTGTTAGTCATAAGACGCCCCTATGGTTATCATTTGATATAAACTAAACTGAGGTTTTACATTGCCCTTTATCACAGTTTATCATTACTTGCCAGTTATCATTACTATTAGATATAAGTTTTCAACTTCATTGTGTATTATATTTTTCTTTACATAATCACTTCTGTTCCATTGTAAACACTAATAACTAAATATAAGGGTAATTAGATGTTTTTTAGTGATTTAACAGCATAAATACAGTTTTTAAGTTGAAATCTCTAACCCCCTTGTTTCCACTGGAAAAGGAAAAGAAACCTTTATCTATCTAGTTCACAATATCTATCTAATAGGTACAAAGGGTAGGATAGATTATAGCTTATTTCTTTAAATAAAGCTTTATTCTTACTTTATTTGTAATGCCGACAGCTAGGCACAATAGGATTAGCACAATATTTATATATTATTAATACAATGTATATCATTGTAGCACAGAAGGCTAAAGTAGTGTTCTGTAGACACTAAACAGTCAAGCTAAAAACCATTGTCTGAGGGGATATATGGTTCGTGAATCCATCAATCTGAGGGGATGAATGGATGCACATGCACAGAGGCAGAAAAATGAAGGTCCGACTCGAAATAATAGATGAAGACGGGACAACGCGTGTAAATGTTGAATTTACAGGGGCTGAATGGCAAAAGTGCCTGGTCTCATTCATAGAGTCGTTCTCAGGGAAAGGAGTCCAGGCGTCTGGGCCTTCTTCTGCTTCTGTAGCAAATTACAACGACTCTTTTCAACAAACAGTTTCACAAACTCCACCACAGGTTAATTCACAACCTTATCAACAATCGCCATCACAGTTTTTCCCGGGCTCTGTTGTACCACAAGCACAGCCAGTTATGCAACAACAGGTACTACCGTCTTTTGTTCCGGCACAGCAACCTTCTATTTATCAATATCCTCCGTATGCTCAATACCCGCAAATGGTATCTCCGTTGCAGCCAAATCTTTCCCAGGTTCCATTTCAATACTCTGTTCCATTGCAATCACCCAGTCCACAGCCTGTTGTGAATCAGTATATGCCAGTTAATAACACTTTACCAGCGAATAACACTTCACAACAATCGCAGCAAACACAGGTCAGGCAAGAGCAGCCTGTTGCTCCAACTCGCAAAACCCCTTCTTTTCAGGAACGGGTAGGGGATACTAAGCTTACGATCAATGAAAGGCTGGAACTTTTCCTTAAATATGAGTATCCGCGTGTCTGGTTCTCATCTCAGGCTATACAGCAGCACTATGAGAAAATATACGGTCCCATAAAGCTGAGTACAGTATCCACGTATCTTTCGCGCATGTTCGGTAAGAATCTTCTTGAACGTAGAGGTAATAGGACACAGCGGGAGTACATATACATTTCTGATGAACCTGCAGAGCTTCAGGCATACGAGGTTGTTCCACACCAGAGTATGATTTAATTATAGATTCCACTATTTCTTATGGCATCTTCCAGGGGCATTATCAGGATCGGTTCCTATTTGATTTCTATTGGAGTTCTACTGCTATTTGCAGGTTTTTTGCTTTCCGTTATGCAGAATGGCAGTGACAGTGGGGATTTCGGCGGGTTCGTGCTCATCGGCCCCATTCCTATAGCTTTTGGTTCATCTCCCGGTATCACTACTTCTATGATGTATGTTGGTTTCTTCATGTTCCTCATGTACCTGTTTATCTGGAGGAAAATGCGATGGTAGTGCAATTGCTGATATCAATGGGAATGTTGTGCATATTCATTGGTTTCATTTTGTTTTTTATTGGTAGTTTCATGTCTTCCAGTGAAGGTAGTAATGGGGCAGGATATGAGCATTTTCAACATCAGGCAAGTGATAATGGTGAAGAGATTCATCAAGGCCCAGAAGATATGTCCACAAGGGCCGAAATTCGTGGTGGAGGTATCATTATGATTGGTCCCATCCCTATAATCCTGGGTACTGACAGTAAAAGCACTCAGGTAGTCATACTGCTTGCTATAGTTCTGATGCTGATGGCTTTTTTCTTTTTCAGGTGAGATTTCCATGTTCTCTTTCATATTTAAAGGTCCATTCACACTAGCTATTCACAGTTACCTACAGATCACTGGAGATATGTGATCCTGTGAATTTGTGGTTGAAGTGAATACTCTTGCATACATATAGCATTGTGAAAGCCTTATCCTATTTCACATACATACTTTTATACTGCTTTACTAAGATAAAACGAGAATATGCGCCCATTCACACTAATATCTGATTATTCCCCAAAAGGTGACCAGCCAGAAGCCATATCCAAGTTGGTAGATGGTATTAGCAAAGGACTGAAACACCAGACCTTATTGGGTGTAACGGGTTCAGGCAAGACGTTCACAATAGCCAATGTGATTCAGAATGTCCAGAAGCCTACTCTGGTGATAGCGCATAACAAGACTCTTGCAGCACAATTGTTTTCTGAGTTTCGGGAATTTTTTCCCAATAACGCTGTGGAGTATTTTGTCAGTTACTACGACTATTATCAGCCTGAGGCTTATCTTCCTACGACTGATACGTATATCGAAAAAGATGCATCCATCAATGAAGAGATCGAAAGGTTACGCCTGTCTGCCACCAGATCTCTGATGGAGCGCAGAGATGTTATTGTAGTTTCAAGTGTTTCCTGTATATACAGCTTAGGTTCACCACAGGAATGGCGTGCTATGACAGTGATGCTTACTGTCGGTGAAGANNAATGATATAGAGCCAGCACAAGGAACTTTTCGTTCACGAGGGGATACAATAGAGGTATTTCCGGCTCAGGATAAGCGGGGCATAAGGATCGAATTGTTTGGGGACCAGATAGACCGGATAGCCTATTTTGAACCACTCACCGGTAAGGTCCAGGAAGAGCTGGGTATGGGTGAGACTTTGGCTATATATCCTGCAAAGCATTTCGTCATGCCTCAGGAATACATCGACAAAGCACTTGTAGAAATCGAAGAGGAACTTAAAGGGCAGCTATCGAGGCTGCGGGCGGAGAATAAGCTGCTTGAGGTTCAGCGTCTGGAACAGAGAACAAAGTTTGATTTGGAAATGATTAAAGAATTGGGTTATTGTAGCGGTATAGAGAACTATTCCCGGCACTTTGACGGCAGAAAACCCGGAGAACCACCCTCTTCACTACTGGATTTCTTTCCAGAGAACTATCTGATGGTAATCGATGAGTCTCATGTGACCATTCCTCAGATAAGGGGTATGTACAACGGAGACAGGGCCAGAAAAGAATCACTTGTGGCATATGGCTTCAGGCTGCCTTCAGCTCTGGACAATAGGCCTCTTAAATACGATGAATTTGCAAAGCATATTAATACTGTCATCTATGTTTCTGCCACACCTGCCGAATATGAAATGGAGATAAGTAAGTCTGTGGTGGAGCAGATCATCCGTCCCACTGGACTTGTGGATCCGGATATTACAATTCGTCCTGTGGAGAATCAGGTAGATGATCTCATTGGAGAAATCTCCAAGATGACTGCCAAGGGTTACAGGATACTTGTAACTACTCTTACCAAGAGAATGGCCGAGGAACTCACTGACTATCTGCACGAACTGGGTGTCAGAGTGCGGTATATGCATTCGGATATTGATACCATTCAGAGGACTGAGATAATTCGCAGTCTGCGTAAGGGTGATTTCGATGTGCTGGTAGGCATTAACCTCTTGAGAGAGGGGCTGGATATCCCTGAAGTTGCGCTGGTTGCGATTCTTGATGCAGATAAAGAAGGTTTCCTGCGATCGGAGAGGTCTCTGATCCAGACCATAGGCAGGGCATCGAGGAACGCTGAAGGCAGAGTAATACTGTATGCTGACAAAATCACAGGCTCTATCGAACGTGCTGTGAATGAGACTAACAGGCGTCGCAGGCTCCAGATGGAATTCAACGAAAAACACGGGATCATCCCTCAGACCATCAGAAAAGCATTGCAGCGTGAACTTGTGGAGGTTGATGAAACAGCTATACCTGAGGCACTTCTGCTGGCAGAGGACAAGTCTGAAAAGGAAGTAGCGGACATGATCATTGATCTTGAAGCTGAGATGCACCTTGCCGCAAAGAACCTGGAATTTGAGAGGGCCGCAGAGCTTCGCGACATGATTAAAGAACTGCGTACAAGCTATTCACTGTGAATGTCACAGTATGTTTTCAATTTTAAAGTTGTGATCTGTCTGTGAATAGTTAATCAGCACTTGTTTTTTGTTTTTGTTTCAATTTTCCAATTTTTATCAAACTTGTACTAAATATCGAAATTTTTATCCATTTTCATGTGTGTTATAGGCTGATGATGCGAAAATGTTATATTACAAAAAGACGTGTATAGGCTGCTCAATGCGCCGATGGTCTAGCGGCTATGACTGGGGCCTTCCAAGCCCTAAACCCGGGTTCGAATCCCGGTTGGCGCATCACTTCTTTTCATTTCTCTCTTCTATCAGTTGTTTTCAGTTTGTTTGTTTGTTTGTTTTTTTCATTATATCACTGGCGGGAATTCTGTAATATAGTTGTGACACTGTGACTATCTATTAAGCAGTATAAAGGTAGGATCTTATGTATTACAAGTCACTTTTCATATTCAGGCGGGATCTGCGTGTTGATGATAATACCGGACTCATAGAAGCTCTTCACTCTTCACATGAAGTATTGCCTTGTTTTATCTTTGATCCCAGCTTACTAGATGCTGGTAAATACAGTAAGAATGCTCTGCAATTCATGTTAGAGTCCCTTGCAAACCTGGAAAAACAGCTTGAGATGGTGGGTGGCAGGTTGTTTTTGTTTTCAGACTTGCCACATAAAGTTGTTGAAAAGCTGGCAAGTGAAGGGACTATTGATGCTGTTTTTGTGAATCATGACTATACACCTTTTAGCGTTAAGAGGGATGAGGCAATCTCTAAGGTGTGTACAGAACATGGATTGAGGTTCCATCAGTTACATGATGCAACTTTGCAAGTGCCCGGTTCTGTGAGGACTCAGCAGGGAAAAATGTACCAGGTGTTCACACAGTTCTTCAGGGCTGCCAGTAAGCTCTCAGTGGAGGTGCCTGTGCTTGTTGAGGGTGGTAGCTTCTCTAATTCTTATGTCTCAGGTGCTCTTGAGTCAATTCCTGGATTCGATTACGGTAACCTTGAGTTATTTGTGCATGGTGGACGCGGCAATGCTCTGCAATTACTATCCGATCTGAGCAGGTTTATGGATTATGATCGATTGCGGGATTTTCCGGCTGTAATGGGTACTACTGGACTATCGGCTCATAACAGGTTCGGGACAGTGTCCATTCGGGAGGTGTACCACTCTTTAAGGGATTATCTGGGGTCTGACCACACTCTGATTTCGGAATTATATTGGAGGGATTTCTTCATCCAGCTTGCAGCTGAGCATCCTGAAGTATTCGGTCATGCTTTCAGGAAAAAGTTCGATAATCTTCATTGGGATAATGATCCTACAAAATTCCATGCATGGTGTGAAGGCAAGACAGGTTTTCCCATAGTTGACGCCGGTATGCGGCAGCTTAATTCAACAGGTTACATGCACAACAGAGTTAGAATGATTGTGGCTTCTTTCCTTGTGAAGGACCTCCACATTGACTGGCGTTGGGGTGAGCGATATTTTGCCAGGAAGCTTGTAGATTACGATCCATGTGTGAACAATGGTAACTGGCAGTGGGCAGCGTCCACAGGTGCAGATGCTACTCCTTATTTCAGGATATTCAATCCATGGTTACAGCAGCAGAGATTCGATCTTCAGTGTGAATACATTAAGAAATGGGTTCCTGAACTGAGGAACATGAGTCTGAAGGACATCCATGCGTTGGAAACCAAAAATCTTCCTGCAGACACAGGCTATTTTAAGCAGATCGTGGACCACAAAGCGGAAAAAAATAAAGCTCTGGCCATGTTCAAGTCTGTATAATACAATCAATTGAGCGGTCTAAAGCTCAAAATACTTTTTTTGTAGCTAGTTATGTTGCTTTTAATCTCTTGTATTGATTTCTACGGCGTCTACTAGTCGCAATTCTCGTAGTTATGTGTATCCCCTCATTATATAATATTATTATATATTATTGGTACTATAAATCACGCATATATGTTTTATCAGAGGGCATAAGATGAAAAAAACCATAAAGTCAAACTATTTACTTATTCTCTACTGTCTTGTACTTCTTTTTATATTCAATTCCTGCAGTGCAGCAGCTATTGAAGAAGATGCTTTTCCAATTTCTAACGAATCCTCTATCTCACAAATATCCATTGCACCTCTCAATCCCACATTCGTTCAATATGTGGGAGAGATGGAACAGATCCGTGAAAATGCTTCTTCTAGTTCTAACACAAATAAAGTTCCACTTTCCGGTTTCACATTATCAGGTAGCTCCATCAATGCTTCATCTCCTAATATTTTAAACAGTATTTCTGTTTTACGGGAAGGTGGTTTGGTTGAGGGCCACCGTCCAACCGGCTTGATTCCTTCCCCGGTAGATCTTTCTCATCTTTCCTCTGTAAATATGCAAGAACTAATGGCAAGTGAAGAATATGGTCTAATGTCTTCAGATATCAAAGTAGCTGGCATGGATGTCTATCCTTCCCGCTTCGACCTGCGTGACAACAACGGTGTTACAGCGGTAAGGGATCAGGGTAATGCCGGAAGTTGCTGGACGCACTCGACCATAGCTTCCTTGGAATCATATCTTCTGTATAGCAGGTCAGAAGATAGGGATTTTTCGGAGAATAATGTTAAGAACATTCTGGTAACCTCAAATCCGGATGGATTTGACCGAGTTGATGATGATGGTGGATTCGACCTAATGACAGCTGCTTATCTCTCTAGATGGAGCGGTCCGGTACTTGAATCTGATGACCCTTATAATTATGCTTCAGGTATTTCTCCCACCAACGCAAAGGTAGCAAAACATGTTCAGGATATCTTCATACTTCCGGGATTCGATGGCAATGATACTCTTTACAAATGGATGATTACTAATTATGGTGCGGTTTCTGTAGCTTTTTATTATGATGGTTCTTATTTCGATGAGAACAATAACAGTTATTTTTACGATGGGGAAGTTGTTGAAGCAAACCATGCTGTAGCTTTGGTAGGCTGGAATGACAATTACAATAGATCTAATTTTACACCAGCAGCTCCTGAAAACGGTGCATTCGTCCTGAAGAATTCCTGGGGTGACAACTGGGGTGAAGACGGCTATTTTTATGTTTCTTACTATGATACGGTGATGGGAAATAATGAAGGCATGGATGGAATAGACACTAAACCTTATATTGGTAATTTCATGTTCACCGCAGAGAATGTCAGCAACTATGATTTCATATATCAGTACGATCCTCTTGGGTGGGACGGCTGTGCAGGTTATAACAACACCATAGCATATGGGGCAAATGTATTTACAGCAATTTCAAATGAGACTTTAGAGGCAGTGAGTTTCTATACCGTGGATTCAAACGCTTTCTACAACATCTGTATCTATCTGGATCCTGAATCAGGTCCTATCAACAGTTCTGGTCCGGTCTCTTTGCAGAATGGGAGTATTCCAATAGCAGGTTATCATACTATCGATCTCGATACTAACGTTTCACTTCTTTCAGGCCAGAATTTCTCAGTGGTGGTAAAATTCACAACACCAAGCTATAATTATCCTATAGCTATCGAAATGCCAGTACCAGAATACTCCAGCTATAATGCTCATGCTGAACCTGGTCAGAGTTATATGAGCCGCAATGGTACGGTATGGGAAGACCTAGGATCAGATCGGAATATATGTATCAAGGCTTTCACAACAGAAGGACGAGAGCCTTATGCTGCATTTGTATCAGGTACAAGATATGTCCATGTTAACGAAACCGTGGACTTTTATGATATAAGTCTCTTGTCTCCTGATACATGGCAGTGGGACTTCGGAGACGGTTCCATATCAGCAGTTCAGAATCCACTGCATGTTTATATGAACCCAGGTATCTACAATGTTTCTCTCAATGTATCGAACTCATTTGGCAGTAATGTTTCACTACGAAATTCCTTCATCCATGTGATCAACTCAACGATTGTTGTTAATAGTAGTGGAAGCGCTGATTTCACTACCATTTTTGAAGCAGTCGATGCTGCATCAGATGGTGATACAATACTTGTTGAACCGGGAGTGTATGTTGAAAATCTCTGGTTTACAGATGATAATATAAGTTTGCTCTCAT
>DAKU01000123.1 GCA_002508425.1 Methanosarcinaceae archaeon UBA470
CTATAGTGCGCCTTATTTCCTGTTCTCTGCCGATCACAGGATCAAGCTTGCCCTGGGATGCCAGTTCGGTGAAGTCGATACCATATTTCTTAAGTGGTTCCATCGTATCTTCCGGATTCTCTGAGGTAATGCGTCTGCCACCTCTTATCTCCTTGATGGCAGCAAGCAGACGGTCCTTTGTAATACCCTCGCCTGCAAGTATTTTTCCGGCTACTGAATCTTTTTCTTCTGCGATTGCTATAAGCAGGTGTTCCACACTAACGAACTCATCCTGCATCTTGCCAGCAGTCTTGTTTGCAGAGTCCAGCACCCTCTTGAGTGTCTGGGTCATATAGACCTGCTCTCCGCCTGGACCGGATACTTGTGGCAGGCTTGCGAGCTTCTCCTCTAGTTTCTCTGTAATTCTGCCTGGTTCTACATCGAGCTTCTGCAACAATGTTGGTACTAATCCACCAGTTTGTTCAAGCATTGCCAGGAGCAGGTGTTCACAATCTATCTGCTGGTTATGGTATCTGGCAGCGATTGTAGTTGAGCCCTGGATTGCTTCCTGGGCTTTCTGAGTGAAACGATTTAGATCCATACTTTTCCCCTTAATTTTTATCCCACTAATCAATTACTCTGATATGTCTTATAAGCGCTGTTCAACTCGCTGTACAAAAAAATTGATATTAGTTCTCCAATTAAATCCCCATCTATGGAAAGCTGGCTGTACGACTGCCCTAAACCAGCATGAAATAAGGATAATCGGTCATGACTCGAAGGTCATGACCATGCACCCAAATGCAGGTGCAGTAAAAAATGTTCCTTTGTGCTTACTCGATGAGTATTTTCATTTGTCAATGTAGGAAGGCGATCAGATTATGATCGCAGCAGTCCTTTCATCTTTTTCATCGTCGAAATCCGCAACCAGGACTTCAGTAGTCAGTACCATGCCCGCTATGGAGGCAGCGTTCTGCAGGCCACTGCGTACGACCTTTGTTGGGTCGATCACGCCAGCCTCAAAGAGGTCCTCAAACACATCTGTTTTGGCATTGTATCCAAAGTTAGGATTTGCCTCTGTGCGCACACGGGCAACGATCTCAGCGCCTTCTCTGCCAGCGTTGATGGCTATCTGGCGCATTGGTTCTTCCAATGACCTCTTAACGATCATGACACCGATCTGCTGATCTCCGTTGAGTTTCAATCCATCTAAAACAGACGTTGCATGGAACAATGTAACTCCTCCTCCAGCAACCACGCCTTCTTCTACAGCGGCCTTTGTAGCGTTCAGAGCATCATCGATTCTCATCTTCTTTTCCTTGAGTTCGGTCTCAGTGGCTGCGCCTACCTTTATTACTGCTACTCCACCACCGAGCTTTGCCAGACGCTTCTTAAGTTCTTTCTTTCTGTAGTCGGACTCTGTAAGCTTGACCTGTGACTCGATGACTCTCATTCTTTGCTCGATGACAGCTTTGTTACCCTTGCCTTCTACAATGGTGGTCTTGTTTTTGTCAACTGTAATCTTCCTTGCATTGCCCAGCATCACACTGGTAAAGTCCTCAAGCTTCATGCCTTTATCTTCACTGATAACAGTACCGCCGGTAAGCACTGCTATGTCCTCAAGCATATCTTTCTGATCATCACCAAAGCCCGGAGCCTTGACAGCACATACCTTCAAAGCACCACGCATAATATTCAGTATTATTCCTGCCTGTGCGTCGCCTTCAACATCCTTGGCAACTATCAGCAAAGATCTGCCTTCCTTTGCTACTTTTTCTAGCACAGGGATCACTTGGTTCATTGTGCTTATAGTCCTGTCAGTGATGAGAATATATGGCTCATCGAACTCGCATGTCAGTTTTTCATGGTCAGTGGCCATGTAAGGGGACACAAAACCCCGTTCAAACTGCATACCCTCCACGACCTCAAGGCTGGTTTCCATGGTCTTGGAATCTTCTACGGTAATGACGCCGTTGTATCCTACTTTTTCCATTGCACTTGCAATTAGGCTGCCAATTTCTTCATCGTTGTTAGCTGATATTGTGGCAACTTGGACGATTTTGGCTTTGTCCTTTACGTCCTGGCTCTGTTCTTTAATGTGTTTTACGACTGCTTCTGTAGCTTTTTCTATACCTTTCTTGATCTCTATGGGGTTGGCACCTGCTGTAATGTTCCTTATACCTTCGGTGATCAGGGACTGGGCCAGCAGGGTTGCAGTGGTGGTACCATCGCCTGTGGTATCCTGGGTCTTGGAAGCTACTTCTTTTACAAGTTTTGCACCTATATTCTCAAATTTGTCTTTCAGCTCGATCTCTTTTGCAATGGTAACTCCATCGTTTGTTACCACCGGGCTGGTGGCTTTGTCAAGTATAACGTTGCGCCCTTTAGGACCTAATGTTATCTTCACTGTATTGGCTACCTTGTCCACACCATTCAATAATGATCTGCGTGCGTTCTCATGGAATGTGATCTGTTTCGAAGTCATTTCTACACCTCTTTATCCTTTCACCTATGATTTTCTCTTACTTCGTAATACTTATTTTTCTCTTATTTTTCGATTACTGCAAGCAGATCTTTAAAGTCGACAAATACATGCAACTCTCCATCGAGGTCCATTTCGTCGCTCTTATAACCACCATATATTACATGGTCTCCTTTATTCACAGGCAGGTCACGTCCATCCTCAAAAGTACCTACAGCGACAATAACGCCTTCTTTCTTTTCTTCTTTGGCTGACTCCGGCAGGTATATACCGCTATCAGTCCTTTCGGCCTGTTTGACCACTTTTATTAATACTCTTTCTCCAATCGGTTTGATGATCATTGCTGATATCCTCCAATGAAAGTATGCCAGCTTTTTAGCCAGCTTACATACATCTATATTCATACTCTGATATATAAAATTTATGCATTTTGTAGGTATAATCTTTGTTTAATCGAAATGATGTGCATAAAACAAAGAAATATTTATATATCAAATCTTCAATACACTTTGTTATGAACCTGCAGAACCAGCAAATAGTTCTGATTAGCCTTGAAAAACCCAAGGATCAAAACCTTGAGGATGATATCAGATGGCTGTGTAACAGCTTTGGTCTTTCATCCGGCAGGGATACTGAGAACATTGCCACAAAGATAGTTATGGATATGTTGCGGATGCTGGCCGAAGAAGATAGGGTTACCTCTGAATCCATAGCTGACAATCTTGATGTGAGATTGGCTCGTGTAAATCATCATCTACGCAATCTGATAGATTCAGGTATTATCTACAGGAGGAAAAGATTACTTTATCTGCGTGGCGGTAGCCTCAAAGCCGCAGTGCAGGAGATGAGAAAGGATTCGGAGCGTATCTTCGATGAACTGGAATTCATGGCTGAAGATATTGACCGAAAAATGGGTTTAAAGAACAGATAACTGAGCAGACTCATCAATTAGTGTTCCTTTTCCACGTCGTGTACCCATAAATCGCTTTCCAGTGTCAGCTCTTTTTTCCGTAAAGGCACCTTCGATTTTATCATTTACAGCGCATCGGTGTTTTCTGGGTTGAACCGATGATGGCACATCTGTTTCACAATGCCTACTTTTCCTCCACCTTTGAATATCTTTCGTACAGTGTGGTGGGGTAAATGACAATTACATTTAGTTAACTCTAAACTCGGATAATTTCAAATATTTATATAAGGTATGAACTAGTTTTGCAGACTATGGGTAATTACAGGCTGAGGATTCATTACATTTCAGTTGGTATAACGTACCTACTGAGTTGAAAAAGCCGGTTATTTTGGTGCCTTCACCAAATGTGAGCCAAGACCATCAAACCAAAAATGCTTTGGCTTTGTCTGCCAAATATGTCTCGATTATGATAGCCGATACAGAATCGAAACAAAATCTTATTCCGACTGCATTACAACTGATTAAAGACGACGCTAAATCGCATTGCAGACGAAATTATCAAACTTATAAATAATGATTGTCTGAAATTTTTCAGACGGCTAAAGGTGCTGAAGTCTTTATGGAAATTGGAGTATTGCTGGTGGGGTTGTTGGCCGGAGTTATGTCCGGTTTGTTTGGTATTGGCGGTGGAATTGTAATGGTTCCTATTTTGATTGCCGTTTTCGGCATGTCTATGCTCGACGCCAATGCTGCTTCTTTAGGAGCAATGTTGCTTCCGGTAGGTGTTTTTGGTGTAGTAAATTATTATAAGGCTGGCCTCATTAATATCAGGGAATCGTTGTGGATTTCATTGGGACTGTTTGCAGGTTCTTTTTTCGGAGCAGAATTGGCTTTAGCCGTAAATATTGGCTTATTAGCCAAATTGTATGCTATCTTTTTGTCGTACGTGGCATTAAGTTATTTCAATGTTCAGACATTGATTTTTAAGAGAATAAAAAAAGAGTCCTTTGAGTTCAAGGAGCATAAACCACATGCCTTTTGGATGTTTATTTTGTTGGGGTTGTTTGCCGGAGTTATTGCCGGTATGTTTGGAAAAGGCGGAGGCATTATCATTGTGCCGATGTTGATACGCTTATTTCATTACAACCCTAAAGCAGCAACAGCAACCTCTTTAGCGGCATTGCAATTACCTGTTGGATTGCCTAGTGTGATAGTGTATGCCGAACAAGGGCATTTAAACCTACTTTATGCAGTATTGATGGCAGGTGGTATTGTGGCCGGAACGTTTTTCGGCTCGAAATTGGCACTCAAACTTTCGGCTCAGTTTTTCAAAGAAATATATGCCGTGTTTTTGCTCGGAGTAGCCGTGTATATGATGGTAAAATATATCTAAATGAATAGTATAGTTTCACTTTTCCACGTCATGTACCCAGAAATCGCCTTCAAGTGTCAGTTCTTTCTTCCATACAGGTACTTCTGATTTTAACATTTCTAGGGCATCAGTGAGAGCTGTGAATAGTTCCTGCCTGTGGGCAGCGGCAACGACTATATATACGATATCCTCTCCAGGCCTGATTGTACCTGTGCGGTGGTGCATCCTTACGTCCAGCACTCCTTTTCTTTGCATCAAGTCTTTGCATATTTTCTGCATTGCCTCTTCAGCGATCTTTTCGTATTTCTCAAAATGCAGTGCCTTTGTTTCCAACCCTTCAGAGAATTGTCTGACAATGCCTGTGAATGTGCCGATGCCACCTGCCTGTTTTATTCGAGTGTCCTGCTTTACCTGTTCTATGAGCAGGTTGAGGGTGACCCAGTTTTCCTGCTGTATCACAAGTTCAGCCAAAGTATCGATGTCCCAATCTCCTCTTGCAGGGAGTTTGGCCACTACATTTTTCACCTCATCGATGTTATCAAGCTCTCCCAGTATGATTTTTGGAAGGCTGCTTGTCTTAGCGCCTTCGACTATGGCAAAATCCATGCCACTGTCAGCAAGAGCATTCAGAGACTCGGTGAGGGACGGGTTGCGCTTCACAAGCACAAGTTCACTCTCTGTTATAGCTGCCACAGCTTCAGCTCCTGCATCGAAGTGTTTACCTGTATCGGTGTTTTCCGGGTTGAACCGATGATGACACATCTGCTTTACAGTACCGACCTTTCCTCTGCCGGAAAGTTTTTTTACAAGCTGTGTGACCAGTGTTGTCTTACCTGTTTTTTTATAGCCGACCACGCTAATGACTTTCATGTACAGTCCTATGCAAATTAATGCTATAAAGAACGTAAGGTTTGGACGTGTTTACAGGTAATGGTTCATGACTCCATACAATTATATTTAATATATTTTAATTTAAAATAATATAGAATACTTTATATGGTAATAAGTAATTTTGCAGGTCATGAGCGATTACAGGCTGAGGATACATGACATTCCTGTCGATGACAGGCCTACTGAGCGCTTGTTGAAATATGGCCCTGAGGCTCTGTCCACTGCCGAACTTCTGGCTGTGATCCTTAGGACCGGAACGCAAAAAGAAAATGTAGTAAACATGTGCCAGAGAATATTCTCAGAGTACAATGTCAAACAACTGAGCCAGGTACAAATTTCTAAACTTATGCAGATACATGGCATAGGGCCCACCAAAGCTGCACAGATAGCTGCTGTGTTCGAGCTTGCACGTAAACTGGAGCGGCATGTGGATGAACCAAAGCGTAAGATCCGCTCTCCTGCTGATGTCTATTCAATGCTGTATCCGGGTATGCGGGAGCAAAAGCGTGAGAAACTTGTGGTGCTTTATCTCGACACTAAGAACCATGTACTTAAAGAAGAAGTTGTTTCCATTGGCAGCCTTAATTCCAACATTGTGCATCCCAGAGAAGTATTCAAATCCGCGCTCATGGAGTCATCAGCATCAGTGATTATATCGCATAATCATCCATCCGGTGACCCTACACCCAGCAAGGAGGATATAGCTGTTACAGAAAAGCTCATCCAGGGTGGGAAAATACTAGGCATCGATGTCCTGGATCATGTTATCATAGGTGATGGCAGGTATGTTAGCCTCAAGGACGAGGGTCTTGTCAGCTGAAGGAAAACAAAACCTTTAAGGTATTTACTATCAATTAAAGACTCAGATGAAAGAGATAGAACTCAATGACCCTTATACAACTCCGTATAGGGGTATATACGCAATATGCGACAAAAACAATGAATATGTAGAGATCGTTGAACATTCTAATTGTTATGGCGGTGCTGCATGGTCAAAATTCCATTATTCACACTCTCCGCTTATTTTGAAGACAAGGTCTATAGGGAATATGATCAGATATCTTGCAAAGATAGGTACATCAAAACTTGAACTCAAACCGTCCATTGCTGCAGCTGGCATAGAGTCTATTATTGTGGACGGAACTGAGGTCCATATCACCTATGCAGGTCTGGGTGGCGGTGGTGTAGGTGCCACTAAGTGCCGGGCTTTTGCACAGGGTGTCCTGAGCTGCAACTACAGTGAATCGGGGGGAGGGCGTGCAGCAAAGGGCACAGTTGTTGTTCCCAGGAGAGAAAGGTTACTCATAGGTATTGATGATACGGATTCCAAGGAAAAAGGTGCTACTTGGACCCTTACTCATAATATCGCAAAAGAACTGGATTGCGCTGAGTCTGTCTATCTTTCACATTCGCTAGTCCAGCTTTTCCCGGTTTCTGCAAGGACGCAGAACTGTGTATCCACTGTGCTGGAGTTTGGATGTGTGGATGAAAATGCAAAGAAAGAGCTTCTTGAAAGCATAAAGGCGGCACTCCTTAAATACAGTGTATCAGGTCAAACAGGGATGGTAGTGCTCCATAACTTCAGTGCGCATGATCTATATCTCTATAGCAGGAAATGTCGCACTGGCGAGCTTACCAGGGAATATGCGCTACAGTGTGCTAAAGACAATGGTGTGGAGATATGGATGGACGGCAATGGTGTTATAGGTGCGCTGGCCTCACTTTCATGGTTCGCAAGGCCGGAAGAGTCCGTCAGGATGGATGCTGAGATACATGATCCCTAATGATACAGCTCAATATATAAGCGAATTCACTGGTATTGAAGCTCTTTTTTTTTCTTTGATCGACAGCAGGATAAAACTTGTAACCGGAGTAGCCGGTTACCCTACAACAGCTTTTATGGAACTGCTGCTTAACCATAAATGTGAAGGCTACAAAGCCTTCTGGATGACCAATGAAAAGGCGGCTCTTGAAAAAGCCCTAGGTGCATCAGTTACGGGTCAGCGTTCTGTGGTTGTTGTAAAGCATGTTGGTATGAACGTGCTCAGTGATCCTCTAATGACTTCGGTATATCATACTATAGGGGCAGGTGTTGTGATTATTGCAGGCGACGATACGGGGGCACGGGCTTCTCAGAATGAGCAGGACTCTCGTTTTTACGGAAGCCTTGCAGAGGTTGCGCTATTCGATCCGGCAACATCTCAGGGAGCATACGATTCTATCATAAATGCCTTTGATTTGTCTGAACGGGCAAAGGTCCCTGTGATTATCCGTATAACTGACAGACTGCTCGATAGCAAAGGACCTGTTACTAGAGGACAACAGGATGAAGTAACTGCCGTTTTTGACAGGGCTATCTGGAAACTTACTACTAAAGGGAAACACCAGCGATTCCACCGGGAATCTATGCCTCTGCTTGAAATAGAGGTTCAATCTACTTCTTTGAATAGGCTGGAATCTGGGAATGGTAAGATAGGTATCATTTCATCCGGTTATCTTTCAGTGCTTGTGGACAAAGTACTTTCAGAAGAAAAGTGGGCTGGTTGTTCGCATCTTGCTCTTCAGATGATTGCACCTTTCCCGTTTGACAAGATAAGGCAGTTAATCAGTGCATGCAGCACTGTGCTTGTAGTCGAGGAGACCGAACCTTACATTGAATCTCACGTTGCCGTAACAGGGAAAGTGAAGGGCAAGATGACCGGGCATATTCCGTATGGTCAGGTTGAGGTTGGGCATATTATCTATGCATTGGATCATTTGGACAAGAGCAGGATAGACAAGTATACTGAAGTGCAGACTATAAAGAGCAGAGGTTCACGTCCTTTGTGTCAGGACTGTCCATTCATGCCTCTTTACAAATGTCTGGCGAACATTGATGTTATGGTTGCTGGGGATATGGGTTGTTCTATCCGGGCGGCTCCTGAACCATTACAAGCTGTTGATACGGGTTTTGCTCTTGGTTCAGCTATCTCTAATGCTTGTGGTTTTAAGGATCAAGGCATTGCAGTTATAGGTGACTTTGCACTTGCTCATTCAGGTATTGTTGGTCTGATCAATGCAGTGGATTCAGAGGATGATGTTGTTATCGTTATTTTGCAGAATTGGGTTGCTGCCATGACTGGTGGGCAGGAAGCTCCTGACTTGATGCCTGCTGTAAAGGCACTGGTGCGGGATACTACTATTGTGGAAATGCCGGTCTATACCGCTGAGACATCAAGTGTGACTGAAATGCAGATGCAAGATCTGCTTGGATCCAAGCTGGCTCAAAAGGGAGTTTCTGTGATATATCTGCTGGGAAAATGTACTAAAAAATGAGTAGTTACTTATAAAGGAGGAGGGTGCCCGGTTGTGGTAGGAGGAAGGATTTGGAAAACCCCATATAAAGGCTAGGTTTTATTGTAGGCACCCTTTTTATTATATGTCTGTACAAATATATAAAAGTACTGTTAGATTAATTTTAGATGTTTTCAATTCTAATCTTTATTCCAAATTCTGTATTTTTGTTGCTTCAGTCCAGTATGGTTAAATAAGATGGTCCGATATTTGGGCGTATAATTCATTTTTTACATTTAGGTGACCTTTTTGATCGGAATACTTGTCAATGACCGGGTTAAAGCGGGTAAGCAGGCTATCAATGAGCTGTACAATGTCGGATATTATGGACGCCCAAAAGGTGATACATTAGAGCTAACGCTCATTGAAGCTGCATATCTGCACTACAAGAAAAAGCTTGAGATTCAGATAGAAGACAGATCCCTGTCATTTGAGGATTTCTTTACGGAAGCATCAAAAAGGCAGCAGTATTTCGATCTAAAATACATTGTCTATAAAGACCTGCGGGAAAGAGGGTATTATGTACAGCCTTCAGTTACGGATTTTAGGGTATATCCAAGAGGGGGCCATCCAGGAAAGACTCCTGCAAAGTTCTTTGTTCATGTAATTTCAGAGCGTATTCCTTTGTCTCTAAGGGAGCTGCGCATGTCGTTGGAAGCTGCGCATAATGTGCATAAAACAATGGTGCTTGCCATTGTTGATGAAGAAAGTGACATTACTTTCTACGAGATACGGAAAGTAGATCCAAGGGGAGACGTGAAACTCATTGGGGAAGCAGTACAGGGTATATATGGAAGGTCTACTTTCCTTGAAGACCGTGTCGTGGTGTGGGACAGTGATATTTCCAGTTCGTTGCATGCTGAAGGTTTCTACGGTCATCCTCTTGATGCGGATCGTCTGCAGCTTTCCCTTGTGGAATCGGGCTATCTTCTTAAAAAAGGCGTACTAGAGGTTGCAGATATGTCCGGCACTTCTTTTGCTCTTGCATTCGATGAATTTGCTGCAAAGGCATCTGTTATTGAATCAGAATTCATGCTTAAGTATTTTGCATATGAGGATCTCAGAGATAGAGGTCTTGTTCCCAAAACAGGTTTCAAGTTCGGCAGCCATTTCAGAGTGTATCTTAACTTTAAGTCAGTGGATAAACTACCACACTCGGAATATTTGGTTCATTCCATATCTGAGGACTATGAGTTCACGCTTCCTGTAATGTCCAGAGCGGTGCGCTTGGCTAATAGTGTGCGCAAAAGAATGATATATGCCGTATATGATAACGTTCAATGTACCTACATTGACATCGGTAGGATCAAAATGTGATCGATACACATGTTTGATATAATTGCTGTGGATATTTCTGGAAGACATGTAGAAAATGGAGGATACTTCATGGTATGCGCGGCTGTATTGTTTTCTGTGTCTCCTGATCATATTGATAAAACTCATCAGGCGAATATCCGTTGCTTCACAAGCAGTACTGCCCCTGAACTTATTGATGTGGTTAAAATGGTAGAACAAACCGTGGAAGGACTTAATCCCCAGGCTATGATTGTGATGGAGGCAGGGGATATGTTCAACAGGTCCCAGTGGCTGGTTACTAGCATGTTTTCCCGGGGTTTCAAATACCAGGAGTCCCTAAGTGAGCGCAGGGCCGTAGAGGTCGCCCATCATATTTCGGTGAGTGCCAGAAGACTACTTAAAATGAAAGGTGCCATTGGTCTTCAGTCAGATGCAGAGGATACTTTAAATGAAAAAAGTGATAGTGGTACAAAGGTTTGATCCGGGTAGTGATGAGTTCAAGAATAAGCGGCAACTCGCTGAGCTGAAAGACCTTGCCTATGCTGCTGGTTACTCTGTAGTGAGGGAGATTATCCAGTCCCGTTATCCGGATAAAAAATACCAGCTCGGTAAGGGCAAGGTACAGGAACTTGCATTGGCTGTTGAGTCTTTGACTTCAGAAAAAGTGATCTTTTGCAATGAATTGAGCAGTATGCAGCTTTACAACATCACTGACATATGTAAGTGTGCCGTCATCGACAAGTTCCAGCTTATCCTTGAGATATTTGCGCTGCGTGCTACCACACGACGTGCCAAGTTACAGGTGGAGCTAGCAAGGCTGGAATATGAGATACCCAGGGCAAGGATCATTGTGTCCCACCTGAAGAAAGAAGAAAGGCCAGGCTTTATGGGATTGGGCAGCTACGAGGATTCATATGAGCAGGATATCAAGGGCCGAATAGCCCGAATAAAGGATGAGCTAAGTCATGTGCAGGGCCACAATGAATCCTTGCGTAGTTTCCGGCATGCTCACGGTTTTTCGCTGGTAGCGCTTGCAGGCTACACCAATGCTGGAAAAAGTACTCTGTTCAATACTCTCATGGAAGAGGGGGTAGATGTGGCTGACATGCTTTTTACAACTCTCTCTCCGGTTGCCCGCTCAATGGATGTCATGGGGCGCAAGGTTGTCCTCACTGATACGGTAGGTTTTATAGAGGACTTGCCCCACTGGCTTATCGATGCTTTCCGTTCGACCCTGAACGAGATCTTCTTTGCTGATATCATTTTGCTGGTCGTGGACGCAAGTGAACCACTGGATATAATGCACGATAAACTGCTCGCGTGTCATGACACTCTCTGGGAGCAGGTGCATGATGCATCAATGATCGCCGTAATGAACAAAACAGATCTCATCAGCCGAGAAGAGCTTAATTTGAAGATGGAAGNNAGGAAGGAAATATCAATGCCTCTTTCAGAGCACTCGATGTCAGTTCTTTCCTGGCTTTTCAAAGAAGGGGTAGTTCACTCTGTTAAATATACAGATCACATTCTTGTGGATCTGGAAGCAAGGGAAGAGATAATGAATAAGATTGACTCCTTTTCAGGCACGTAACCGTAATTTGTTAGTATAGGTGCTTTTAAAAATTAACATGCGTTATGTTTAAATAAGATCGAGTATGTTAGTGAATATGCGAACGGGTCTCTTCTCAAATGTACCACCAATCCTATCCAACCACCCAATACACAACTCCTTTACCCGTTCGCTTGTTTCTTATACTGGAGCACAGTTCGTTCTATTCCTATAAGTTCTTATTCCTCTAGTTTCTCTATTCTTGTATCTTTTGTTCGTTACAGTACACTGGTATCGGGAGATTTTATAAGGAATCATTTTTTATGTGAATATATGAAATTTGACCTGCATGTCCACACACGTTTCTCAAAAGACAGTGATGCAGATATTGATGCTATTATCAGTTATGCTGAAAAACATGGTCTTGATGGTTTTGCAGTATGTGACCATGATATAATCAAAGGTGGTCCTTTCTCCGTGAAGAGGGCAGCTGAGCTTGGATCTTCTCTGATCATTATTCCAGGTGTTGAAATAAGCACTTCTGAAGGACATCTCCTTGTGCTTAATATTAAAGAAAGAATAGAACCGGGGCTATCACCAGTTGAGACCATTAAAAGAGCAAGAGCGCAGAATGCGGTAGTAATATTACCTCATCCTTTCAAGCTCACATCTCATGGCATAGGGTATTTGGAGGGTCTTGATGTGGATGCTGTGGAGGTTTTGAATTCCCGCTGCTTGACTGATGGTCCCAATAATAAGGCACGTGCTGCGGCAACTTCTCTGGGGCTTCCTCAGGTAGGGGGCAGTGATTGTCATGTGCCTGAAATGGTGGGCATGTCATACACTGAAGTAGACGTGCAGGAAAGGTCCTTGGATGCGGTTCTTGATGCCATTCGGCAGGGAAAAGTAAGTCCAGGTGGTGGCAAAACTCCAAAGGTATTTGTGCTACGCCAGATGATGGCGAATGCACAAAATAGAATAGCTAAAATACTGGGTTTTGGCTAAACGAACGTGTGTAACAAGCGCAGAGCTTCTTTTTCTCTTTCTCCGCCACACTTGTTGATAATATCCTCGTAGAATTTGATCAGTTTGAGGTATTTCTCTTCGCCATCTATCTTATAGCGTGTGGCATGAATGGTTGCCTCGATAATAGCATTAAATCCTCTATTAGGTGCCTTTGGGTAAAAAGAGTTAACATGTCCTCTAAGTGGTCGTAGTTCTGCTATCATAGCTTCAGGTGCTATCTTGGTATTAATGCATTCAAAGGCCACCCAACTTTGAGCTGCTTTAAGTACGGGGAACTCTCTCCCCGGTGAAATTATGCTTTCAATGTCATCTGGATCTATATCGGAAAAAGTGCACTTGACAAACAATACTGGATCATTTGTCACATTTGCTACAAGGAAATTTTCAGCCATGATGTTTTGATAGGTCTTGGAGCCTTTGAAAAGTCTTATTAGGACAGTGTCTTGTTTCCTAATTATGCCCATGGGGGCTGCATTTTGGGACCAACCCTGGTGAGTGGTAACGATTGTTTCAGAAATACCTTCAAAGAGACCAAAGTCATCAAGTTTTATTTTGTTACTTTCTGTCAGAATCTCATTCCCCCAAGGAGAGCTATAAAAAGACCACCTATCATTATGTCAGCTGTAGATCCAGGGTTAATACCCCTTGCAAGCAGTTCTTTATCAAAGTTGCATATCTCCGGTAATATATTTTCCATATTATATTCAGAGTATTCTAATTTATAACTTATCATCCTTGCTCTTGCAGAGACTTCTTCGGCTGTGATCCTGTCGTATTTTGTCTCTATGAACGTATCCGCATTATCTGATAGTATTTTGAGGAAAGCATAGACTATGACATGATTGATTCTGGAGTAACCAGAATGGATTAGTGTTCCATTAGTGCTCATTTCTCTTGTAATTATTCGGGCACATTGTGAACAGCGTTTGAAACTTGATATCCATTCGCTTGCAATGAGGTCGTAAGAGCTTGATATTTCCATTAATTGATAAAGCGTGGTGCAATTCTCTTTTATTTCTCCGATGGCTTTTGCATCGGACAAATCGAATTCATCCACCTTGCGCACCTTTACTCCAGCAGGTCCAAAGGACATGTAGAATTGGATCGCATCTTCTACATCTGTTTCTTTGACAATGTAAAATGCTTCTTCGGTGAGATTCTCTGGTGTTAGTTCTTTGCAGTTCCTAATAAGTTTTCCAGCTGCCATTGCAAGGGGAAATAGAAGCAAAAAGGCACCAAAGTGCGTGTTTCCTCCTTTCTGCCAGGCTGAACTTTCAAGCACAGCCTTATGGACAGATTTGCCTATTCCGTGCTCTTTTGCAGCAGCTTCCTCCAGTATAGGGTAGACTGCGACTGAAGAGGATAGAAAATGCTCAAAAGTGGTGCCTTCATAATCATGGTCTCTGTCTATATTTCCTGGTTTAGGGTGGGCAGATACTTCCAGCAGCATGGCAAGCTGTGCACACCTTGCCACATAGGAAGGTGTCTGTTCTGCCGAAGCTTTACTGAGCTTCTCTTCTGTTTCTCGGTCAGTTTTCATTTGCCAGTAACCTTGGGATGGTCTAGAATGTAATCTGCAAGCTGTTTTTTCAGTTTCATGTATTCTGCATCGGGAAGTCCAATCGTTTCAAGTACTCCATCTCTCAGTGGACACATTTTTGTGATCTTACAGCACCACACAAGGCTGCCAAAGCAGGTGCTGTCTCCATATTCAAGTGGTGTTCCCTTTGCAAATTCCATCTTTATGTCCGCGAACTCTTTTGCAGAAAGCCCAATTTTTTTGATGTTGGAATGTACTGGACATGGTTTGACAGGGAGGCAACAGAAAGCAAGGCCACGCAAGTCACCTTCTCCTCTGCATACGTGTTTAGGTGAATTATACCACCCTATCTCATTTTGAAGGAGAGTTACTTCTTTTACAAGGGTGGTTATCAATGATGGATCTTCTATTAATCCTCTACCTATCGAAACTATGTCTGCACCTCTGGTGAACATTTCTTTTGCAGCTTCAAAATCAGTGATAGAATTGTTTCCTATAAGGAGAAGCCTTGTGGCATCCCTTATATTTTTGATGGCTTCCATATCAGCACCTGATCCTTCCTTCATTGCATCAACGTGCAGTATATCAGAGCCCGCATCTTCGATAGCTTTAGCCATTTTGACATTGTCTATTACATTGGCGCGCACCTTCACCGATACGATCGCGCCGGTCGTTTTTACTTCGCGGATCATACTTTGTAGCTTCGTAAGGTCATGTAATAATGCCTCACCTACGCCTAATTTTGTCATTTCGGGCTGCCTGCAGTGTGCATCGATTTCAATTATAGTATTTGCATCCTTGGCGATTTTGGCAGCTTCGATCAGGGGTTCCAGGGTGGAGCTTCTAACATTGATAGCAACGACACTGTTGGTTTTGGTTGATTTTAACGCATTCTCTATTAGTTTTAAAGGTTCATCTGAAATGAACTCTTTCCGCCCTCTTTTTACCATTTCGGATGCTGCCTGCTGTGTTGCAGCATCCAGGTTATATCCTCCAAGTATCACAAGCCCAGCATTTTTTGCGAACTCATTTGCAAAATGGCTGTCCGTTATTCCTCCCATAGGTGCAAGAGCAATGGGGTTCTTAAAATAAAAATTTCCTATCTTGATATCAAAAAGATCATCAGACACGTTTTTCCCTCTGTTTAACGTGATTTTTACTAGTCTTGCTCAATAAATGTAAGTTGCATATTAATATAACGCTGATACTCCTCGGCCATGTCTATAACTATTATATATGTCACAATGCTCTTGCAGTAACTCTTATGTTCTAATGGCATTCTTTTGTTTCGAAGCTTAAAATTATATAGCATAACCTCAAAATTAAAATTGTCAATAATTTCAATAAGGGAGGTTATTATGAAGTGTCTTGTCTGTGGGGAAGAAAGTGATAACAAGTACTGTAATACATGTGGTAAGATAATGGATGAGGTTATCAGGCAGGTAGGTGAAAAGCGCTGGAGTTCTATTGATGATTGCTCATTTATTTACCCCATGGTCTTGCGGGCAGCCAGGGGTGAAATAGGAGTCTATGATATTATACGATCCCTGGAGGTAGAGGAATAATTCTATATCTTTCTTTTTTTCTTCAGAACAATTAAAATTAGTATCCTGCTCATTTTTGGTCTAGTATTTGAGTCTTTCTAAGTTTTGTTCGAGCCAATAGTTGAGATACTTACTAAGGCATACTGATATTTTATAAACAATGGATCTTGTATTTCTTCTTCTGGACTCATATCATATCCTTAATATAGTACGTTATCAATGGGGATTACTATGAAGATTGCAATAATTGGCGGTACAGGCAGCATTGGAAGAGGTTTTGCCCTGAGATGGGGGCAGAAACATGAAGTGGTCATAGGTTCAAGAGAACAGGAGAAAGCTAGAGCTAAAGCTGCTGAATATACTTCTATTTTAAAGGACCGTGGTCTTAACGCCAATATAAAAGGTGAGTTGAATGCAACAGCTGCCTCGGGTGCCGATGTCGTAGTACTGGCAATAAGGTATACTAAGGTTGCTTCAATACTTGAACAGATGAACCCTGTACTGGATAAGCAGGTAGTAATATCTGTTGTAGTGCCAATGGAGAAAGATGTTTGTATGATCATTCCGGACTCAATTCCCATAGAAGTTCCGGCAAGTTACTCTGAAGATTATAAATCAGACTATTTCTGTTACGTTACTCCATCTGCCGGTAGTGCTGCACAGGAAATTGCTTCTATGCTACCACAAGGTATTGAACTTGTATCTGCCTTCCAAAACGTTCCTGCAGCTAAGCTTTCAAACCTTGATATACATCTTGACTATGATATAGGTGTATGCGGTAACAACATGCACTCTAAGAATATTGTTTTTGGCCTTATCAGGGACATAGACAGCATGAGACCTATAGATATAGGCCCGATTGACACCTCTTCCATGATTGAATGCCTGACGCCTCTTCTCCTTAATATAGCTGTACGCAACAAAATGAGGGACGTTGGTATTAAATTTGTAGGCTAACAAAACCTTAAATTACATTTTTTTTGTCAAAATTTTGAACTCTTTTTTATTCTACTCTATTGGCTGATAGCCATAGTGGTAACTAAAGTGCTGTACGTTAGTAAATATGGCTCCATTCTTGAGCACGGTAACTCTTAGAGGCGTACAAAAAGAAAAAAGGAACAGTTGTGTAGGATCAACTGTCCAGGATCTCTTCTGCAATGTTCCTGTAGGCATCCATTACATAGTCGATGCCTGAAACCTTTGCAGCTTCTTCCGTTAAAGCCATGAGGTCTTTGCGTGAGAGTGTTGGCAGGTTGAACTTCCTTGAACCGGCCATTAACTGCTGCAGTCCTACTTTTGTCTTCTGTGCATAGGAGTAGATACCAACGGCACCCAGCGGTATATCTTTCATATCATTGCCGTATATCTCCTGCAGCTCTTCAAAGTGTACGAAGATCTCTTCAGGTCTGTGTCCGAACTCAGAGACGGTCTTCGGCAGATCGTCTTCTTTCAGCCACTTGCCTATGTTCTTACCTACCATGCCTGGTATCATAAGTGCGCGGCCCATACACACTGCCTTGAAATGTGGTGCGCCCATTGCAAGTGCTTTATAAATTCCATCCTCACTAGAGAATCCTCCTGCCATGGCCAGATCCGGTATCCTCTTTCCACGCTTTGATAGTTTCTCAGCAAATTCATAGACCAGGGATTGCAGATAGAATGTTGGTATTCCCCATTCTTCCATCATTGGCCACGGGCTCATGCCAGTACCTCCCGGCGCACCATCATAGGTGAGCAGGTCAATCTTTGCATCAGAACTGTATTTTATTGCCATTGCTGTCTCGGTCATGGAGTAGGCACCGGTTTTTAGGGTGATTCGCTTAAAACCAAGGGCTCTCAATCTGTCACATTCTGCATGGAATCCTTCTTCGGTAACGAATCCAAGCCTGGAATGTCTCTCGAATTCCCTTATGGCTCCGAGCTTAAATGCTTCCTGCACAGCTGCAAGTTCCGGATCCGGGGTAACGATGTAACCCCTTTTCTTAAGTTCAATTGCACGGTCGAGATCCTTTACTTTTATTTCTCCACCAATGCATTTTGCTCCTTGGCCCCATTTCAGTTCGATAGTATCCATCTCGTGCTTGCTGGAGATATATTCTGCAACACCGAGGTTTGTATCTTCTACATTCATCTGGACAAGCATTTCTCCATATCCGTCGTAGAACTTTTGATAAAGAGCGATCCTGCGGTCCATTTCTGGTGATTCTTTTACAAGACCATCGCTTCCACGTTTAAGCTGTGGGTCAATACCACATACGTTTTCACCACAAACTATGGTGATGCCTGATATTGCGGCGCCAATGGCAAAATGCTCCCAGTTCTTCCTGGCGATATCTGTGGAACCCAGGGCTCCGGTGAAGATGGGTAACTTCATCTTTACTTTCTTATCCCAGCCATACTCAGTCTCGGTGTTGACATTTGGGAACCTTGCTGTCTCTGGACCAGGTATCATTCCTTCTGCCATTCCGATTGCACCTACGGCATATCCCTGGATGTTAAGGTGGGAGTAGTCGATAGGGTAATTCTTATCTGCACCAGCAGTGATCTCTCCGAATGGTCCGGGATAGATTACTTCCCGTCCTCTGAAGGATGATTTGAATATCTCACAGTTTCCACGGCACCCGTCCACGCAGCGGGTACATATCCCGGACATCGGTGCGACGCTCTTTGACCTGTTGAAGGTTCCAGTAGCTTCATTTGCATTTGGCTGTCTTAGGTTTGCCATGTTTTCACTTCCTCAAAAAAACTACTTGCAATGTGGGCATTAGCCCGCTAGGTCCTAACCATGCAATAGTAGTAGGATATCGGTTGGCTATTACTATTATTTATTTCTTTTGAAAAACTACTTGGATGCTCTCCATTAGTCAGAAGAAGGTAATCGTGTGCAGTGTTATATTACTTAAATTGAATCCTCATGTGAATATTCTTGAAACGGTTGTCATTTTATCTCTTTTCCCCCAGTTATTCATAAACTTCTACTGTTGTGGGTGGAAGGCTGAGCTTTGTATGTACATTTAAAGAAAAATATGCAAAATTCAAGAAAATATCACTAAGTATTCTTGAGTTAATTTTATATTCTAAGATGGGGATTTTATGCCATAATATGGAGAGAATAGTATTGTCTTTATAGGAAGCTACTTTACCTATAATATGATCAAATACAGGAAGCTTAATCTTTATTTCTCAATGACAAAGTTATTAAATTCAGTTCTATACTCAAGGAGTTTATAAATGCCAGATAAGAATATTGGTACAATTCATAAAGTGTTACGTTTTATTACAAGCATTTTTCCTCTATTTATCATTGCAATGGTTGCTGCTGGAATTGCAATTGCCTACTTTATAAATCGTCCTGATTTTGCAATTAGAGGTTTGTTAGTAGCAGTACCGGCAATATTCTCCGCCATATTTTTGTCAAAGATGTACAGAAAAGATATTGGCCACGATGAATCTCTTCTTAAGGTAATTTCCTTAAGCCAAAGAACTTCAGTTTTAGCCTTTACTGCGCTCTATGTCTTATCCATCATATTTCTGTCCTTGAGTGCTACAAGAACATTATACTACTTTGCAACAGTCACATTAATCTACATATTGATTTTGAATCAGATATTTTCCAAGTCTTCAAATGCTAGTATCATTCTACTTGAACTCTTTCTGTCAACTTTAAACTTAATTTATAGTGTTACGCTGAAATATTCTCTCTATTTTGGTGGCACTGATGTCATGTCTCATTTATTCTTATCAGAGGTAACTTATCTTTCAGGTCATGTGGCTCCTGCAGACCTTAGCACTTTTTATGCCAGCTTCCCGTTGTTCCACATTTTAAATTCTGAATTTTCTTATTTGCTAGGTATGGATCTACAAACATCCTACTTTATTGGCTCGGGGTTAATCTACTCAGTATTGATTGTCTTCATTTACTACTTTTTACTCAAAACTACGAACAACTCTACTTTGTCTCTGTTGTCATGCTTGGTATATTCCGTAAGTAGTACAGTTGTTTATTATGGCATGTACATGATCACAAGGACGATAGCCTACGCAGGTTTCATCATTATTTTATATCTACTGTACAAAAAGGATGCCAATAACCGTGGTTTTGTATATCAGGGGCTTGCCATACTTGTATCTATATTTGTAGTGTTTGTTCACCAGGTTTCAGCTGCTCAGATAGCGGTTGTGCTATTCTTACTTCTGGTTTCTGAACGTATTCTATCTGATGAGAAATATGTGAACGGTACTTATTTATCATTGTTCTCTTCAATGTTCATCGGTTATTGGTTCTATTTTGCAAATGTGTTTGTGGAAGAGCTGTTGCAAGGACGAGCTAATGTTCAGTTATATGGCGAATTCCAAATTAAAGAGACTGTACAAGTTGGCAATGAGTGGATTTATATTATTCAACACCTTGATACCTCTGTCTTTTTGTTCTTTACTCTTATTGGTATTGGATATATCCTATGGGATCGTATCAAAGCCGATAGAAGAAATTATGTGGATTATCTCTCTGTATACGCACTGTTTTGTTTATTTACACTTGTACTATATATTCCCACTCCACTTCAGACCTTGTGGCAAACAATGACATTGTTTAGGTTTGACAGGTTCATGTTATTAATAGCTCCATTTATGGCATTTGCTATGGCTGCAGGTATTTATTTCCTATTTACTTATCTTTCCAACAGTGGGAAAAAATCAAGTTGGATAATATTTATTTCTGCACTGGTGGCCATCTTTGTGTTTGCTTCAATCATCTATGGTGGACCGGAGTCAAAGGTTTTCTTGTCAGATCCTGTTAGGGAATACTTCACTTCAGATGAGGTTGAAGGATTTAATTATTTCATAGACCACGTTGATTCGGGGTCAGAATTGCACTCGGATTATAATGTAGATCGATTCTTTATTCAAGAGAATTTCAGTACTTCCAAGGAATTAGGTCTCCCCTTTTTCAATAGTTACGTTATTGCTGACACTGAAGAAATTCCAACTTATTATGGATATGTGATGATAAGGCAAAATCAATTCTTAAATGGTGGAGTCTATTTTGGAGGTACCTCTAACTATCTCTTTGATTCAGAAGAGGGTAATGATGTAGCTTTGTACAACTCATTACTGAAGTACAATAAGATCTATTCAAATTCCGGAGTTGAATTATACTATTGAGGTGTTGGAGTCTTTTAACTCCACACTTTAGCTCCTATCTTGGACAGATATCTGAAAAGTATGAAGTATTGTGTTAAATCAAGTACTATGACTTTCTGTAAGATGGTAGTTGTTTCCTATGGCATCTAAGAAAGGGTTTATATTGCTGGCAAATGTGCCCTCGTATAGTGTGGTGCAGTCATCAAGGGCTTTACACATATTCACTGAACTGAAAAAAGAGTATCCAGATATTTATTTAATCATGCAGTCTAGTGACAAGAAAGAGGTTGAAACAAATAATCTGGTCCAAGTGAAGCCTATAGTGAATATTGATGGTAAGTTCATTTTATTGAAAGGCATGCTCTATAGGTTACAACTAACACTTTTTGCATTCAAGTTCGCAATAACTCATCATAGAAATTTCGCTATTTTGCGAGGGTATGACTCTATCATGTTATTGGTTTTGTTGAAGATGATAGGGGTCAAAGTGTATTCTGATTTCCATGGAAAATATGATCTGGAATTAACTCAACGAGGAAAACATCTGAGAAGTTTCTTTGTGAAATTTATAGATTCAGTCACTTTGAAATTCAGTAATCGCATCATTGTTGTTAGTGAAGGTATTGAGGCGCAAATACAAGAGTACAAAAATAAGTGCATCTTGATTCCAAATGGAGTTGACATACAAAAGATAGATGATGCGATTGCTAAAACTCCCACATTCGATTTCAAAGGTTATAAGAAAATAGTAGGGTTTGTTGGTAATTGGGAGTCCTTCATGAATGTAGAAGACATGTGTCAGGCAGCTGAATATGTTCCTGATGTTTTGTTCGTCATTGTTGGCGAAGGATTCAATGCTTCTAGCTTGATAGATAAGTATAGTGCCAATAAAAATGTAATATTCGCAGGTCGAAAGCCCCAAAAAGAAGCATTGTCAATAATGCATATGTTCGACATTTGCATTTTACCCTACGACAAAATAGATGCACACTCAAGTCATCCTGGTTTTTTCTCCTCAAGGAAGACAAAAGAGTACATTGCTGCCGGTAAACCAATTATTGTTGCTGATGTTATCGGAAAAGAATCTTGTTTGGTTCCCGGTTACAATTGTGTGCTATACGAATCCAGAAATCCCAAAGATCTTGCGGATAAGATTTCTGAGATATTCAATGATCATTTAATGCTTTCTTCCATGGGGAAGAATAACTTTGAAATGCGAGAGCATTTCACATGGAAATATTTAATACAACACTCTGGTCTCATTGAGGATATTCCTAGATAATAATTTCTGCTCATTATCTCCACAATATTTCTTTTTTCTAACAGTATCAAGTTACTGGTCTTTCTTTTGCGGTTTTTTTACTAAGACAATATGCACTAAAATCGCGCAAATTTTATATAATATCATTATATAATTAAATCCAATCAATCTCTAAAGCAAAATAGAAACATGGATCATACAAGTGAGTTCCTATATACTCTCTATACTTTACATCCAAATATATATTCACTGTTGATAATCTATTTATTGACTTGAACTATTTTGCTGTTAGAACAGTTTGATACTTCTAATAATCGAAGAATAGATGACAGAAAAGCCTGATGATAATCATGCAATTTGAAACAGAAGCCATGAACCTCCTTGCAAAAGCAAAGAGGGCCGTCATAGAACACGACGACAGCACCGCTGAGCAGGTATCTTATGAGGCACTGGATGCAGGAATAAGCCCATTGGAAATCATTGAGCTTGGTTTCATTGAAGGAATGAAAGTCCTGGGTGACCTTTTTGAACATGGGGACATAGATCTCCAGGAAATATTTGCAGCATCTTTAACCATGAATATAGGTATTGATGTCCTAAGGCCACACATTATGGCATCCCCAGATAACGCATGTGCATTTGGAGATCTTGTGCTGGGAATCTGAAATCCCGGCACAGATGTTTATTTTCATTGTTTTCCTTCTATATCGCCAGCAAGGGCATCCAATGTATCGAATACCAATGTTTTTTCTGCAATGAATTCGGAAAGGGGCTGACCCAACTCCAATAGTGTGTGAATGTTCTGCATCCTAGAACTGCGAAAACTTTCCAGTTTATATGTAACCTGTTTTCCATTTATATGTAAAGGTAATTTCCATGTTGCATCATTTCCTGAGACAATAGGAGTTTCCATTCGTTCCAGATTATTGGAAATATCAGTTATTTTGTAGCCTGCTCTCTCCATATCTTCAAGTTCTTCCAACGAATGTGGGATTATTAACTCTGTTTTTCTAATCAAGGGTTCAGAGTCATCAGGAAATCCTAGGGGTGGCACATTGAAAGCTATTATCAATGTGTTATCTTTCACTGCTTTCAGGAAAGCATCAATACTATGTTCCTTAAGTTGTTCAGGCGACAAATCATTCTCAATTGCTATAATATTAGGCTCAGATGAATCGTTTCTCCGGCATTCAATATCAGAAGGACTATATTCCCAACGCGTTATCTTTACAGAATAGCCTGCGTCATTAAGCAATACATATAATTCGTATAAATCGTGCATATTTTACCTTACTAAATCTTCCTATTATGAATTATAATTTAATAATGATATCTATTTGCATTAACTTCTGTTAATTGAGCAGATCTGGAACAAGTTTACCACACCATGGCAGTTGCAGGTGGTCGCGATAAAAAAGCTCTCTTTTGCCGCAGTCGTATCGCCAACCTTCCCATCAGATGTATAAAGAGAATGTACGTATTCGGAGATTTCCAATAGATTCTGTTTGATGTCTGTACCTCTCATTGCACCTATACCCGGTTTCATCTGGTAGCTTTCGAAAACCCAGCCTTTTACATAAGGGCTAAGATCCCTTACATAATTTGTTACTGTCTTTGTTTTCTCTCTTCTGAAATTCGGACAAAAATTCTCTGGGCCTGCACAGCCATCTGGGCATATTTCTCCCCTTCTGGCGTATGATAGCATTGCTATTCCCTGTGCCGGATAGAGGCTAGCTATAATATTTTCTGGAAAATGGGATGTGAATTGATTAAAGAACTGTATCAGGTCCTTATCTTCAGGTGGAATAGATATCTCTTTGATAATTTGTTCTTTTTGATCAGGGTAATTGAGATACTCCTTTACAAGATATGCAGCCACATGGCATGGTATGGCAGGTACTACATATTCGGGCATTCCAAAGGATAGGATGAAAGGAACTGCATCAAGTCCGGCACAATAAAAGTAGATATCTGAGCTTTCTTTATTGAGTGGGGATCTTAATTTGCTTTCCAGGAGCTTACGAAGGGTACTTACATCTTTTATGAACTCTGTTCCAGAAGAAGCTGGAGCATTCCTATCCTTATCCATCACAAGCACAAGGGGAAGGCTATGCTTACGCGCATGCTCCGTGAAGCTTGCACCTATTTTCCCACCACCCAGTACAAGATAGTATCCATTTATGATAGGAAGCGATCTTATACCTTCTGTTCTGCCACTTGAACTCATTAGCACATAAAATTCTCCTTATGATTGCTTATTTTTGGTAATGCTGATACATGTATCATGCGCCTGAAGCAAATTTTAGACCGGGACTCGATGCTCTCATGTAAAAATTAATACGTGAGTCGTTAAAAACAACAGTCCAAATTTTTCAAAATCAAACGCATACGTTTAAATATTAGACTACAAGACATTGTTATTGGGGTTTATTAAGAGATTTGTATAGGGCATCTCTTTTATCCCAGCAATATCTAAAATATGGGAAGTGGTAATGTGGCATCACCGATACTGGATAGTGTATACACAATGGTAGATCAGATTATAGCATTCATCCCAACATTATTAGCTGTAATTCTTCTCTTAATAGTGGGACTGATTGTAGGAAAAACGTTGGGTAAGATCGGAGCAAAAGTCTTAGACAGAATTGGTCTTGACGACCTCCTGGACAAGACAATAATTGGAAATATGATTACAAAAACAGGGGGGAGCATAGTTGGATTCTTCGATGTGGTGATCAGATGGTTCATCTACCTGATATTTGCGATAATCATCATTGATCTATTGAAGATCCAGGTGGTTGCAGACTTCATTGCCTCGATCATTCTGTATATTCCTGTAATCTTGTCTGCTTTTGTAACATTATTGATAGGTCTACTTGTGGTGGATTTCCTGGCAGATCTCATACGTAATATACTCATGGCTACGGGAATAGATGACAAGCTTGAAAACACTCCTCTAGGAACAACGATCAAAGCAAGTGGAATGAAGATATCAGGTATAATGTCAGGTATTTTCAGGGTATTCGGGTACCTCGTCTTCATAGTGGCGGCATTGAATATACTTAACCTGACAATGATTGCACAGCTCATCGAAAGCATGATTAACTATCTGCCAAACCTGTTTGCAGGTGTGCTGATACTGATAATTGGTTTGCTTGCAATTGACTTCTTCGCTGACTACATAGGGAATGTTATGAAAGGTATGAAAGTAGAGAATGCTGATATCTGGGTACCTGCTTTCAGAGGCATTCTTTCGCTGGTGGTTATGCTCCTAGCCTTGGATGCCATGCTCATAGATACAGGCATATTCTACCTGCTTATAGGTCCCCTCGCATGGGGTATAGCAGTTGTAGTTGCCTTTAAGTGGGGAATAAAAGAAGCAATTGTTGCTTATGCCAGGGAGAGAAAATAATCCCTGATCTTTCTTTTTTAACTCGAACTCTCAATTATTATGACACATCTTAATCCATACATTTTAAGTGTATGAAGTCTTATGCTAAGGGCATGTTGTCCTGCAATGTAATAGATATGCCTCCTTTTCATGTAATGGAAATATTGGAGAGAGCACAGGAACTGGAGAAAGCCGGGAGGGAAATCATACATCTGGAAATAGGTGAACCTGATTTCACCACAGCACCACATATATGTGAGGCAGCTTCTGCTGCAATTTTTGCAGGCGAGACTAAATACACTCACAGCCAAGGGATACCACAACTGCGCGAGGCTATTGCCGACAATTATAACCGAAAATTCGGACTTGATATTGAACCTGGGCAGATCATCGTGACCTCTGGGACCAGTCCTGGTCTTTTATTGCTCTTCATAGCCTTGCTGGAGCAAGGGGATGAGGTCATCATGTCAAACCCCCATTATGCATGCTATCCTAACTTTGTGCGTGCTATGCAGGCTAAACCTCATTTCATTTATACAAAAGAAGAGAACGGATTTGTATTAGAACCACAGGAAGTTCACAAGGCCATCAATCCCAAAACAAAAGGAATACTCATCAATTCCCCATGCAATCCCACAGGACAAGTAATGACTGCAAAGCAGCTAATGGAATTGGCAGAGATTGCAGGAGAAGTGCCAATCATATCTGATGAGATATATCAGGGACTAGTCTATGATGGCGAAGATCATACTATCCTTGAATATACTGATAATGCTTTTGTGCTCAACGGTTTTTCTAAACTGTACGCGATGACTGGTTGGAGGTTAGGGTATTTGATCGTACCAAAACAGTATGTGCGCACATTGCAGAAGGTTCAGCAGAACTTCTTTATATCTACCAATGCCTTTGTTCAACATGCGGGTGTTGCTGCGCTTACTGGTCCTCAGGATCATGTGCATGAAATGGTCAGGACTTATGATAAACGTAGGCGTTACATGTTTAAAAGGATCAAAGATTTAGGGATGCATGTAAGAGCACCACCTATGGGTGCTTACTATATACTTGCAGATGCCAGGCAATATGGCTCCAGCTCACTGGAACTTAGCTGGAATATCTTGGAGGAAGCAGGAGTTGCTGTGACTCCAGGTATTGATTTTGGTGATGGGGTCGAAGGTTATCTACGTTTTTCGTATGCTAACAGTATCGAAAATATAACTGAGGGTATGGATCGGCTTGAAAAGTACCTTTATGGATAAGGTATCCTATCTTTTTTAGGGAGTATATAAGTAAATCGCTATACTTAAATACTAATGTAACTCTCATTCCAAATGTTATTAGCTTATCCAGGCAAGGTAATGTCCCATGACCACTGAAAGAACTGAAGATTACTTGAAAGCTATCGAGAAAATCATCGAAAAAAAAGGATATGCTCAAGTGAAAGATATATCCCGGGAGTTAGATCTCAGTTCTCCTAGTGTGACCGGTATGTTCAAGAAACTTACTAAAATGGGCTACATCAATTATGAAAAGTATGGTGGAGTAACTCTTACTGCCGAAGGAGAGAAAATAGCGAAAAAAACTATGGAGAAGCATAGCACAATTCGTGATTTTTTGCTGATAATCGGTCTTGAAGAGGAAATTGCCAATCATGATGCATGCAGGATCGAACACATACTTACTCCACAAACCTTTGATCGATTCACAAAGTTTGTTGAATACATGAATTCTAGTGAAGAACTATCTCTGTGCCTTGACCATTTTAAGTACTTTTATGATACGGGTGAAATCATCACTCCTTCTATCTATTTGCAATGTGAATGTCCGGTACATGGAAAGAAGCACGATTAGCTAGGTATTAAAATTGAAATGATCAGTATTCGTTCAATGCACGAAGCAGATTTTATTCTCAATGCTCTTTTGCATACTTAACTTAATTAGCTAATCCGAAATTGCTATATATCTAAAATCATGTTTAATTCTTAAAGATAGCAGCTAGCTAATAAAAGGGAAATACATGGTGGAAAACACGCTCAATAATCTTCAGCCGGGGGAAAAGGCAAGAATTGTCAAAGTACTTGCTAAAGGCACTGTAAGAAGAAAGCTTATGGACATGGGTTTGGTCCCAGGTTCAGAGATTGAGGTAATACGGACTGCTCCTTTGGGCGATCCCATTGAATTTCGGATAAAAGGTTATAGTCTATCCATAAGAAAACAAGAAGCTGTGAACATTGTGGTAGACACAGTTGCATAATTACAGATCTTCTACCAAATTATGTGAACTAATGTTTTTTCATATGTTTTTGTTTGTCAATGTGCGCAGGGGAGATGAAAATAGAAAAAATAAGAGTAGCTCTCACAGGCAATCCCAATGTGGGTAAGACCACGCTTTTTAATGTGATTACCGGTTCCAGGCAACATGTAGGAAACTGGCCAGGGGTTACAGTTGAAAAGAAAAGTGGTTTTAAGCAGTACAAGGGATACGAGATAGAAGTCGTCGATCTTCCTGGCACTTATAGTCTTACAGCTTATTCTTTAGATGAGATCGTGGCAAGAGATTTCATTGTAGACGAAAGGCCAGATGTAGTGGTACAGATAGTGGATGCTACAAACATAGAAAGGAACTTGTATCTGACCACACAGCTCATGGAACTTGGTTCAAAAATGATCATTGCCCTCAACATGTATGACCTGGCAGAAGAAAGGGGAGACAAGTTGCATGTCACGAAAATGGAGAAGATCCTATCCATGCCTGTTGTCCTCACTATAGCAAGCAAAAACATAGGTATGTCTGAACTTCTCGATACTGTGATCACAGAAAAGCAAAAGGTGAAGCATCACGGCAGAGAGATAGGTTATGGTGATGAGATCGAATCCCGGATCATAGAGATTGAAAAGGTGCTTTCTCAGGACAAGGATCTTACCTCAAGGTATCCTCTGCGGTGGCTGGCAGTGAGATTGCTGGACGGTGATGAGAACATTTTGCGTAAGATCGCTGGAAGTTCAGTAGCTACCCAGATTAAAACTATCCTTACAAGTCTGGACATAGAAGAATATGAAGCTATGATGGCAGACAAAAGGTATGAGGTCATAAGTGCCGTGTTCCCTCAGATGTGCGAACGCTGCATGACGCGAATGACCACTTCAGATATGGTAGACAGGGTCATGACCAACAAGTATCTGGGAATTCCTATATTCCTTGCTCTTATGTGGGCTGCCTTTGAACTTACTTTTAGCTTTGCGACTCCATTTATGACAATAGTTGAAAGGATTTTCGTGTGGCTGGGTGAGATTTCAGCAGCTTACATACGTCCCGAGTGGCTTGCATCACTGGTAGGTGAAGGTATTATTGGAGGTGTGGGCTCAGTGTTCTCATTCATACCCAACATTTTCATACTTTTCTTCCTGCTTTCTATGCTTGAGGATAGTGGATATCTTGCCAGAGCCGCTTTTATTGTAGACAGAGTCATGTATAAGATTGGATTGCAGGGAAAATCATTTATTCCGATGTTGCTTGGCTTTGGGTGTAACGTCCCTGCTATTATGGCTACTCGCAGCATAGAGGATAGGATGGACCGCATGGCCACTATAATGGTGGTTCCTTTCATTTCCTGTGGGGCAAGATTACCTATATATATACTGTTTGCGGGCACGTTCTTTAGTGAGAATGCAGGAACTGTTATCTTTTGCATTTACCTGTTGGGCATTCTTGTAGCAGTAGGTTCTGCAAAGTTACTGCGCACTACCGCTCTTAAAGGCCATCCTGCTCCTTTTATTCTGGAACTCCCTCCCTATAGGATTCCAAATCTTAACACCAGTATACGTCATATGTGGGACAACGGTTCTATGTATATTCAAAAAGCGGGAACTATCATTCTGGGTGGTTCGGTAGTAATATGGCTTTTGGCGGCTTTGCCGTGGGGGGTTGAATATGGTAGTGAACAGACTTTTATAGGGTTGCTTGGGCATGCCATCCAGCCTTTAATGGAGCCACTTGGCTTCGACTGGAAACTTTCGGTATCCCTGCTATTTGGATTTGTAGCGAAGGAGATAGTTGTAGCATCTATGGGGGTTCTATATGGGGTAGGCGATGACCAGATTGCTTTGACCGATAGCCTGCTTGCTGATCCACATTTATCTCAGCTGACAGCACTAAGCCTGATGGTTTTTAGTCTCCTGTATATGCCCTGCATAGCAGCAGTAGGAATTATAAAAAAAGAGACCGGATCCTGGAAATGGACTGCCTTCTCCGTGGCATATGGGTTGGCAGTTGCCTGGTTGCTGGCATTTGCAGTTTTCCATGGGGGAAAAATGTTCATATGAGGGATGTATATGAAACATGATCCAGGAAAATTAAGAGAGAAAGTTTTGTTTTCAGTTGTTGCTGGCTTCTTGTATGTATTGGCAGGAAGCATTCAATTTGTATTGAGCATAGGTGCTATGTTTGATATCAACTCAGTAAATTCACTTGGAAATTCTGCATTAGGATTTCTTTTTATTCCTTCTGATTTTATGGGCAGTTTGGTGCTTGTGCTTATCGGCAGCATCTTTTTTTATGGTTTGATGGAACTAAGAAACGGGTTCAATGAAGGTATTGCTTATGTATATGTAGGCATAATAATTTCATTAATATTTGCAACAGTTTATATGCTTGTGCTGGCCGGCAACTGGATGGAATCGTGTTTGCTGAATGATCCGGAAATTACTGGCTGGAGTTTCATTGATGATTTCAGGCCAGCCATATATCTTGGTATATTGTCATTATGTGGATATATTCTATGGAAAAAAGATTTCAGGAATATGAACAAATAAATCAGGGATATTATATGATATCTGACATACTGAGGTATATGTTTGTAGAGAGGCTTTCACTAAATGAGATGTCTCATAAGACGGGAATGTCTGTGGAACAATTAAAAGACCGTCTGCATATCATGGAACAGATGGGATACCTCAAAAAAACAGATTCAAATTTCTCTTTTAGCTGTAATTCATGTTCTTCCTGTAAGGCATGTAAGGCAAGTTATCTGGGCAGCGGGGAATATATGCTTACTGAAAAAGGATCTAGATTAATAAAGATGCAATGATGCTTTCTCACTAAATTAATGTATGGTGCATCACCCCCTTTTAATTAATAGTATATTAAATTATGCAGCTACTGGCTTTATTTAGCAGTAGTCTTAGGGCATCAGTGGCCTATTCCCCAGAGTAATGTATCTTAACGTTTTTTTGTAGTCTGTTAGGTAAAAGCATATATAGTTCTCAAATAAAGATACACCATTTACTACACGTATTCGAGGAATAAAGATGAGACCAGGTGTTGCAGTAGATATAGGAACCAGTGGTATCCGTGCACAGAAGATTGATCTTGATACCGGAGAGATAAAAAAGACAGTCATTACGCTAAGAAACCCGCTTCCGGGTGCAAACATTATGGACCATATGGATTTTGCCATTACTTATGGACAGGATCTTGCGCATGGGCTTCATGTGAATGCTGTAAGGAAGATCATCGAGCAGCTTGGGATTAAACCAGAGGAACTTGAAAGAATAGCGATTTGCGGTAATCCTATTCAGTTGTCCATCTTCCAGGGAATACCCATTGACGATCTTGCATATGCTGGTGAAAGAAAAAAGGAAAAATTGAACATCAAGGAACAAAAAAGAGATGCGGTAATTTTGAATTGTAGTGATGTTCCTGGCCTAGAGGTATATCCAAATGCTACCTTGAGGGTTCCACCAGCTATAAGGCATGAAATAGGTGCAGATGCTCTTGCTCTTATCATTATGTCTGGGTTCCTGGAAACCACAGATATTGCCATTGCTACTGATTATGGAACTAATGCCGAGATGGCACTCATTGTTAATGGTACCATATATACCGGCTCTGCTGCAGCAGGTCCTGCACTGGAAGGACAGCAGATCGCGCATGGAAAACTTGCATCTCCTTTCGTGATATCTGATGTAGAGTTTGAGAACGGCAATGTCAGGAACTATGTGCTTGATGAGGAAATGAATACTATAAAGGCAAAACTTGTGGACCCAAAGACCGGAGATGTCATTGAAGATCATCCACTTAAAGCAAAGGGAATAACAGGAACTGGTGTGATCGCGGTCGTTGATGCCGGTATGAAGAATGGAATTATACAACTGCCTAAGATCAATACTCCTGATCATATACTGCATTTGCAGGATAAAGTGAAGTTCTTTGAGAAAGATGTAGGTGAAGCAGGACTTGCCATGGGGGCTCTTCGTGCTGGTCATCTTGCTCTGTGCAAAGCTGCAGGTATCGAAGTAAGCGATATACGCAAAGCATACATGTCAGGTGCCGCAGGAACATATATGGATGCAGTCAAAGCTCATCACGTAGGTATGGTGCCATTCAATGTGGACGAGGTAATACAGATCGGTAACACTTCACTTCTAATTGCCAGGGAAATACTGATTTCAGAGGAAAGGCTCTGGGAACTACAGGCGATCGCAAAGAAGATCCTGAGCAATCATGTCATGTTCGCAACTGACCCTGCATTCAAGGAAGCTTATATCCAAGAAATATCTTACTGGACCGAAGGAATGCCTTTCAAGATGCTCCAGAAAATGCTCAAGAAGAAAGGTCTGCCTGTCATAGAAGAGGCTTCAAAGCAAGTAATAGTGGACAGGCGTGTGCAGAGGGATATACCGGTATTGGGTGAGGAAGGCCTTGAAGTGTTGGACCAGGTGGGTACTTATCTTACTATGAAGGTGGACTGTCCTGAGTGCAAGAAGTGCATCCAGGTGTGTCCAACTGATGCCATTACTATAGACGATGATGGTTTTGTGATGATAAGGTCAGACCTGTGTGACGGTTCTAACTGCAAGAGATGTATCAGAGCATGTCCACCGGATAAATTCCAATGGAAGAATCTGAGAGTAATGGAGATCTAAATCTCCACTTTTCGTTTTATGGATGGTATCTATATGAAAGTTTTAGTTATTGGTGGGTTCCTGGGTAGTGGAAAAACATCGACTATTATACGGCTCGGTAAAGAACTGAGTGCTCAAGGGAACAAAGTTGCTGTTATTGTAAATGAGATCGGTGAGATCGGAATAGATGGGGATGTAATTTCCAAATACGGGCTGGATACCACTGAACTTACTAGTGGGTGCATCTGTTGCAGTCTTAAAGTGAACATGAAAAATACTATCGCATTGCTAATGAAGGATTTCCAGCCGGATATTTTGCTTATTGAACCCACCGGCATTGCTTTCCCTCAGGTGATCAAGAATGAGATAAATCTTATGGATCTAAAAGGTACGGTGGTTGCACCATTGGTCACACTTATTGATGGTAGCAGGTTCAAGCAGCTCATGAAGGAGGTCAAGCATTTTTCGATGCGTCAGATCATCGATGCAGATATCCTGGGGATCAATAAGGTTGACCTTATGGAACCACTTCAGATCTCCCTAGTTGAGGCTTCGGTGCAGCAGCTGAATCCAAAGGCCAGGGTTATCCAGCTTTCTGCAAAGCTGCAGGATGAGCATTGGTATAATTTTATCAGGTTGATATTAGAAGAAGATACAGCCGGAAAAATTGCTGGTAAGCTTCGAACAGTTAGTCCGGAATTACAGGCTATGGAAGGGGGGCAGGCCGGTGATGAGAGTATGGATTCCATAGAAGCTTCAGGGATCAGCAGTTATGCCACAGAGTTCATTGTGGCCGGTGAGACCATAATCTCCGACGTTGCTCGGACTGTTGTGCAGAATACTATGGGAATGATCAAAGCCAGGGTACTGGAACACAGTCCCGAGTTTGTGGGCCACATTAAGATGTTCCTGGAAAATGGTAGTGAGACCGTGAAAATGAACATTACGGCTCATTATGAGGAACCGATCATGGAACTCATAAGTTCAAAGACCGAGGTTCCCAGGTTCAAGATACTGTCTGCGGTTTCTAACATTGATAAAGAGACTTTGATAGATATAGTTGATTCCAGCGTTGTCGAAGCATTTGCATTAAAAGGCATAACTGTCCATAAAAAGGGAGGAAAGCACCAGCATCACGTTTCTTTAAGCTTGTAATTTTCAAGTGGGCATAAATAAGCCCAACTTCTATTTTTTGTTTAGTTTTAGGGCAGTAAACATTTCATATGTATAAACGCGTGGGTCCATTCGGTGCGTTTTTTTTAAATTCTTTGAAAAAGGTTCTCACTCATAAATACTAGTATATATTTCTGTTGGTTAAACTATGCTTAAACGATAGTTACTAGAGATATAACTAATTTTTTACCTTCAATTTCCTCAAAAAAAATTAAGTAAGAAGCATGTAACTGAAATCTAGGTATATATACAAATTCACTTCGATTTATCAGGATGGTCTATCTAATTAGGATCCTGTTTTCGTAGGACTTCAAATAAAGGTTTTTAGATGCCCTTTACGAATAAAAAGGTAGTCAAGTGATGTATTATTGGTAAATACGAGCTATTTTCTTTCCTTATGTTAATCAAAGTTCCTTTTGGGCATTTATGATTTAAATAAGGTCAAATTATTATTCTATTATAAAAAATAGATTTTTATTAAAATTATCCGGTGTCTAGGCTTGAATAATGGTTGCAAAAAGGACTTTAACCGCAATACTTATAAGCGCAGCATATGTACTTCTTTATGTGGTAAGGAAGGAAAACAGATGGAAGATGTTAGGTGTAAAGGGAGAAATCTCATTACAACATCATCAGCCTGTTATCTAACTGCCATATGTTTAAGTTGCTGTGCATTTATGCATGCAACATAAACCAATAAGGAGGTAAACAAATGGATTTAGACCCCAGTAAAATACTAATTAGGTACAATGTGCAGATGGAGAAGGCACAGACACCTGAGGACATGGCCGCTGAGAAATACCCAAAAGCTGAGCCAGCAAAGTCAATATCCAAGGCAATTTTCGAAGGCGAAGAAGATGACGTCGTCGAAGGTCTGAAGAAGGCAATCGCTGCCGGCGCAAACCCAATCAAGATGATTGACGATGTACTTATGCCAGGAATGAAGATCGTTACAGATATGTATGACATAGGTGTAATTTTCCTGCCAAACGTTATGATGTCTGCAGATGCAATGCTTGCAGGTATCGAGTTCTGTAAAGAGAAATCCGGTTCAGCCCCAGTTCCAAAGGGCAAGGTCGTCTGCCACGTAGCAGAGGGTGACGTTCACGACATTGGTAAGACAATCGTTGCAGCTCTGTTAAGAGCAGCAGGCTATGAGGTCGTAGACCTTGGACGTGATGTTCCAGTAGATGAGGTCATTGCAGCTGTAAAGAAAGAGAAGCCAATGATGCTCACAGGTACAGCACTCATGACAACAACAATGTATGCCTTTAAGGAAGTAAACGACAGGCTCCTTGAAGCCGGCATAAAGGTACCATTCCAGTGTGGTGGCGGAGCTGTGAACCAGGACTTCGTAGTCACATATGAGCTTGGTGTCTATGGTGAGGAAGCCGCAAATGCCCCTAAGATGGCAGATATGATCCTCGCAGGAAAGAGCTTGAAGAACCTGAAGGACCACTTCCATATGCATTAAATTGAGGTGACAATAATGACAGTAAAAAGATACACTGATATGGCATACAGCAAGGCCGATGACATGCTCTTCGGTAACGCAAAGCACCCTGTAAAGGCAAAGTTAGGTCTGGAAGTCGGTGCCGGCTATGTTACAGCCGAGGTTAACTACGCACCAAGGCCAGAAGCCGGACAGTCCAAAGAGAAATTGGTCTCTGAATACCGCAGGCTCACAACTGACATCCTTGCAAGGTGTGTACAGATTGGTTTCCCATCAATC
>DAKU01000021.1 GCA_002508425.1 Methanosarcinaceae archaeon UBA470
ATTCTGTCCTCTGCAATTACCATGTAAATTTTGACTTTATGGGAATGAGGCTCCTTCATTTCTTACAAGAGGAATCTCAAATGCCGAGGATTTACCTACCGTTATCTCATCCAGATTTTGAGCAATATATTACACATTTTCATTTGCTGCCAAGGGTACATTCCTGACAGACGCCAATGCAGCTCCCAACAGAATGAACAAACACCCAGCCATTGTATTAAAGAAGATAGGGGTATGCAAAAGTACATGGTCGAAGAAAATAACGCTTACTGGTTCCATAAGGGCAATTATGCTGCTTGTCTGGGCTGGCAGTTTGGATATCCCCTTGATATATAGTATCGAAGCAACTGCTGTGTTTACAAATGCAAAAAGCACGATCACTGTCATATTTTCTACAAGTGAAGGCAGAGTAACGTCAAATGCAGCAGGAGCAAGCATCAATATGCCAATGAAAGTTGACCAGAATAACTGTGCAGGGCCTGTATAATCATCCTTTAGGTACCTTACAGTGATGATAACTCCCGCAAAACACATGCCAGAAACAATGCCTGCAATGATTCCTATGAAGTTTTTTTCTCCAAAATTCAGCTGTGATGCCATGCCAGCAGGATCAACTATGAACAGAATGCCTGTCAAAGATAACAATAATGCAACTATTCCTTCTATCCTGACCTTTTCCTTTAGGAACGCTGGCGAAAGCAATGTTACGTACATGGGAGCTGTGTAAAGCAGAAGTATCGCAACAGATAAAGTAGTGTACTGAATGCATATAAAATACGCAAAGATAGTGAATGTGTTGAACAGTCCCAGCAGCAATAGATAACTTTTTCTCTTTGTAGGCCGAAGTATTTTTATACCGCCGGTCATCAAAAAATAAAGAGCAAGGAAAATGATCCCTGCAAAATGCTTGTAGAAAATAATACTGCCTGTGGACATCCCATGTATGTTTGCAAGGAATATGCCCACCATTCCAAAGAGGATGCTGCCACTGATCAGTTCAAGATATGCTTTTTGGGACATGTTTATATATACATCGAATTCAGTTTGATGTGTATCCAGTTATCCCTTCCTGTTTTCCCTTACATTACTGTTCATTGCTAGCTCCACAAAGGGCCGGTTTCTTTTTCTCATCTCTGCAAATCTTTTGAGCAGCATATCAGCCTGATTTTGGGGAACTGTGACAAAAGAGAACTTTGAGAAAACTTCAATGGTCTCAAGTTCCAGATCATTTATCCCGGATTCCCTGCTGAGGAAATCTGGCATTTTTTCAGGAGTCATGCCTTCATACTCTCCTATGGCTACAAAAAGCCGTATCTTTCCCTTATCATTTTTAGAAATACCGGCATCCAATTCAGGATAATGCTCTTCCTTCAAAGTGTTCTGGAAATAATATTTAAGGAGGGATGCGACCACAGCATTTGCTTGTTGTCTGTCCATCAATTCATTTGCCATCTTCAAGAAATCCTGGTACTCTCCAGATCTGATTATCTGTCCTACATCCCTTTTAAAATTTTTAGTACGGACAGTAACAACCTCTTTTGCAGATGGTATTTTTTCCTGCCTGACCTCAGCATTTGCAGCCCTTACGAACGATTCAAACCTTCTTGAATCGGCCGGAGTAATGAAAGTGATTGCAGTACCCTGTTTTCCTGCTCTGCCTGTACGGCCTATCCTGTGAATATACGACTCTGCATCCTGCGGTAATGAATAATTAATCACATGTGTGAGTTCTACCACATCGATTCCCCTTGCAGCTACATCTGTGGCCACAAGAATATTGAGTCCCTTATTTCTGAATTTTTTAAGGATATTTTCTCTTTGGTCCTGAGTAAGGTCCCCATTAAGAGCGTCAGCGGCATAGCCTCTTTCACCAAGCTTCTGTGAGATCTCAAGGGTATCGCTTTTAGTATTACAGAAAATAAGTCCGTAAAAACCATCAGTGATATCTATCAGCCTGCACAGAGCTTCGAATTTTTGATATTCTGCAAGCTCATAATAAACTTGATCAGTGAACTCCGCAATAAGGTCTTCCTGAGACACTGAAACATAGTCATGGTTTCGCATGTGCTTTTTAGCGAGTTTGAGGATAGGCGTGGGCATAGTTGCTGAGAACAGCAGCATTTGTTTGTTCTCATTTGTACTCTTGAAGATCTCCTTCACATCTTCTATGAAACCCATGTTAAGCATCTCATCGGCTTCGTCAAGTACAAGATAGGAGATAGAGTCCAGTTTTATGTTCCCTTTTTGCAGGTGATCGATGATCCTTCCCGGAGTACCTACTATTATGTCGGTACCGGATGTTAATGTCTTTAGCTGCTGTTTGATAGGTTGGCCACCGTACAAAGCCACGATGGTTATGTTTTTATCTCCTTTGAGAGACTCAAGTTCTTCAGATACCTGAAGTGCCAGCTCTCTTGTGGGTGTTAAGACTAAAACCTGTATGGAGCCTTTATTCTCAGTCAATTTCTCTATGATGGGAATGCCAAATGCAGCAGTCTTTCCGGTGCCGGTTTGCGCCTGGCCGATGATATCACGGTCTCCCTTCATAAGGAGGGGGATCACATGTACCTGGATAGGAGTGGGTTTGAAGAAACCTTTTTTTTCCAGAACGTCTAACATGCCCTGGGATATATTGAATGCTTTGAAATTTTCAAATTTTGTCATATACTCACTTTGATCCTGCAACATTTCTCGAATGCAAACCCACTGCTATGTAATAGATAAGGGGATAAGCAAAACTACGTTATTGCTTTAGATGTGTAGAATAATAGAACTCATGTATATAAAGTAGCCTCGAAAAAATGCATGAACAAAAAACAAAATGAGGAGGTTTTACTCCCTTATAAAAAACAGATTATTGAATCTACTTATTTCTTTTTCTGGCCTTTAGCAGGTGCCTTTGCAGCTCCTTTTGCTGGTTCAGGTGCTTTCGCTCCCTTCTCTGGGGCCTTTGCTCCCTTCTTCTGCTCTTCTTTCTTTGCCATTCATCTCACCTCCAACTGGAGAAATACCATTTTGCCCATTACATGATATTTTGAGGCAATTCAACAGGCTGTACAAGGCTCTTAGCAGTATTTATACTGCATTCAGCATTTAAAGCCATTAGCAGACTTTATAGATTGATATAACTTATATTTGATTCTAGTTATCCAATCCATAATCTTGTGTACTTTCAATATATATAAAACTACCGTATTATTCCTATTTTCAATATCTAAGTTTCCTTTGACTTTAAAATACACTTAAAAATAAAAGTTCAAAGTATTATCTGCTTTAAATAATTTTGACTTTTTCGAAGTAACCTGAAATTGGCCAATTAAAAAAATCGATAGGAATTGCCATTTTCTCAAGAACTGAGAAATCAGGTAAGTTCCGTCATTTTACAAGAGGCACTGTAAGGCTACCCTGTGGCAGAATTACAGCATAAGGCTCTTTGCCTGCAGCGCGGGTGGCAGCTATAGCCTTGTCGAAAGTTTCTTGCAGATTCGTGTGAGGCTTAAGTCTTGCCTTTTTTAAGGTATCAGTGTCAAGGTCTGAAACAGCCCACATCTGTGCATGCATTCCTATCTGTACCATCTTTGCAGCTTTATGGTAACCAAGCTTATAGCCTTCAGATATTTTCTGCATCACATCTTCGGAAGTCTGGGCGCAGCAAAGCAGTTTAAGGAAAGTGTCATCTCCTATTCCATCCCTGCATTTGGAAACAAGTATTATTATACCACCGTGTTCTAGTGCAAGCTTGCCGTTTTCCAGGGCTTTCTGGGACTGGTATAGGTCGATGTCCATGGGATATGGAGCTACGGTGAGCACAATGTTTCCTCTCCTGTTACACGATGGACAGAAAACCTCATTTGCTTTTTTCACTGCCAATTCAAACGATAGTTTGAGATCTCCAGCAATCATTGCATATAATCCATGATCTGCTGTCAGTACGGTTTGTATGGAAAATACATGTAAGTCTTTCAACACCTTCATGGCATCTTCCATATCCTCAGCTACCGGATTTCCCTGCAGAGCAAGTGGTGCAGCCATATCGGAAAGGGCATGCATATGATTCATTTCTATGGTTCTGTAGGCAGCAACCCCCGGAAGGAAGGATTTTCTACCGCCGGTATAACCTGCAAAATAATGTGGTTCCACACTTCCTATTACCAGGATGTTCTTCGTTTCTGTGACAAGTCTATTTAGATACATCTCTGTCCCATTGCTTGATTCTCCGAGGTATATCATATCTTCATCCTTGCGTGCATCATGCACGTGTATCTTGTTTCGGAATTCGTCAAGGAACTCAGCAAAAATATATCTCAGTTCTTCTTCTGTGGGTCCTCTGTGTGCTCCGGTGGCTATAAGGAATTTTACGTCTGGATGATCTTTTAAAAGAGGATAGAGTTCTTTCAGCACCTTTGAGGTAGGGGTAGGCCTGGTAGCATCGTTCACAAGGATCAGTAATTTATTGCTCTTGCGTGCAAAAATGGCAAAAGATTCCATTCCTATGGGCTCTTCCAGTGCCTGTTTTATAATTTTGGATTCATTGCCGACTTTTACATTGTTCGGAACAATGATCTCATGAGGAACGGTAACATCCAGGTCAACATATTCCTGGCCATAAGGTATCTTTATTTTAATGAGAACCTCTCCTTGGTTGATATATATAGATATATTGTTTGAAATAGTGGTTTTTAATTAGATGAAAGAATAAGTTTCCCTGTCGCATAAGCAAGAGGACTTATTTAACTATTGCCAGCCTGTTTATGCGTTCAACTTATATAGTTTAGTCCACTATATATAATAGCAGAGTAAAGTTGTATAATTATCATTGGATTTACTTTTTCTAAATGTAATGTATGGTTTTGTTCTGAAGGCGACTAAGCTCAGAAGTTTTTATAGGCAATGTTTTTGAAGTATTTTTGACAGGCCTGTAACCCTTCTTACTATATATTAGAGCGTAGTGCTATTTGATATAAATACAAAAAAGGTGGAATTAGTTTGGCAAATTATAGAAGCAATACCAGGAAGAAAAATTCGCAGAGTGGAAGTAGCAGTCCGGACCAGGTCTTCAAAGTGCGCACCCCTCGCGAACGGGATAATGAACTATTTGCTACAGTTTCCAGCTTGCTTGGAGCTAACCGGGTAAGACTGCAATGTATGGATGGAATTGTACGCATGGGGAGAATCCCAGGATCCAAGAAAAAAAGTATGTGGGTAAAAGAAGGAGATCTGGTCATTGCTACTCCATGGGAAATACAGAATTCAAAAGCCGATGTTATCTGGAAATACACAAGGCCACAGGTAGACTGGCTTTCACGTAAAGGCTTCCTAAAATAACACTGAGCAAATGCTCAGGTTACACTTACAATTATTTTTTATCATTCTTGTTTTAATCAAGCGCATCATCTCTATCTATAACATTGAAATAAATGTATAGATTAAGATGGTTTTCATGTCCAAAGTAAAGGTTCAGAAAAGCGCAGGAAGGTTAAATATAATCCTTCCTAAAAGTATTTCAGATATGAAAGGCTGGAAGAAAGGAACCGAATTTCAATAGATACAGCCGTAGTTTCTGAGTTATTGAATGCTAGGGGCTGTAAATCATCAAAACGTCTACCCAATAGTACAATCAATATAAATTTACTACATAACCTGTGCAATTATATGTAGTTACCTAGAATTATCTAATAATATCCTTCTAGATACTTATTATCTTTTATTGATAAAAGAAAAGAGATAAGGAAAATCATTTTAACTGATCTTCCTTAGAAAATGATTTAATTATTATTACTCTACAACTTCACCAAATGCGAATTTGCGCATGACCTTTGTGACCTTTATGGTCACTTCATCGCCCACAGATGTACCTGGAACGAAGATCACGAAACCGCTTACTCTAGCAATTCCGTCGCCTTCTTTTGCAATGTCTTCAATGGTTACTTCGTATTCCTTTCCAGCATCAACCGGAGCAGTTGATTCATTTCTGTTGAACAACTATTTCACTTCCTTTACAAATAAGCTTAAAAGGTGCACTTGCTGGAAGCATACGGAAAATAGCAGTTACAAAGTAATACCATTAAAAGCCTTATGTTCTCAAAACAGTTACACACTCAAAGCATGGATATCATGCCATCTAGATATATAAATATTTGCA
>DAKU01000138.1 GCA_002508425.1 Methanosarcinaceae archaeon UBA470
TGATCTCACCTGTCATGGCAAGTTTAGGGTCAACCGCTTTGCCAGTGATCAGGGATGTAAGAGCAGTGAACAGAGTAACACCTGCCGAAGGCCCGTCCTTTGGGGTTGCCCCTGATGGTACATGGATGTGAATATCACTTGTGATGAAGTCAAAGCTGTTCACAGTGCTGGCAAGCCGTGACCTCACCAGGCTCAGAGAGATCTGAGCCGATTCTTTCATCACATCCCCAAGCTGACCTGTCAGCGTAAGCTTTCCTTTACCGGGCATGAATGTGCCTTCTATGAAAAGGATATCTCCACCCACAGGAGTCCAGGCAAGTCCAGTGACCACTCCGGGCACATTCTCCTTTCTGGCCCCTTCCTGCCGAATCAACTCTTTTCCAAGGATCTCCGTGAGTATATCCACCTTCACTACGAAAGGAAGCTCGGCCTTCCCTGAAACAATTCTCTCGGACACGAACCTTGCAGTTTTTGCAAGCTGCTTTTTAAGCCCCCTTACACCAGCTTCACGGGTGTATTTATCAACGATAAGCTTTAAGGCCTCATCTTCGATCCTGAGCTTATCCGCATCAAGACCGTGATCTTCCAGTATAGCAGGTATTAAATGGTCCCTTGCAATTGCAAGCTTTTCATTCTTCGTGTAGCCTGAGATCTCGATGATCTCCATCCTGTCAAGCAGTGGCCATGGGATAGTTGCAAGGGAGTTGGCAGTGGCTATGAACAGCACCTCGGAAAGATCATAGGGCACTTCCAGGTAATGGTCAGAGAACGAACCATTCTGCTCGGGGTCAAGGACTTCCAGAAGAGCGCTTGCAGGGTCTCCTGAATAGGAAGACGATAGTTTGTCTATCTCATCAAGTACGAACACAGGATTCTTCGTGCCTGCCTTCCTTATACCCTGTATGATCCTTCCGGGTAGAGCTCCTACATACGTTCTTCGATGCCCCCTGATCTCAGCTTCATCCTTGACACCACCAAGGCTCACCCGGACATATTTCCTGCCCAAAGCATCTGCAATGCTCTTTCCAAGACTCGTTTTTCCAGTTCCCGGCGGTCCTGTGAAGAGCAGGATTGAACCCTGCTTCTCATGCTTCAATTTCATTACCGCCAGATGCTGAATTATTCTCTCTTTAACCTTCTCAAGACCATTGTGATTGCTCTCAAGCACATTACGGGCCTCAGCGATATCAATTATCTTTTTCTCCTCTATCGCCCATGGAAGGTCAAGCAAGAGGTCCAGGTAATTCTTGATCACTGGGGTTTCAGGGTTATGACTTCCCCCGTTCTCAAGTTTCTTTAGCTCCGAAAAGGCTTTCTTCTTCACCTCATCGGGCATCTTTGAAGCCTCTATCCTCTCCCTGTATCCCCCTTCACCAGAGACTGAATCCTCGTTTTCATTGAGCTCTTCCTGAATTACCTTAAGCTGTTCCCGCAGCATCGCTTCACGATGGGACTTATTTACCTTTTCTGCAACCTTCTTTGCCACTTCCATCTGGAGGTTTATATTCTCTTTTTGCTTGGTTAGCACATAAAGAAATGTGAGATACCTTTCGCGCATAGAAACAGTTTCCAGAAGATTCTGTTTCTCTGAAATTTTAATGGGCATAAATGGCATAACATAACCCATGATCTGGTCGATGGAATCCATCTCGTTTATCGGACTTGTGAACTCCTCTGAACTCTGAAAACGGCTACTTATGTCATGGATAGTCTTTTTCACATCTGCCACTATCGTTTCTCTTAAATTCTCGTCAAGATCTTCTACATCCGGCACAGGCTCGAATGTGGCATAGAACAATCCATTCTCCTTGAGGTACAGAGAAGAAGCAGCTATTCTTTGTAAAGACTTCACAGAGATTAGGTATTCATCATCTGCAGGTTCTATAGATGCGACGTGGAATAGGTTTCCTGTCCTAAACAAATCATCCTCGGATATATCATCAGAGGATTGCTTATTGTTTTTCACTGTCAGCCCTATTGCATGTACAGTTCCACCATTATTCATTTCACTTGAAAGCATTTCCCCAGTGGTTTTATCGACCAGGAACTTTGTCCGGCTGTGTGGATAAACCACTATATCAAAGAGTGGTATTACCATACTCTCTTTGTTATCATGGGTTTGTTGTGAATACATTATTATCATCTCGATATTTCTGAAAGCTATTTAGTTTGAGTTTCCCTAACTACACCGATGAAAAAAAAATCAAAAATCATTTCATCTTGCTTAAGATCTGTATAAGAGTGTCCATCTCATCCTCATCCAATGAATGAGCCATTTTTTCTATCATTTTCAACAAAGCATGCTTTTCGGAACGGGCTATCATCTGGCCTTTTTCCGTCAATCGGATATAATAAATCCTGCCATCGTCAGGACATCGATCTCTGTACACACACTCCATTCTTACAAATTTGTTAATAATCTCCGTAATAGTGGGTTTAGAGTTCCTAGTGATCTTAGCAAGCCCGCTAAAAGTCACTTCTCCATGCTCATCAATAGTTTTCAGATATCCAACCTGTTTTACAGTAATATCCGATAACCCACATTCAGAGAAGACCTCACAAGAGCATCCATTTTTGATCTTTAAAAGATTTTCAAAAACCACATACAAATGCTCTTTTCTATCAGTCATGTTCTAGTCCTTTTGATTAGTTAGGCTTCGCCTAACATATATACCTTTTGGTTCTTAGGCCTGCGAATAATATAAAAAGAAACTGTAATACCAAATTATTTCTATGATCCATCCTCAACTATGCTTCAAGTTGTTTGTGCAGTTATATGGTGAATGAAGGTGAATGATAAAATGGAAATAGTGAATTGCAGCAAAGATGATTTTGACAAGATCATCACAGATATCACTGATTTCTGGGGAAGTAACAGAACATTGCATCTACATCACCCTCTACTGATCCATGAATTTCAGGATACGGCTTATGTAATAAAGGATGGCCGCACTATATGTGCTTACCTGTTCGGTTTCTATTCACAGGCAGAGCCCATAGCCTATGCACACCTGCTGGCAGTAAGGAATAACTACCGTAGACTGGGATTAGCCCGGAAGCTCTATGAGCATTTTATCGAATGTGCAAGAAAAAAACATTGTTTAAAGATAAAAGCCATAACAAAACCAACAAATCAGGACTCCATAGGTTTCCATAAAAGCATCGGGATGAAACTTATAGGAAATGAAACAATTGATGGGATCAACGTTGTTCGAGATTATAGTGGACCTGGCGAGCATAGAGTGGTCTTCATAAAAGATATATGAAAACAAGCTTTGTGACATGAATTGTAAACACATAGCCAGCTTATTTTTTTGCTAAGATATTTGAGAATACGCTCCATTCCAAAGACACAAACTAATTTTAGGCAACAGATTTAAATAAGTTCTCATATTCACTCATAACATGTCTCTCAAAGTCTGATGCAAGTCCCAAGAAAAATACTATCAAAAAAAGGAGGGTGAGATGCAATTACAAAATCCACAGAAGCAGAAACCAAAGATAAGTAAAAAAGCATGGATATCTGAAACAGCCATCATCATTGGAAATGTCAATATTGGTGATAATGTCTTTGTGGCACATAATGCTATCATCCGGGCCGATGAACCGGGGTCCTCAATATTCATTGGAAATGGTTGCAATGTTCAGGATAATGTAATCATACACGCCCTTTCCCATTCCCAGGTCATTATAAACAGTAACACTTCCCTCGCTCATGGGTGCATCGTACACGGCCCATGTTACATAGGAGAAGGATGTTTTGTCGGTTTTGGATCAGTGGTGTTTGACTGCACTGTGGGTGATGATAGTCTGGTCATGCATAACGCCACTGTAAGAAAGATCAACGTTCCAAATGGAAAAGTGATACCAGATGGTATGGCTATAACTGAGCAGCATACCGTAGAAAATCTGGAAAACACTTCTTCAGAATTGGCAGAATTTAAAAATTCGGTTGTAAGAGCCAATATTAACCTTGTGAAAGGATACAAAGCTCTTGAAATGGAAGTTGAAAGCGAGTGATAAAAAGTTATTAGATATATTTTCCTTCCATTTTATCCATTACTATTTTTCCCTTGTCTGTGAGGATGTACTTTTTCCATGTAGTTTTTGTAGGAGTCAAACATTCTATTAGTCCCATATCCTCTAATTCTTTTAAGGCATGGCTGATATTCTGGGTGGACCTGTTAGACTCATGGGCGATCTCAGAAGCATTAGCAATTGTGTGTTTTCTCATGTACTCCAGAAGAATAAGACGCCTATCAACGCTTATTATCCACCTGAGCAGTTCATCCATTGCATTTTCGGTCATAATCTTACCATCACAATAGTGATTATACTATTACAGGATATATTTTATACGGTTATTATTGTCCTATGGATACTATCTATGATAAGGAAAGGCGTTAATGTGCATTTATTATATATTAAATGTCGCATGAAAAGTTAGTTGAATATGCCTTTCGCATTGTGATTGATCCTTACAAGTTATCAGAGGACTGCATTATGGATTTTGAATCACAGTTATCATCTGGCAATTTTATGGATCTACTTATA
>DAKU01000126.1:0-15992 GCA_002508425.1 Methanosarcinaceae archaeon UBA470
ACGGAATTAAGCCCAAAGCCGAGAACAAGCAAAAAGAATATGGGCATACCTAAACTGCCTACTATTCTGCTTTTGGAACGCAGGTAACGTTTTACACTTCTTAACCAGATGGTATATACAATATCCATTTTATCTCCTCTGAGGCTTGTGCATCATACGCATGCGATCTTTGGTACTGGCTTCTTCTTCTCTTATGGTCCTGCCCGTGTAATACAAAAAGACATCTTCAAGGGTAGGCTTATGAATAGAGATCGATTCGATCTCAATCCCATTCTCAGATGCAAGATTTACTATTTCAGCAACATGTTTTTCTGCATTTTGGAGGTTGATCGTAACAGATCCATTGTGAATGTCCACATGTTTGACCCAGGAACATGTTTTAATCCTCATATGGAGTTTTTCCTTATCTTGGGATGTTATTTCAATTACATCTCCGCCAATACTTTCTTTAAGTCTCTCCGAAGTGTCCAATGCGATAATCTTTCCCTTATCGATTATTGCTATTCTGTCGCAAAGCTTGTCTGCCTCTTCCATATAATGAGTGGTAAGGATTATTGTGATCCCTTTTTCTTTGTTCAGCCTATCGATATAGTTCCAGAGATGATTCCTTGTCTGAGGATCAAGGCCAAGGGTTGGTTCATCCAGGAACAGCACTTTGGGTTCATGCAACAGTCCTCTTGCTATTTCCAGCCGCCTTCTCATTCCTCCGGAGTATGTTTTTACTAAATTGTCCTTTTTCTCTTCAAGTTCTACAAGCTTCAGAAGCTCTTTAATCTTATTCTCCCGTAAATCCTTTGGGATACGGTAAAGCCTGCCATGGAAATCCATATTTTCATAGGCAGTGAGTTCTTCATCAAGGCTCTGGTCCTGGAAAACAATACCGATAGATTTCCTTACATCATCTTCCTTTTTCAATATATCAAAGCCATTGACAGATGCTTTCCCGGAAGTTGGTTTCAGCATAGTTGAAAGCATCGACATGGTTGTTGTCTTACCTGCTCCATTTGGGCCAAGCAAACCGAATACTTCTCCACTCCTTATACTAAAAGAAATATGATCTACAGCAACAAATCCGTTAAATTCTTTAGTTAGTTTTTCAACCTCTATAGCCATCATTATAATCAATCTCCTATGCCATCGAATAACAGATCGATCTTTGCAAATATGTCTCTTGAAAAAGAGAAATCATTCTCTGATTTCAGCCACACCATTAAAGTGTGAAAGTACACTGCGTTCAGCGTTTCAGCTGCCATTCTTGTATCAATACTTCCTTTTACCTCTCCCTTTTCTATCCCTTCTTCTAATAGGCACAGAAGCACTTTGATCAGGCGGTAATGTGGGCTTCTCTCTTTATTGATCTCTGGTCTCGAAATCCCTATGTATCTTCTGTATTCAATGAACAGCAGTTTTGTGAGATCTTTGTCATTCTCGTAGCTTTCGGCCAGTGATACAAGGAACTTCTTGATCCTTTCCTTAGTAGGTAGATGGATCATAACTTCGTCCTCTGTCAAGTCGTAGATCAACTCTGCCTTTTGTTCCGCGAAATATAAAATAAGAGAATCTTTAGTGGGAAAATAATTAAAAAAAGTACCTTTAGCAATCCCGGCTTCTTTTGTGATCTCATCTATCGTAGTATTTTCAAAGCCTTTTTCTTTGAACAATTTTCCCGATACTTCAAAGATCCTGTTCTTTGTCTCGATTTTCTTCTTTTCACGAAGGGACATGTTATCCTTTTTGATTATTGATGAATTACAGAAAATATGACCAAGGTCATAAATGACCAGGGTCATATTTAAAGTTTTGTTTTTGGTTCGAAGAAATCTGTAAATTGACTTTTTTCTCATTTTAGCTTACTGGAGAATGATACAACATGAGTTGTATCTTGTCTCTCTTTCATTGATATCTACTGTATACAAAAAGTGAGTATTAGATACTCTTATCTGCTTTCAGTACCCATTTATAAGTGGGTGTTTGTAATGGAACAAATAAAAATGTTCATGGATAAGTTGGACTGTAGAGACTTTAAGTCTTCAGATTTTGAGCTACTTATCAAGGAGCTTGTTCAAGATGCAAGACTTGGAAAGGCTAAGGTAGAAAAAGACGATATTCAATGGTTACACACATATCAATTTGCCTTACAGCAATTTGAATTGAATCTTAAAATGGCTTCTTCCACAGCTCATCAGGGGGATTGGAGGGAAGTTGCCGAAGATATTTCCAAGGTGAAGCAGATGGTCGATGAGATGGAGCAGAAGAGGGTCATCTCTAATGTAGCTTGGAATGTGGGTGGATTGGCTATATTTAGTATCCCTGATCCTGCTTACTATAGGGAATATGTTTACCGCGCTATCATCAATCATGTCAAAAAGTTATATGTTTAAGCACGTTTGTCACTAAAATGGAGTTTTAATTTTATTCTCTTTTCCTCATATTATCTCCATTTTCCCTTTTATATCTCGCTGGTTATCTTTATATAGAACTGCTTGCATTTAGATTCAACTATCGAGTGTTGAACATCTTCGATAAAGGCACTTCAATGTTCAAATTGATCGTTTAATTATTACTAGGAGGTTAATGATTTGGCAGCACGAATGGCTGGACAACCAGCATACTATGCAGGTAACAGGAATCAGAGGACCAGGGGTAGAGATGCTCTGAGCATCAATATCCTTGCAGGAAAGGCTGTGGCAAATGCAGTGAGGAGCACACTGGGCCCCAAAGGCATGGACAAAATGCTTGTAGACTCATTGGGTGACATAGTTATCACCAATGACGGAGCCACCATTCTGAAGGAAATGGATATTGAGCACCCTGCTGCCAAGATGGTAGTGGAAGTGTCCAAGACTCAGGATGATGAAGTGGGAGATGGAACTACCACCGCAGCGGTACTTACAGGGGAATTACTCTCAAAGGCAGAAGAATTAATCAACAAGGGAGTCCACCCTACTGTCATTACAAGTGGATACCGCCAGGCTGCTACAAAATGTGAAGAGATCCTGAATACTATCACTGTTGATGTTTCACCTGAAGACAGAGTGGCATTGAAGAAGATCGCTTCCACTGCTCTTACAGGCAAAGGTGCAGGAGAGTACAAGGATTTCCTTTCTGAGTTAGCTCTTGATGCAGTACTTTCTGTAGCAGAGAAGACAGATTCAGGCTACAAGGTCGATATTGAGGACATTACTGTCGAGAAACGTGAAGGCGGAAGTATCAAGGACACTGAGCTGATCAAGGGACTTGTAATAGACAAGGACCGTGTCAGGCCCAATATGCCACAAAGGATCGACAACGCCAAGGTAATGTTGACAAGCTTTGCTATTGAGTTCAACAAGATCGAGAAAGATGCTGAGATCAAGATCACATCTCCTGAACAGATGCAGTTGTTCGTGGACCAGGAAGAGAGAATGGTCAAGGCAAAGGTCGATAACATCATCAAAACAGGTGCAACTGTGGTGTTCTGCCAGAAGGGTATCGATGACTTGGCCCAGTACTATCTTGAAAAGGCTGGTATCTACGCATGCAGAAGGATCAAGAAGAGCGATATGGAAAAGCTTGCCAGGGCAACAGGTGCTACTATTGTCCAAGATGACACTGAGATCCTCGTCGGGGACCTTGGTTATGCAGGCTATGTCGAAGAAAGAGAGGTCAAAGGTACCAAGATGACCTTTGTGATGGACTGTAAGAACACTAAGACCGCATCTCTTGTTCTTCACGGAGGAACTACTCATATCGTAGATGGCATCAAGCGTGCACTCAATGATGCACTAAGAGTCGTAGGTGTTTCCCTTGAAGATGGAAAGGTAGTAATAGGCGGAGGCGCAACTGAAGTAGAACTTGCACTGAAACTCAGGCAGTATGCATCAACCCTTAAGGGCAGAGAACAGCTTGCAGTAAATGGATTTGCAGATGCATTGGAGATCATTCCGCAAACCCTTGCAGAGAATGGTGGACTTGACCCCATAGATATACTTGTTGAAATGCGTTCCCAGCACGAGAAGGGTAACAAGAGAGCTGGTGTGAATGTATTTACCGGCAAAGTCGTTGATATGTGGGAAGAGAACGTCATTGAGCCACTGAGGGTAAAGACCCAGGCCATAAACTCAGCTACTGAAGCTGCTGTTATGATCCTAAGGATCGATGATATCGTTGCATCTTCCGGCAAGAGTAAGTTAGGTGCAGGAGGCATGCCAGCTCCTGGTGCAGAAATGGGCGAGTAAGGCCCTTTCTGATCTTTTTTTATCTTCTATTGTAGTCGAATTCATTTCGGCTTTTTTTTTAGTTCATCCCAGATGATAATGTTTAAATCTATTGTAAACCTGTTTTCATATCATGGTTTACAATCCTTCTTCGGATACTGGAACTTCTACTACAGACCTGAAAAAAATGGTATTTGCCGCCCTATTTGCTTCTCTTGTAGCGGTAGGTGCATATGTGAAGATTCCTCTTCCTATCACGCCTGTTCCGATGACAATGCAGGTATTTTTCGTATTGCTTACCGGTTGTATTCTGGGTAGCCGATGGGGAACTATCAGCATGATAGTGTATCTTTTGCTCGGTATAGTGGGATTTCCTGTATTCTCAGGAGGATCTTCTGGATTGGGGGTACTTTTTGGTCCAACTGGTGGCTATCTAATAGGCTTCATATTTGCAGCATTTGTAACCGGCAAGCTCTCAGAAACAATGTCTCATCGGTCTCTACTAAAAAATAGTCTGCATATGATCGTTGGCTTGTGTATCATTTATATTTTCGGTGCCTTTCGGCTTATGCAAGTAGCTGATCTCACATTCCAGCAAACGATGGTTGCAGGAGTATTGCCTTTCATTATGGGCGATCTGATTACATTGCTAATTGCTGCATTCATAGCTACACGGTACGAGGTTTAAGCACGTGATATCCATTGAAACTCTTTCATACAGCTATCCAGATGGAACAAATGTACTTGATTCCATAGACCTGGAGCTAGAAGCGGGTGAATTCGTTGTTTTAGTGGGTCCCAATGGTTGTGGTAAATCCACTCTTTCCAGGCACTTGAATGGCCTCTTAAGACCCACTGCTGGTTCTGTAAAAGTAATGGGGATGGATACTAGAGATCCTTCTTCTCTCTGGAGAATAAGGCAGGCTGTAGGAATGGTATTCCAGGACCCGAATGTGCAGTTTATTGGGAGCACTGTGGAAGAAGATATAGCTTTTGGATTGGAGAACTTAGCCCTCCCAACTGCTGATATCAAAAGGTTAGTTTCAGAGGCATTGGAAATCACTGGTATGGACAAATACAGACATATTTCTCCAAGTTCTTTAAGCGGTGGCCAGAAACAGAAAGCAGCCATAGCGGGATCATTGGCTATGGGTTCTAAATTCCTGGTACTGGATGAAGTGAGTTCCATGCTGGACTCACGATCATGTGCAGAAGTGCTCAATATGGTTATTTCTCTTAAGAACAAAGAAATTGGCTTGCTGTACATCACCCACCGTCCAGAAGAAATTCTTATTGCAGATCGTATTCTGGTGATGGATCAGGGCAGAATAGTAGCTGATGGAACGCCACTTACCGTTATCAGAGAACTCGGTTTAGAACATGATCTGTTTGAGCTGCCCCCTTTACTGAAGCTTGCACTGAAGCTTGAAGATGTTGGTGTCATCCACCTGAATGGTCATCTATTGTCTCCACTTACATTAGCGGAGGAAATATGCCGGTCATTGTAGACAATGTCAGTTTCTCTTATGCAAGAAATACCCAGTTCGAGTCAATGGTGCTTGACAGAATTAGTATGAAGGTAGAAGAGGATGAATTTCTGGTCATCATGGGCGAGATAGGTTCTGGAAAATCTACTCTTATAAAACATTTCAATGGCCTTTTAAAGCCCCTTTCCGGAAAAGTAACTGTGGATGGATACAATGCTACATCTCTCCAGGCCAGAAAGCTTGTAGGCATGCTTTTTCAATTTCCTCAACAGCAACTTTTTGGACGGACGGTGTTTGAAGATGTCGCTTTTGCACCATCGAATTTTGGAGTATCCGGTCAAGAACTGCGCTCAAAGGTTAGCGAGTCCCTAAAATTGGTAGGGCTGGACGAGAATATCGCTTCAAAGCCGCCTTTCAGTTTAAGTAATGGGCATATGCGATTGGTGGCTCTTGCAGGTATCATTGCTGCAAGCCCTAAATATCTAGTTCTTGATGAACCCTCCACAGGGCTTGATCCTAAAAGCAGAAAAGAGCTATCTAAGGCATTGGAACAGGTTCGTGCTACTGGGATCACCGTTGTGGTAGTAACCCACAATATACGTCATGTATTGCCCCTGGCCACAAGGGTGTTTTCCATGAAGGGTGGAAAGCTGAGATTTACAGGTACCCCCGAAGAATACTTCTTATCAACACCTTCACAGATTCAGGATATTCCTTTGTTGATGGGGGAGCTGCGTAAATGCGGGATAGAGGTGAATGATGGCATCTTCACTGTGGAAGAGGCGTTCCAGGAAATAATGCGTATCAAAAGGATGAGTGCAGCACATGAATGAACTGTTCTTTTCCTATCTACCGGGAAAATCTATTCTTCATAGGTTGGACCCCCGCACAAAACTGATTTCAGTAATGCTGCTCAGTATTGTTGTGCTGAGGGCATCTACTTTTAAGACTATAGGTTTGCTATTTTGTATCTTTTTTACACTCTCACTACTTGCCAGATTGGGTATAAGGCACCATCTTAACTCTCTTCGTCCTATGTTATTGTTCTTTGTCTTCATTTTCGCTGTACAGGCCATGTCCTCGGGGGGCGAGGGCCTGTTTTCTATAGGGCCAGTGGCCATAAGTTCTGAAGGAATATGGACAGGAGGGCTTGTTGCTTCTAGATTCGTTCTTCTTGTTCTCTTTGCTTCGTTACTTCTTTCAACAACACGTCCTGCTCTTCTGACTCTGGGGATAGAAAGGATGCTGCGCCCACTGCCTCTTTCCCTTCTGGGTATTTCTTCTTATGATCTTGCTATCATGATGTCGATATCTATGCGTTTTGTACCCTTGATGCATGGGAACTTGTCACAAATATTGCAAGCACAGTTTTCCAGAGGCATGGATCTGAATCGACATCCCCTTAGAGGTGTTTCTTCAATGGCTGTACCCATGATCCACAGCACCATGCGCATGGCAGAGGATCTGGCAATGGCTATGGAAAGCCGCTGTTATCAGGGTGTCCACAGAACTTCTATGTTCGAGTTGAAGATGCACAAAGCAGATTGTTTTTCTCTATTCATTGTGGCGTGTATGGTGATCTTTTTTTTCTGTTTCTAGATCTAACGGTTAATTATATGAATGCTTGTTCACATGTTCATGCACATGTCCCACTCATGTATGGATGATGCAGCTATTAAAACCATGACCAATGCTCTTCCCTCTGAACAAGTGATAAACCGTATCTGTCAGATATTCGGAGCATTGCAATGCACAACTCGTCTGCAAATTCTCTTACTCTTGCAGCATGGTCCTCTTTGTGTGACTGATATTGAAAATGTCCTGGGTCAATCCCCAGTCTGCTATCTCTCATAGTTTGCGCACCTTACGACAGCTAGACCTCGTGAGGACCAAAAGAGAAGGCCGTTTTACTGTATATCATCTGGCAGATGAGCACGTAAGCGTACTGATTGATATGTGCCAGCAACATGCAAAGGAGATGGAACAGTGATATCTGAAGTATCTATAATACACATTATTTATGGAGTTTTATTTGAATCGTGGTCACTTTTCCTGGAGATGTCTCCTTATCTTTTCCTGGGATTTTTGATCGCAGGGATACTTCATGTGCTAGTGCCGGATGAGAAAATACTCTCATATCTGGGGGAATCAGCAGGAAAGGTAAGGTCTGTGATCAATGCCTCTCTTATGGGCTTGCCACTGCCACTATGTTCGTGTGGTGTGGTACCTACAGCTCTGTCTCTGAAGAAAAGGGGTGCTACAAAAGGAGCAGCGTTGTCTTTTATGATCTCAACACCAGAAACAGGAGTTGACTCCATTGCAATTACCTATGCTCTGCTGGATCCAATCATGACAGTATTCAGGCCGTTTGCTACATTGTTTACAGCTATTACAGCAGGCATAATCGAAAACTTTTCATCGGCAAATGAGAAGAAACCTCTCTTAAGCAAGCCCCTTGTTATGATGCATGCTTCTGCTACTCCCGGGTGTGGCTGTTCCTGTTCAGATGGAGCATGCTCTTTCAATGGTAATGCCAATGCAGCCTCCAGGATAGCTGCTGGTATAACATATGCGTTTGTAGACCTTCTTGGAGATATCTCAAAATGGCTCATTATAGGAACCCTGCTTGCGGGTGTTATTGCATACTTAATACCTGAAGAGGTCATTAGCTCCTATCTGGGAGGTGGCATTTTTTCGATGGTGATTATGCTCCTCATAGGTATTCCTCTGTATATTTGTGCCACTACCTCCACACCCCTTGCTGCAGCATTAGTTGCAAAAGGTATGAGTCCTGGAACAGCTTTTGTATTCCTCCTTGCAGGCCCGGCGACAAACGCTGCAACTATTACCATGGTAATGAAGTTTCTCGGCAAGAAGACTGCAATGATCTATGTTGGTACGATAGCAGTATGTTCCATAGGCTTTGGATTGCTTCTGGATTTCATCTATATGAGCCTTGGAGTTAAAGCAGCTGCTGTTGTAGGAACTGGTGGGGATATTGTACCCGCTTCCATCCAGCTTGCCTTTGCACTTGTGCTGCTGCCTCTTATGGCATATGGAATTACTCGAAAAAAGTGCAACTGATCGATTGGTTAGTTTATTGGTTTTTAGGAAAAAGGAATGTAGAGGATAATTGGATTAATCTTTCTTCATTGCCGTTTTCCCTATGAGGACTTCAGTCGACTTAATGACTGCAAAAACCTCGTCACCTTCTTTCAGGTCAAGTTTTTCCACTGCTTCACTGGTGATCAGTGAACTTAAAACTGCAGCTTCTATGGATAATTTAACCCTGGAGGCTATATCTCCCTTTTCCACTTCTATGATCTTTGCAGGTATCCTGTTGCGTGCGGAAATATGCAATCCGAGGTGTTCCCTATAAGTCTCATCGTGAATTGTGTCGTTGAGCAACTGCTTGTTCATATCATATTCTTTTATGAGTTTGCGGCCAGCATCAGTGAGAAAAGTTCCTTGTTTCTTCCCTCCTCTTATCGTCACTACAATATCTTCACCTAAGCGTTCGCTCATCTTATTGAGCACGAGCCATGCGTGCTTATAGGAAATACCTACTTTGATGCAGGCTTTGCGTAGTGAGCCCTCTTCATCTATGGCTTTAAGAAACTCAACTTTTCCTTCTCCTATAACGGGTTTACCGTCTTCTGTAATCCATACTTTTGCTCTTGTTTCCATTTCTCTCATTCTAGAGGTCACTGTCATCGAATATAAAAAGTTCGTCTAATGTCGAGTTCAGACACTTTGCTACCTTGTAGGCAAGCTTCAGAGATGGATTGTATTTTCCTTTTTCCAGAAAACCTATCGTCTCTCTACGCACTCCTACTTTTTGTGCCAGATCTTCCTGCGTAAGGTCGTATCGTGCCCTGAACTCTTTGATCCTTGTCTGCATTCAGCACCTCTTGTGCAATTAGTCAACATCGCCTTTTGAAAGGAAGTACCACTGGAAACCCTTCGCAGTCACCAACATCAGGATAAATAGAATAAATATCACATTTGATACAGTAAGTTGTGCAAAATGCAGGCGATCTATCCAGTAAAGCAGATTCAACATGAGAAATGTGATGAACCATGAGTAAGACAGCCCATAAGCACCTAATTTCTTTGTCCTTTCATCCTTTTCCGGCAGGTTCCCAGTTCTTCTAAGTCTTACCAGCAGTACAACAATAATTGCCACGCCGATGTTGATCAATATATTTGAGATTTCTTCATCGCCAACTTGCAGGGTACTTGCTAATATTCCTATCACAACGGCTGCAATTGCTGCATAAAGGCTATATTTGTACCTGTTATCCATGTTGATTGCCTCTTGAATTATTAGATTTAACTCGCATTAAGCGATGTATTTCTAACATTATGATATAAATAATTAACTTAAACCACTTTGAATGGTTTTTAATAGATATAATACCAAGTCTTCTTTTTGGACTGATTATTTAATGAACTCAGGTACAAAAGTTCTATTATTCGTGTATTATACAGAGAATCTTTGTGCAGGTGCTATATTTTATGAGAATCAGTAAAAATAGAAATGTGTTTCAACTATCAAGTTTGCATATATATATGCATATCTTATATTTCTCTCGTAAGTTATATAATTGGTTTCCGCCTTCTATTATATTAGATTATGGGCTTTGTAGTAAAGACTTATATCTTGTTTTGCCCGTAATTGCCTAGGAGAATCGAAGTATGAAAATAAGTGCACGTAACACAATAAAAGGTAAAGTGAAGAATGTGGTTGTTGGTCAGGTTAGTGCTGAGGTAACCATTGATTTGGGCAACGGAAAAGAGATCGTCTCTGTCATCACAAAGAATTCCGTGGAGAACCTTGGCATAAAAGTCGGAAAGGAAGTTTATGCTGTAATTAAGGCTTCCAGTGTGATGATCGCAACAGATTAAATATATTCTTTATTTTTTATATTGTGCTATACGAATATAAGCAGGTCATCAGGCTCAATTTTAACAAGGCATTCTGACCTGGGTTGAAGTTCCATTTCTTCAAATATTCTGTTTGAGATCTCGACTAAAATCGTTTTCTTGTCAATATCCAATTCTACAGCTACTACTTTACTTGTACCTTTGTTTACCACCGTCGTAACTGTTCCTTTGAAAATGTTAACGGTATTTTCATCAGCTTTTTTGTGAGGTGCTAACAAATATAAATTCTCTGGACGTACTCCCCATGCTACTTTTTCACCGTTTTTGTGATGTGTTCGCCTAGCAATTATGTTCATGTTTCCGCTTCTGATTACCGTGTTGTCAGAATTACCACAGTCCACGATTTCAGCATTATCGAATATATTGTTCACACCCACTAGTTCTGCAACATGCCGGTTTTTAGGATTATAGAAAACTTCTTCAGGAGTCCCTACCTGCTGTACTCTTCCTTCATGGTACACCACAACCTTGTCAGCAAGAGTAAAAGCTTCTACATGGTTATGGGTGATGAAAAGGACAGGTATGTTCAGATCTTTCTGGATCTGTTTTATCTTTTCCCGCAATTTCATCCTCACTATTATATCAAGTGCAGAAAATGGCTCATCTAACAACAATATATCTGGTTTCGGAGCCAGAGCACGAGCCAATGCTACCCGTTGTTTCTGTCCACCTGAAAGCTGTGCAGGATAATGGTCTTCCAGCCCTTCGATATGCAAAAGCTGGAGCATTTCTTTCAACCTTTTTTCCTTTTCATCCTCTTTCCAGCCATTGAGTCCATATGTGATGTTTTTCTTTACGTCCATGTGTGGGAAAAGGGCATAGTTCTGGAACACATAACCGAGACTGCGTTGCTGTGGTGGCAACTCTATCCTCTTATGACAATCAAAATAGACTTTTTCGTTAACCTTTATTTTTCCCCCGTTGGGTTTTTCAAGGCCTGCGATACATCTTAAGGTCGTGGTCTTTCCAGAGCCGGACTGGCCAAAAAGCACTACCAGTTCGTTGCCTGCTTCAAAGTTGACATCCACTGTGAAAGAAGGTTCTTTCCCTTTCTTTTTTCCATTGTCTTTGTAAAATCGTTTTCTGAAGTCAACTTTAATTCCCATGGTCTATTTCCTCACAGTTTCCATCTATTAACAAGCTTTGTAGTGATAGCCATGGACAATAGCGATATCAGCACGAGTATTATCACAAGTGTATTTGCGAGTTCACTGTTGCCACCTTGGAATGCACTATAAATGGAGATTGCCATAGTGTTAGTTCTTCCAGGTATATTCCCGGCAACCATGAGTGTTGCGCCGAACTCTCCTACTGCTCTTGCAAAACTCAGAATGATCCCTGCAAGTATACCTTTCTTTGCAAGGGGGAGGGTGATAAAAAGTGCAGTTTCAAGTTCGCTCTTTCCCAAGGTATAGGCAACATATTCCAGTTCTCTGTCAACAGCTTCAATGGCTGATGTAGTGGTTTTAACCATTAGAGGTAAAGATACAACAAATGCAGCTATAACTGCTACCTGCCAGGTGAAAAGGATGCTGATTCCTGTCAGGTTGAATAATGTTTGTCCGATTATTCCTCTTTTTCCAAGAAGCACGACCAGCATGTATCCCGTTACTGTAGGTGGGAGTATCATGGGGAGGGTGACCAGTGAATCAATAAGCCACTTGCCCATGAATTCCCTTCTGGCTAGGAGATAAGATATTACGGTACCCAGTATTGCCACTATTAGTGAGGATACCAGTGATATCTTAAGTGTGATGTATAAGGGAAACCATACTTGATCAAGCATATTATATTTCATCCGGTCTGAGGAATACTGAAGCCATATTGTTCCAGTATGGATTTACCTTTTTCCCCAGTAACGAAATCTACGAACAACTGCGATTCTTCAGCATGCTGGGTAGCTGAAACCACGGCTATTGGGTAAATAATAGGCGTACTTACAGGAACTGATGTGACTACCTCTATTGTATCCGGTTGTGCTGATGATACGTCGGTCATGAAGACAAATCCAGCATCAGCTTCTCCTCTTTCCACATAGACTAGTGAATTTTTCACAGTGTCGCCGGTCAACAGCTTATTCTGTACACTATTCCACAACCCCTCTTCTATAAGCGATTGTTTTGTATACCTGCCTACAGTAGAAGCCTCTGTATCACTAAGTGCTATCTTCTTCACTTCGGGCTTAGACAGGTCTTCTATACGTGTAAGGTTAAACACGTTGCCTTTTGGGACTATCATCACAAGGGTACTCCCAGCGAAATTCTTTCGTGAATCGTTGTAAACCAATCCCTTTGATGCTAGCATATCCATATGAATCACATCTGCCGGAGCGAACACGTCAATTGGTGCTCCTCCTTCGATCTGCATCCTAAGAGAACCAGCATTTCCAAAGTTCATGATGAGATCTATTTCCGAATTGTCTGCCTCAAACTCTTTTTCCATATCTATGAAAGCTTCTGTCATTACTGCAGAAGCAGATACAGTAATAGATGTATTTTGTGCCGTTTGTTGCTGATCTTGTAGACTCTCATCATCTGAGCCCATGAAAATAGCTGCAAGGGCTACTATTATTACAATTGCTATGGCAACTGTAAGTAATGTCTGGTTCTTTTTATCCATGCAGAGCACCTAAACTTCTTTAGATTAGAATAATTCAGGATATTTCGCTGCTGACAGGTTTTTGTCAGGTAGTCTCATCTATTAAGTGCTGTCAGCAGCGTTATGTCGGAGTAGACATATCACAGATGATTCCTTATTATGTTATAAATAGGTTTCTGCATGGAATGCTATCGGCTTGTTTTGCTTAGTTTGTCTTAATAATTCGTGGGATTGGTAGTTTCCGAAAGTATTGATTTTTCATTTTGGGGAATTGCTTTTTTGTAATAATCCCGTTTCATTAAGAGGTGAATCTATAATATGAAAAGGTAGCCTACTCCTACCGTATAAGTGGAGCTTATGTCCGCCTCTGGTCGATATGTTAGTATCATTACAATAAGCCACAGAAAATATCCCCATAAAGTGCTTCTTAATCCCACTATATCGTCTATTCGCCTCTTTTCAGAAACCAGGTCACGAGAGAATAGGTAGTGTCCTAAGGTTACAAAGAAAATGATGGGACCCATTGTAAGCCACATTCCTATCTGGCCTAAATCCTGTGGTTGAATGGCAAGAACAAAAAACATCCATATAAAATAGAGTAAAGCTCCAAAGAAGGCTCCAATCAATTCTATAAATTTTGTACTAATTGATGTCATAAATTTTCCTTTCTTAAATTAGATTGAGCAAACTACGACCTTGCCTTGGGCAGTAGTGGGTTCAAGCTTTCCTTTGAACTATCTGAATAGTTCCAATAAAACCCAATATTTGTCAAAGGTAATATACTTTACTCGATTAAAAACTAATTTTATAGTGGCAAAAATAGATCTACTTGGAATACAGAAATTAGCACTAATAAGTATAGAAAAATAGAAAATGAACTTTATCTGCTATATTTCCTGGGCTCAAATACCTTTTCCAGCAGTTCCAGCCTATCTGTTTTTTCAAGCTGTTTGTATATTAGTTCCCATGCACAGTCCTTTTCCGAATCAACCTCACATTTTCCGGACATGGAGCCTCCACAGGGTCCGTTGAGCAAACCTTTCGGGCAACTGGCTTTAGGACACACGCCACCGAATTCCTGGACGTTGCAGGCACCACACATCTCGCATAGCTGTGGAAGGACCTGCTCTCCTGATCGTCCTCCTAGAGAATCAGTGTTATTGGATGGATAGACAGGTACGCCCGCCAGCCTGGATACAACTGAAGTCCCGCTACCGCATGCCATGACAAGAATAGCATCAGCCTCCCGTATATCAGGTTTCTTTTCCACCAGCATCGCGTAGGACTGGATACTACAAGCGGCAGTGGGCAGGACCCAGCCAACGACATGCTTTCCGGCTTCTTTCAGTTTCTCGCACATGGCGAGCACTTCAGGTTCGCCTCCAACATGCAGTCTTGCAGCACAGACATTACATCCTACAACAAATATATTGTCAATTCCTTCAAGGGAAGCAAGCACTTCATCAAACGGTTTTGAAGAAGAGATGATCATAAATCCCTCAAATAACGATACTCTACGTTATCATCAAGTTTCAGTGCATCCTTGATCATTCTTGAAATAAGGGGTAAATTGCGGGCCTGGCATTCCAATTTCTGTGCAAGTTTTTCCAGTTGTAGTATCGTACCGATCACAAGGACATCAGTGCTTTCAGTCTCATGGGATACTGCATTGCGTTCAAGGGCTGCATCGCCCCCTCTTGCCAGTATCTCCTGCTTAATGATCAGGGCTTCTGTGGTGGTTATATTAGATATCCTCAGTACTCGGGAAATGCATTTCTTTTTCATGATCTGGGCACCAGTTCCTGTAACACCCATCTCTTTCATGGTTCTGACAGCATCTTCCGGATTAATAATATCCAGCACAGATACCTCAAAATTATTCTCTTTAACTTTCGGTTCTCTGCTGCGCATAGCTGCTGCTACCTTCACTACATCCATTGTCTGCGCTACATCGTGTGTCCTTATAATATGTGCTCCCTTATGCACAACAATAGCAGTGGCAGCAAGGGTTCCATATAATCTCTCTTCTGCAGGTTTATGCAGCACTGCATCGATACAGGACTTACGTGATATCGCTGCAAGAATTGGTTTTTGGAACACTTTCAGTCTTTCGAACTGGTCAATTATCTCAAAATCGTATATTGGTCCCTTTTCAGCAACCCATTTTCCAATTGCAGGATCAAGAATAAGCTTACCAGGGTCCATGCCTTTATCCTGTGCATGCATTATAATGTCGGATAATGATCCCATTATAGCATCCATGCCTATCGGATCACCTGGGGTTTTTTCGGTAGCCATAGCCACTGCGGGGCATTCATGTTCAACTAGGATATCCAGCATTCCCTCATCTGCTTTGAAGCCAGAAACGTCATTGATTATGTCAGCTCCCAATTCAATGGACTTTTTGGCAATGTCAGTAAACATTGTATCTACCGATATGAGAGCATCAATGTTATCTTTCAGAATGCCAAGTGCAGGTACAAGCCTTTGCATTTCCTCTTCCTTGCTTATCACAGGGTTTGCAAGCATCCATGTAGAACGTGCTCCTATGTCCAGGATTGTAGCACCGCTGTCCACCATACTGTGTGCCCTGTGCAATATGGAGTCCACGTTCACTACAGATGACTTGTAAAAAGACTCCTTGCTGAGGTTTATCACTCCCATTATCCGTACCGGGTGCTCATCCCCAACTTTCAAACCGCAAATGTCTGCATCAACGAACATTTTCTACCCGAAAAAGTGTAAAACTAGTAACTAATTCTGT
>DAKU01000126.1:16127-16629 GCA_002508425.1 Methanosarcinaceae archaeon UBA470
TATTGTTTCAGGTTTTGTGTGAACACATGGCATACGGAAACAGTTGCATTACGGTTGATCAGCATTGCAGCCATGGGTTTCCCTACTACATTGCTGTGTCCAACAATAACGGCATGTTTTCCCTGTATTTGGATACCATGCTCTTCCATTGCCCGAATGACTCCTTTAGGAGTACATGGCACAAATCCCTCATTACCTATCAGCAGATTTCCCATGTTGTATGGGTGAAAACCATCAGCATCTTTCTTAGGGTCAATAGCCAGCATGGCCTCCTTTTCGTTAAGATGCTTTGGGAGAGGTAATTGTAGCAGGATCCCATGTATATCATCTCTGAGGTTGAGTTGCTTTATATGGGTGGTAAGCTCTTCCTGTGAGGTAGAGGCTGGAAGATTGTGATCTTCTGCATGTATCCCTGTCCGTTCACATGCTTTGTGCTTAAGGCGCACATACATCTTTGAAGCCGGATCTTCCCCTACCAGAATGGTGGCAAGGCCGGGTGTGA
>DAKU01000087.1 GCA_002508425.1 Methanosarcinaceae archaeon UBA470
ATAATAGGATTTTCTGATATGCTACTTGATGAAATCCCTGGAGAAATTAACGATAAGCAGTCCCAATACATATATAACATATCTCAGAGCGGAAAACATTTACTTAATATTATTAACGAGATATTGGATATTTCTAAAATCGAGTCCGGAAAAATGAAGTTGTATAAAGAAAAAGTGGCTCTTGATGAAGTATATAAGGAGTTATATTCTACTATAAAACACCTGGCAGATAAAAAGGATATACATATCAAAATCTCCCTTGATTCAGAAGAAAACTACGTGTTTGCTGATAGAGCAAAGCTAAAACAAATTATGTTCAATCTTACAAGCAATGCTATCAAATTTACAGAAAAAGATGGAAATGTAATAATTAACACAAGTACCAATGAGGAATTTGTCCATATCTCTGTAATAGATACAGGCATTGGTATTCCCAAGGAAGGGTTAAAAAGGCTTTTCACACCGTTCATGCAGCTGGATTCTTCAGAAGCTAGAAAATACGAAGGCACGGGTCTTGGACTTGCGCTTTCAAAAGAGCTTGTTGGACTTCATGGTGGAACAATATGGGCTGAAAGTGAACCAGGAAAGGGGAGTATTTTTACTTTTACCCTCCCTTTGTACAAATAGGTTCATCTTCAAATGATAATGTCAAATACAGTATTACTGTCATATCTTTTTTCTGCTGCTTTGTAATAAAGTGAAAAACTAAAAATGCTATTTATTAAACCTATAAAATGTTGTGCAACATAATACTTTTATATTAATATAGCTGAATATAAAAGGGGGATATAAAGTAATGCACAAGGGATCCATCGTGCATTGAAAAACATATACAGATACTCGATAAGGAGGGGGTATCAAAATGATCACAGGGGATACTAAAGCAATAAGCAATATCGCGCACGTAAACTTCCCCATTCGTAAGTTCGTAGCACCTGAGATAATTTTAGGTGATGGTTCTCGAAGTCTTATCAGCCAGTACGTTCTCAGCCTAGCTGGTAAAAATATATTTTTGGTCACCGATCTTGGAGTTATTAAAGCTGGTTGGACCGGAGAAGTAGCTGATAACCTGACGTCTGCAGGCTTAGATGTTGTAACCTATGACAAAGTATCTGAAAACCCACGATCAGAGGAAGTTATGCGAGGAGTAGAGCTTTATAGAGAGAGCGACTGCGATCTGTTGGTAGCCGTGGGAGGTGGCAGCCCTATGGACTGTGGCAAAGCGATCGGTGCAGTAGCATCGAACCGTTGCAACGTTCTGGAACTAGAAGGAGTAGATGAGGTCGTTATTCCAGGCCCTCCGCTTATATGCATCCCTACTACAGCCGGTTCCTCCGCAGATGTGTCGCAGTTTGCCATAATAACTGATGAACGGAAGAAACGCAGGTTCGCCATCATCAGCAAGACCATGGTCCCTGATGTAGCATTAATTGATCCTGAGACCACCATTACCATGAGCCCCGAACTGACTGCAGCTACGGGCATGGATACTTTATGTCATGCTTTTGAGTCATATGTTTCAAATGCTTCTTCTGTTATAACTGATATGTATGCTTTAGAGGCTACTAAACTATTAGCCGAGTATCTGCCAAAAGCATATGCAGACCCTGGAAACATCATATTCAGGGATAAAGTCATGCTGGGAAGTATGTACGCAGGCCTGGCATTCTCCAACGCCAGCCTGGGTTTAGTGCATGCCATGGCTCATAGCCTGGGGGGTTATCTGGATTCTCCACACGGGGAATGTAATGCCCAGCTTCTGGAACATGTTGTTGCCTTTAATTATTCCCAGGTACCAGACAAATACAGAACCCTTGAGGCTGCTATGTCTGGAAAGAAGCCGTCAAAGAACAGTGAACCCGATGGCCTGATACACGAACTGCATAGTATAACTGACCAACTGGGGATAAAGCCCGGCTTATCAAGCATGGGAGTGAAAGAGGACGACATTAAGTACCTTAGCGAGAACGCCTACCAAGATCCCTGTTTGGCTACAAACCCTCGTCCTGCCACGATAGAAGACATAGAGAGACTTTACCATGGAGCACTCTGAAGACGACAGCAGGCTGGATGATCTCCGAAAGAAGATAATCGGATTGGGCGATACATCTCGTAGGAAGAGCTATTGCCCTCAGCTACAAGAACAGATCGGTGAGCTGAGCCTGGCTATGCGTGCTTTAAAAGAGAGTGAGAATAAGTACCGCACCTTGATAGAGAATGTCAATATCGGTATAATAAGAAGTGAACCATGGGAAGGAGGACATATAATTCAGGCGAACCCGGCATTTTGCAAGATGTTGGGCTTTAAGGATGAACAAGAGCTGCTGAGTATATCTGTGACGGATATCTACCTTCATCCAGAAGAACGTTTTGAACTGCTGAGAGAGCTGAGACAAACAGGCAAAATAAAGGACCGTAAGATATATTACAAACTCAGGAACGGCACACCCGTGCTTTGTTCGATCACTCTTTCAGCACAGTATGATTCAAATGGTAACATAAGTTTCATAGACGGTGTGGCTGAGGACATAACCGAGAAAGAAAAGAAGGAAGCTGCATTACAGGAAAGCGAGAATAAGTACCGCACCCTGGTGGAGAATGTTAATATAGGTATTTTCAGAAGCGAACCATGGGAAGGAGGACATATAATTCAAGCGAACCCAGCTTTCTGGAAGATGCTGGGCTTCATTGATGAAAATGAGCAGAGTAATGTATCTCCGAATGATCTATACTTCTATCTTGATGACCGGCAAAAGCTGTTAAGAGAGCTGGAAGAGGCAGGCAAGATAAAAGATCGCAAGGTAGTGTTCAAGAAAAAGAACGGAACAAAGTTCCTATGTTCGCTCACCCTTACAGCACATTATGATTCCTATGGCAACGTGGATTTCATGGATGGTGTGGCCGAGGACATAACTGAAAAAGAGAAGAGCGAAGAAGCCATCAGGCAGGCGAACAGCAAACTTAACCTCCTTAGCTCCATCACCCGCCACGACATAATCAATCAGGTAATGATCCTGGAGGGATACCTATACTTGGTGATGGAACGAGTAAAAGATCCTGAAGTGCTCAGACTGCTGCAGAGGATGAAGGCGAGCGTAAAGTCTATTGACAGGCATATTATGTTCACCAAAGATTATCAGGAGATTGGCATCTACGCACCCCAGTGGGTTAATCTCCGAGATGTTCTGGCCAACGCCATGGTTCCTGTGGACAAGGCATTGATAAATGTACACATAGAGGTAAGAGATTATTTGGTCTTCACTGACCCGATGATAAGGAAAGTGTTCTATAATCTGGCCAACAATGTAATCAAGCACAGCAAGGCCACCAACCTCACCATCACCACTGTGGAAGAAAAAGATCACTTATTGGTAGTATTCCAAGATGACGGTATTGGGATCAAGGACAAGAATAAATTGTTTAAGAAAGGTAATTCGACATCTGGATACGGACTTTTCCTTTCAAAAGAGATACTGTCTATAAACGGTATTGGAATCAGAGAGACCGGTGTACCAGGTAAGGGAGCGCGATTTGAGCTGGTATTCTCTTCTGGACAGTACAAAATTCCTGTATAATATCTCAACGCAAAAAAGTCTTTCACAAATAAAAGTTCACTTCCGATAAACTGAGCAGGCCTGTTACCACCTGTACTAAAGCCTAATTTTTTAATATATGCCTGACATAATACAGCATGGAGATATTCTATGACTGATAATACACAGATTGTCCTTGACGCCATGAAGAACGCCGGGAAGCCACTAAGACCGGGAGATGTTGCAAAGATGACCGGAATTGACAGCAAAGAAGTGAGCAAGATAATTAGTTCCCTAAAAGAAGAAGGAAAGGTTATCTCCCCAAAGAGATGCTATTATTCTGCTGAATAATCATTTAACTCTTTTTTTGGTTTTTACGTTTGTTTCATTAATGTAACATTCACCTTTCTCTGACGTGGTCCATCAAGTTCCACGAAGAATATTCGTTGCCACATACCCAATACAAGTTTTCCGTCTACTATAGGTATCGTTTCACTTGATCCTAAAAGCATGGCTCTAAGGTGAGAATCAGCATTGTTGTCTATCCGATCATGATTGTATCCTGCACCTGGAGGCACCAGCTTATTGAGCAGATTAAACATGTCAGAAAGCAAACCCGGTTCATTCTCATTAATGATAATAGCTGTAGTCGTGTGGGTTGTACTTACTACACATATTCCATTATGTATTGAGCTTTTATTAACTTCTGCTAAAACATCATCTGTAATATCTATCAGCTCGACCGCAAGATTCGTACCTATCTTCATAAGACCACTCTTCTGTTAGTATTTACTTATCTATATGAGTTTATGAATATACTGTTATTTGCAATCTTAAAGGCGAAACATGTTTATTGTAGTGGGGTGTCTAGTATTATTGGGGTATACGGCACTTACACTTGTAAAGGCATAGCTCAAAGTATACATTTATATACAACTTGTTCGTATAGCTCAGAACAAGTGGGAAAAGTGGGCAATAAAGCTGATTTGCTAAGAGCCTACAAAGGAGCAATCATATGGACGACAAGAAAAAGCATTCTTTCGATGAGAATTTTGATAAAAGCCCGACAATGGACATCGAACAGCTTATTCAGCACCTGCTGTCCATGTTCTCTAAAGATGCTGATGAACTTGGTGAGTCCTTTATTTATGGATATACCATATTCCAGAAGGTCGGCGAGAAGCCGGATATACAGGGTTTCAAGATAGCTCATTCCTCTTATTCCGATGATGAAGAGGATGAAGAAGGAGATATCTATATCAACAGCGCAGAACCAATGGTAGAAGTATTTGAAACTGATGATGCTGTGTATGTTACCTCGGAACTTTGCGTAGATGAGGAGTATGTAGAATTCTCTCCGTCCGAAGATGCAGTGGAACTGGTTGTTATAGCTCCCAACTTTGGATTTTCAAAACTTGTAGAGCTGCCCGTACCAGTTGATCCTGCTACCGCAGTACAAACTTGCAAGAACGGTGTTTTTGAGATCTGCCTCAAAAAGACCATTCAAGAGTAAGATTACGAATTAATATCCTTAGCATCATATAGATACACTTTTTCTATCTTTTTATTCCTACGTACGTACAAGTGTTTTCGTACTAAATTTTGAAGACTTTTATCTGCTTCAGCTCCACCATCTTTATTCATAGATTGTTTAAGATCTGCCTGCAACAGTCCATACATATTAGTTGAAGCAATTTTAAAAATAGATATTATTTACTAGCAATATATCTTTTTTTATATAGTAAATTTTAACGTTAAATTTGAGATGGAAAAGTATAAATAAAATGAAGCCGGAATACGGATACACACTGCATAGTAGAGTGTAAAAACGAAAAATATGATGAAGAAAGGATATGGAACCGATGATTATGAACAGAACACTGTGCAGCATTAATCAGCAATTGCAGAGGTGCGATTAGAATGCCAATAGACGCAGGAGATACGGCTTTTATTATAATTTGTACAGCCATGGTAATGCTAATGACACCAGGCGTTGGGCTATTCTATGGCGGTATGGTTCGGAAGAAAAACTTAATTTCAATGATGGCACTGGCTTTCATAGCTTTTGCTATTGTGACTATTCAGTGGGTGGTAGTTGGCTATTCACTGGCTTTTGGACCTGATATTTCAGGCTTTATAGGAAGCCTTCAATACTTTGGTCTAAGCGGCGTAGGTATGGATGCTACAGGCACAGCAAATATACCTGATATACTATTCATGGCATTCCAGCTAGTCTTCGCTGCAGTGACACTTGCGATCCTTACATCAGCTGTTGCTGAAAGGATCAAGTTCAGTTCATTCATAGTATTAGGAGTTTTGTGGACCACCCTTGTATACGACCCGCTTGCTCACTGGGCATGGGGCGGAGGTTGGGCTTCACAACTTGGTGCTCTTGACTTTGCAGGAGGTACTGTAGTACACATAAGTTCCGGATTTGGAGCCCTTGCACTAGCCATGGTAATTGGTAAGAGAGTAGGTTTTGGAAAGTTCAGTATGGAAGCAGAGAATGTCACACTCACTTTGATCGGTGGAGCACTTCTATGGTTTGGATGGTTCGCTTTCAACGGTGGTAGTGCCCTTGCAGCAAACGGCATTGCAGCAAATGCGTTCGTAGTAACCAACATTTCTGCAGCTTCAGGTGCAATAACATGGATGCTTGCATCATGGGCAAAGGGTAAGCCCAGCTCTTTGGGAATTGTGAGCGGTGCAGTAGCCGGACTCGTGGCAATAACTCCAGCATCGGGATTTGTTGGGCCAATGTCAGCGATAGTAATAGGTGGTATCGCAGGAGTTCTTTGTTACAGGATGCTACTATTCCGTGTGAAGAAGGGATTGGATGAAAGTCTTGATGCCTGGGCCGTTCACGGCATGGGTGGCTTGTGGGGAGCTCTTGCTACTGGAATATTTGCAAGTGCTTCCATAGGAGGCGTTGACGGCCTTATATACGGTAATGTACACCAATTCCTTGTTCAGGCATTGGATGCCGGCGTAGCTATCACATATGCATTCGTGGTAACGTACATCCTTGCACAAATAGTGGATAAGACCATGGGCCTGCGTGTGACTGAAACTGAGGAATATGTGGGATTGGATATCTCACAGCATGGCGAATCCATGACATGAGGTGATTATAATGAAGAAGATTAATGCAATCATACGCCCTGAGATGCTTAACGATGTCAAGGCTGCTCTGGCAGAGAAGGGATATTTTGCCCTGACAGTGTACGAAGTAAAGGGTAGAGGCGCTCAGAAGGGTATTTGCCTGCAATACAGGGGTAAAAAGATAGAAGTGGATATGATCCCAAAGATAGAGATAGACATGGTAGTAAAGGATGCAGATGTCCGCCCTATCATCGAGATCATCCGCAAGTCAGCCCGCACCGGTAAGTTCGGTGATGGCCGAATCTTCGTTTCACCTGTGGAACTGGTAGCAGCCATCAGGACAGACGATGAGATAACTGAAGACTAATTAATGACCGGATAATTCCGGTCACTACCTATTTTAACTGAACTGTTATTACTACTCACATCATTTCTTTTTCCAGATACCGGAACACTTCTTCAAGGTCCGGATATCTCAGGTAAGCATACTCATCAAGAGGCGTGGGCATATTATTGACTATGACCAAGCGACCACCATGTTTTGCAGTGTTTAGGGGCAAAGATGCTGCCGGGTGCACCACCAAGGATGAGCCGATGACTGCCATAAGGTCTGCTTTAGAGCTTTCCGAAAAAGCCTGCATAAGTGTATTCTGATCCAGCATTTCTCCAAAGAATATTATATCTGGTTTTACCAAGCCGCCGCATCTATCACATTTTGGAACAACCTGTGGCCCATGTACAATGGGGGAGATAAGCTCATAGGGAAATTTCCTGCCACAATGCAGACAAGTGTGCTGTGCAGGCGAGCCATGGATCTCTATGACTCGCTTTGAACCTGCCTTCTGGTGCAGCATATCTATATTCTGGGTGATAATGGACTTTACCAAACCCTGCTCTTCCAGCTTTGCCAACACCTTATGGATAATATTCGGCTCCTTTTGCTCTAGATTATAGATAAACTCTCTTCCATGAGTATAGAAATACATGGGATCTTCGCGGAAGTAATCAATATCAAATATCTTATCCGCATCGAACTGCTTGTATATGCCCTTAGTCCCCCGAAAGTCCGGTATACCTGACAGTGTGGAAATACCGGCACCACTCAGGAATACGCAGTGACTGGAATTACGCAGAAGAGAAAGGAGTTGATGCATAAAGAGAGATTGTTACCGAGGAGTATATAATCTTTATCTGATAACTTTTAGTCTTTAATTTTGATATCATCATGAAATAACAAGCTTCAGAAGAAATTAACTGAAGAAGTACTTATAACTATAGTGAATTGCAATAATGGATTTCAGTTAAGTAAGCATTATTGATATCATCATAGATATAGAAAATCAGTCACTTTGGGAAATGTATAATGTCTTTTACTGAAAGCTATCCAGCACAATATGAAAGCAACCTTACACTTAGAGATGGAAGTGTAGTCTTTCTTAGACCTATCAAAGCAACTGATGGAGATCTAGTTATTGACCTAGTTGAAATGCTATCTTCAAATTCTAAATACTTACGTTTTCTAAGATCCCTTGATTCCTTATCTGAAAATTTGCTTTACCAACTTACACATGTTAATTACAGAAGTGAATTTGCATTAGTTGCAACAATCAATGAAGGCGGGAATGAAAAAATCATTGCAGTAGCTCGTTACGCTTATTCATCTGAAGACAATAATACAGAACTTGCTGTTACTGTCCGTGATGACTGGCAGCATCGTGGACTTGGCAAATCACTATTGGAAAGAATTGTTGAGATAGGCAAAGAGCACGGTATTTCCCAATATGTTGCTATAATCGCGCCCCAGAATAAGATAATAATAAACACACTAATAAAGCTTGGTTATAATGTGAATTGTTCTCTAAAAAGTGGAATATTTCATGTGGAAATCGCTGTTTGATTATCTTATGAA
>DAKU01000088.1:0-13094 GCA_002508425.1 Methanosarcinaceae archaeon UBA470
CTAACAAGCCATTTACTTTGAATGCTCATGTAAGGAATAAAGCAATGTGCTTATGAAGCTTGGAAGAGAAGAAGCATGTTTGTGTTATGAAAAAGCAGAAGAATTATCTGCCTAAGAATTCAAAATTCTGGCTTTTAAATTATCATCTCCGCCCAAATGCCCTTTTCTTCAATAACAGCTGCTGGCAGATCAATTACTTTTTCAACGGCATCGATGATAATTCCATCTGCTGTTGCAATCACATATTCAGAACCTGCGTTCTTAAGGTCAAAGTCTGCATGTGCAGAGGTTGACACTTCTCCTTGCAAAGATGACAAAACCATTTCCTGTCTTATTATAGCTGCCAGTTCTCCGCTCTGGCTCATCTGTGAATCCAACAGCACTTTCACATATGGGATACTGCATTTTGAAAGTGTGGAACACATCTGTTTCACAGCTTCAATTGTAATGTTAGTATTATTATGGGATCTGAAAACTCCTCTTGTGTCACGGACAAAACCATCATCACATAGCCACAACGTATGACATTCCAGCATGCTCTCTATTGCTATCAGCACATTATATCCATCAAACAGGATTTTATTTCCTGTAACTTCTTTGCAGGTAAGCCTTTTTTTATTACGTGCAATAGCTGTTTTTGGTGGTATTATTACTCTGGTGAGAACATTCCGTTCATTTTTTTCAAGGCGGTAGTGGTCACCGACAAATCTTATTGCTGATGCTTTGGGGTATCCCCTCTCCAGCAAATACCGAACATCTCTGGCGGGAAGAGATAATTTAATGATCAGAGAGTCTGTATTTTCTGTTAAACCTGTTTCCATAAAAGGTTTTTAAGATTAGTTATTATAAGTATCTGGCCAGCTGGCAATTGCAAGGTAAATATAAATAGATTAAAATATAAATTGAATCATGTTAATATTTCCACTCTGGCGTTAACTTTTAGAACTGTTAAACTAATCCAAACTACTACATCTAATGGATTTGGCATAAATACTAAAAAAAATACATGTCATCTGGTGATTGCAAAGGGATACAATGGAAAGCAAAAACAAAGATATAATCCTTATCGTGGATGACGAGGAAATGAACATAAACCTGCTTGAAGCATATCTGATGAATGATTATCAGATCATTAAAGCGTACACAGGTACCGAAGCTCTGGAAAGGGTAAAAGAAAAAAAGCCAGACCTGGTGCTTCTTGATGTCATGATGCAGGACATGAATGGATATACTGTATGTGACAAACTAAAAAGTTCACCTGAAACCCAATTCATTCCAGTTGTTATGGTAACCTCTTTGTCAGGTCGTGAAGACCGTATTCAGGGTATCAGTGCAGGAGCAGATGATTTTCTTACAAAACCACTTGACAGATTGGAACTAAAGACCCGAGTGAGCTCTCTTTTGAGGATTAAACATCTTCATGATAGCCTCATAGAAGAGAAAAAACAGTTAAGAAAGACAAATGAATATCTGGATAATTTAATGAGAGCTTCGCCTATAGCTACTCTTACAATAGATTCAGATCAAAACATCCTAACCTTGAACCTGAGCGCTATACAACTATTAGGATATGGAAAAGACGAGCTTGCCGGACTACCCATAACCAACCTTACAGGTGGCAAGTGGCTTGAGTTCACAGATAAAAAGGATTATGAGACTTTCTTTGTTAAAAAGAATAAAGAATATACTCCAATGAACGTTTCAACTTCAGTTTTCGAAGGGAATGGAAATAAGATAATGATCATAACCCTGCAGGACCGTTCAGAACTAAGAGGATTGTTCATAACCCCTGTGAAAGAAGAGGTTTCTGAAAAGCAAGACTTTGACGGTATTTTCCTTGAAAGAGGTTCTATTTACCTGATACCAAACCATGACTCTGCAGAAGGATATAAAGTATTTGCAAATGTTGTAAAAAGCGGGATGCAAGGATTATGTATTACCCGTCAAAATCCTGAGAAGATAAGGGACAAATACAATCTAACAAAAACACCTATGATCTGGCTGACCAAGAACAGAATACACGGTCAGCAAGTGATAGACCCATCGGAGTTATTCAAAATATTCCCTACTGTATTTGATTTTATAAACAAGGCACAAGACGGTATTATCCTTTTGGATGGGATTGAATTTTTATCATTGTTCAATGATGTACGTTCTGTAGTAAAACTTATGGAACAGACCAACGATACCATTATGGCATCCTCATCTAGGATGATATTACAGCTTGATCCGGAAGTTTTTGATAAAAAGGAATATCATTTACTGAAGAGATGGATGAAATTGATTTCTTCTGAGAATGAGGAAATCGAACAGCCAACATAATTTATAAAACATGAGGTTCTATATAAATTATATTGGTTACTCTGATCACAATGTTCTGGATTTGATATTAATATGAGGTTCATAGATACCATAGATGGTCTTAATGAAGTATTTGAAACTGATATACCAAAGGATTTTGTGATCCTTGTAAAGGGTGCGGCAGGTACTCTTAAATCAGGTTTCACTTTTCAGATGCTCACAAAATATCTAGACAGCACAGACGAATATGGCCTCTACATTACGCTTGAGCAAAGCAGAGATAACCACATTAAGAACATGGAAAGCATGGGAATTCCTGTATCCAAGCGATTGCACATAAGTGATTTTAGTGATTACAGGGTCCAGTATGATGATTTTTCAGAGGATCTTATTAATCTTTTGCAGGACAACATCATTGAGTTCAAAAGAAAACTGGGAGACAAATGTACCTGCGTAGCTATTGATTCCCTTGGTGCGTTATATTCTTTGCTTAATATAAAGCAAAAGGACCTCAGAAAACGTCTGTACAGGTTCCTAGAGATCCTGCGCAGAGAAAATATGAACATCTTTCTAATTCTCGAGACTGAAACTGATTATAATATGGAACAATCTGTAACAGGTACCGAAGGCTTTCTTGCAGATGGCATCATTGAACTTGGCTTGCATTTTCAGGGCAATACCGCCAACCGTTATCTGCGTGTAAGAAAAATGAGAGCTACTGCACATAGCATGGAACCCTGGATACTCATTGTTTCCGATAATGGTCTTAAGGTCTACAAAGGCACTTTCAGCATGCCACTTAACTTAACCTGAAAGTGTTGAGAAAGTTTATATTCTTTAAATAGAAAAAGACCTTTACGGGAGTAGCTTTATGGTAGATGTTATTGGGATCTTTGGAAATATCGAACTGCAATTATTTATTCTGCTATTGCTGGCATTCTCTTCATATATGGCTCACTCAAAAAAAGTGCAACTCCACTGCAGTTTGATGGGTATAGCTCTTTTTCTGCAGGTTCTAACCATCTTTTTCGTAATGTCCCCTTCTCTATCATCCGTTTCAGGGATACAGATTAGTGACCAATTATTCCTCGAATTATGGGTACATCACATAGCAGGTCTTTTAGTGATGCTATTGGTATTATACATAAATCTCGCTGTGAAAGGTTATGTACGTTTTCTGGGAGAGCCTTACAGACTTATGAAACCAGTAGCTTTGCTATGGTTCGTGGTGTTCCTTGGCGGGATACATATCTATACCCGTCTGTACTCAGCTCTGTAAGAGGTTCCAGTATTCTCATTATAAGACAATCGGAACCATTAGCCATTCCACCAAGAGTAGATCTTATCTGCGATCTACTAGACGTTTTGGTCTGCCTTTTATCTGATAGAGTTCCAACCCACCAGGAGCTGTATAGTTGAATATGACCTTGAAAGTGCCATCATGATAAGCGTTCTCAAGCCTTTTCTTGTATCTAAGGAAAGCACGCAGGAAATTTTCTTCCACAAGCCGCTTATCACATGCTGAAGGGTCAAGGCATTCCAGACTTACCCTCATGACGGTTTCACCCTCATCATCTCCACCGTAGAGGAAAGCCTCGTATTCTCCGGTAAGATATTCCATATTCTCCCGCTGGAAAACACCCTTTTCCACATCCACGCGGTTAAAAGGTGTTTCTGCAACCCAGAAAGTTTCAGCTTCACGCTGTGGATTCATTATTTTCATGTGTGTCCTTCCGCAGGCACATGGCTCTCGGGTTAGAACAACTGTGGTATCTTCGGTATCATAGTTAAGAAGAAGAGTACCGCATTTGGCACCCACTGGAAGCAAGGTCGTGAGCACGATTCTGCCACATTCTCCATCCTTGACGAATTTATCCATACCCGGATCATATACATCCAGATGCACCATGTCCTCTGATACATGAAGGCCACTGGACTCTGCACATTCTCCGCACATAGTACCTTCCGTACTGCCATAGTTGTTGTACACATCACAATCCCACACTTCAGCAAGGTAATTACGTGCTTCTTCAGCAAAGCTTTCCCCGCCTACCACAAGACGCTGAATACTTGATTCAGATGGCTCCAATCCCTGTTCCTTCATACTATTGGCAAGTCTTAACAGTTTAAAAACACTCCCTACAATGCCTGTGGGTTTATATGAAGTCACAATCCTTGTCGGAAAAGTGCATTTGCCTGTAGGAATAATGGTCATTCCGATATGATGAGCTGCAAGTGTCATAGTGTTAGCACCTACATTCATGCCATAAGAAGCACATATCACCACTTTATCCCCTGGTCCGAATCCCTGTGATACAAAATAACGGGCATATTTCTCTGCGTAACGCTCCCAGTCTTCCCAAGTGAGAAAGAACGCTTTTGGTGTCCCACTGGTGCCGCTTGTTTCATGGATAGTAAAGATGTCATTCAATTCCCCTGTCCTAAACTCAAAATCCTTGGTCACAGGTGGCTGGTGTTCTCTTATTGTGCTGCCATTGATGATGGGCAATTCCAACAGGTCTTCATGGGACTGGATGTCGGAAGGTGAGAATCCATGCTCTTTAAACCATTTTCGATAAAATGGGGAGTTATCCACAGCGTATTTGACGGTGTAGCGAATACGCTCATCTATCAAAGCATCCAGTTCTCCTCTCTCCATGGTCTCTATGGATGGATTGTGATAAGGTCCTAGTAACATGTATTTATCCTCCTGTTGATTCTGATCTATATACTATCCTCTGTTTTCACGGAGTTTAAGCATTTTCATCATCTCACTGATGTCATTTGTGGGCATGCTACAACTGTAACCCTGACAAACATAGGCTGTGGTTTTTCCATCTGTTGCTGACATGCCTTTGGTGTAGGGGACAAGTTCTTCTATGCTTTCTTCCTCCTTTAGTAATAACACCATGTTTGGAAGAAAAGAGTTGTCTGTAAGGGATATCATTTCTCTGGTATCAGGATCTTCACGGTTTCCTGCAATGACCACTTCGTAAGTGGGTCCTAAGGCAAAGTCAAGAGCATGCAGTAATTGGCAGTATGCCATAGGCATTGCATCTACCTGGCCAGAGAATGTTTTCATAGATGCAGAGGCTTTTTCTTCAAGGTCTGTATTGCCAGTTATCCGAGAGAGCCTAAGAAGGTTCAGCATACTAACAGAATTACCCGAGGGAATTGCTCCGTCATATACTTCTTTGCTGCGGAACAACAGAGCTTCGGAGTCTTTTGCAGTATGGAAAAATCCTCCGTTATTATCCATGAAATCCCGTATCTGCAGGAAATTGATCCTAAGTGCCTGTTCAAGATACACACTATCCATGGTAGCCTGATATAATTCAATAAGACCCCATATCATAAATGCATAATCTTCCAGAAAACCAGTTATGGAGGCTTCGCCTTCCCTATACCGATGTAGCAGCCTGCCATCTGTGGATGACATTTCGCGAAGGATGAAGTTTGCAGCCCGGGATGCAGCTTGTGCATATTCCGGTCTGCCAAAGGCCCGGGAAGCTTTGCTAAGGGCAGCTATCATCAGACCGTTCCAATCTGTTAGAATTTTGTCATCCCTGGCAGGGTGAACTCTTTTTTCCCGCCTGGCAAAGAGCAACTGCCTTGATTTCTCAAGCTTTGTCTTTAATTCATTTAAGGGAAGTCCAAGTTCATGTGCTACTTCTTCCAGTGGCCTTACCAGGTGCAGGATATTCTGTTTAGTGGAAATACCCGATATTTCCTCTTTGTAATTCCCCTCGGATGACACACCATATACCTTACATATCAGATCTGCTTCTTCTGCGGGGAGGAGCTCATAAATTTCTTCATGTTTCCAGAGATAGAACTTACCTTCCACCCCTTCGCTATCTGCATCCTCTGCACAGTAGAAGGCTCCTTCTGCAGAGCACATATCCCTTAAAATATACTCTATGACTTCTTCTGCTGCCTTTTTGTAATCCTCAAAGCCTGTTACCTGGAAAGCTTCGGTGTACGCTATGATGAGCATTGCCTGATCGTATAGCATTTTTTCAAAATGAGGTACCAACCAATTATTATCTGTGGAATAGCGGTGAAAACCAAATCCTACATGATCATATATGCCGCCACTGTACATGGCATCCAGTGTTTTTGTCACCATCTGCAGTGCTTCAATATTTCCAGTACGGTACCAGTACCTTAGAAGAAAGGTAAGGTTATGTGGAGAAGGAAATTTAGGAGCCTTTCCAAAACCTGCTGCCTGACGGTCAAAAGAGGAAAGCAACTGTGAATAGCCGCTGTGTATGGTCTTTTCGTTCATTTCGGTGTCAGTATTTTTAGCAGGACCTTGTGACACTTCTGGAGAAATTACGGCTTTCAGTTGTCTGGCACTCTGCAAGATCTCTTCTTGCTGCTGTGCCCATAAGTTTGCTATGTGAGGAATAATATCAAGCATCCCGCCACTCCCAAACCTGCCTTTCTTTGGAATATAGGTTGCTGCAAAGAATGGCTCTTTTGAGGGAGTCATGAATATCGTGAGTGGCCAGCCTCCTCTTCCTGTAATTGCCTGACAGACAGCCATGTAGACACTATCTATATCCGGCCTCTCTTCTCTATCTACTTTAATACAAACAAAAGTCTCATTCATGAGCCTGGACACATCAGGATCTTCAAATGATTCTTTCTCCATGACATGGCACCAGTGACACGTCGAGTATCCAATGGAAAGAAATATCGGCTTATTCTCAGCTTTTGACCTTTCAAAAGCTGCTTCACCCCAAGGATACCATTGAACTGGATTGTATGCATGTTGAAGCAGATATGGACTTTTTTCATTTATGAGAAAATTGGGTACCTTAGATATTTTATCAGAAATTTCATCTCTGCTATCTTTATCCTTTATATCGCTCATTTATTGTCCTTCCCCCATCCTTTGAAAAATAAGAATGATCTTTTGTGATACAAAGTCTATTTGTTGCTTATCGTTTATTTCTGTTTACTACTCATACCTCATTATAATGTTGAGCATTATACTGAACACTATAGATATACTAATATAGTAGGATTGGAGACGTTAGTATTGCCCTTTGTTAAAAAGGCAAAGAAAAACGAACCAGGTGTTATCAACCATGCAAATTCCGAGTCCTGAACATGTATGCAATCTTAAAGCAGTTCACTGTCTGTGACCCGAAAAATGCAGGAGGTAAGTAGTATGGAGTTTGTAGCTGTAACCTGTCAAAAATGTGGTAAAAAAGTGTATGTTAGACGTAACTGCGCCCGCAATGTAATGTACTGTACTATTCACTGCCTTGAATCAGGCATCTCATCAAAGAATTGAGTGCTTACTCTGAGTACTCATATCTTAATTTATCTTTTGTGTTTACTTTCTGTGTGATGGATGATTCACTTTTGCTTTTTTATTCGATTTGCCTAATCTTCTTGCTTTAACGTGATGAAATAAGTTATAACTCATAATATTAGGTATAACTAATAAGTATAGTACAGACAAGCTTATATACTAACAGAAGCTAGATAGAAGCGTCTAATCATATTAGTAGTACCTAATAAATTGGACAGCAAAAGTATTTGAATCTCTTAGGTTCCAATGCATGATGCTTAAGGACCGCAGTTGACACAAAAACTAACAAATTGTCGAAGAGGTATGAATTATGACCCCACCCATCCCCCTTGCAATGGTTTCCGAAGGTACTGAAACCAAAGTTGCAGGGATCAACGCAAGTAAATCTCTTGCAGAGCGCCTGAAAGCCATGGGTTTCATAGAGAACTGTCCTCTAAAAGTGACCAGGGATAACATGGGTTCTCTTATTGTAGAAGTAAGCGGTTGTAAATATGCTCTTGGAAAAGGTATGGCTTCAAAGATACTAGTAAGGCCTCAATAAATCTATCTGCTCTTCTATTTTTCTTTATATTTTTAAGAGTTTTATTATTTCTGCCGATTTCTATTTTCTTCCTGGCCATTTACCATCATATCACCGCACATAATCGACAGGCACATAAGCTATAAAGTACAGGCATATATCCACAGAATATGTAGGAAGATCAGGCGTGATTCAATCTATACTGGACAATGACCTGTACAAGCTAAGTATGCAGATGGCTGTACTGGAGCTGTTCCCTGAGGCACGTGCCGAATATCGTTTCATCAACAGGGGTGGACAGCGTTTTAATGAGGATTTTGTAAAGGAGCTTCGCAATATACTTGATGTGCATTTCCCCAAGGTCGCACTGACCGAAGAGGAGCATAACTGGTTGAAGTCTGCCTGTCCTTTCTTTAAACCCATGTATCTGGAATATCTGAAGAACTATCGTTTTGATCCATCAGAGGTAATTCTGGGACTTACCGAGGACAACGACCTTGACCTAAGGATAAAAGGCCCATGGCATAGTGCCATTCTATGGGAAGTAGTGCTCATGGCTACGGTCTCTGAACTATATTTCAGCACACTGGAAAAAAGCTGGAAAGATATGTCATTTTCAGAAGGTTCAGGAGAGGAAACACTTCTAAATAAGTATGCAGAGAAGATAGAATCCATTGGCAAAGAACTGGATGGACATGGCTGCATGTTCACAGAATTCGGTACACGCAGGAGAAGAAGCTTCAAATTGCAGGATAAAGCTGTAGAGGTTTTACGCAGTCTGCCGTGTTTTACAGGAACAAGCAATGTTCACCTTGCACGAAAATATGACATTAAACCAGTAGGCACCATTGGACATGAATGGATCATGGGTAATTCTGCCCTGATGAGTCTGCGGAGGGCTAACTTTTTTGCATTTGATAACTGGGCAAAGGTATATTCAGGTGACCTCGGAATAGCGCTTTCGGATACATTTGGTACTGAAGCCTTTTTTGCAGATTTTGACCTCCGGCTTTCCAAATTGTATGATGGTGTAAGGCATGATAGTGGTGATCCTTTTGGTTTTACTGATAAAGTACTCCAACACTATAACTCAATGGGCATAGATCCTATGAAAAAAGTGCTGGTTTTCAGTGATTCTCTGCATGCTGCAGATGCCATCAGGCTTAAAGAACACTGTAAGAGCAGGATCAACTGTAGTTTTGGCATCGGCACATGTCTTACCAATAATCAGGACTTCTTCAGGGAAAGTTCTCCTCTTAACATTGTGATCAAAATGCACGGTATCAACGGCATCCCCGTCGTAAAGTTAAGTGATTCCTGTGAGAAGGAAACAGGAGATCGGGACGCTCTAAGAGTAGCTAATTATACATTTGGCAGAAAAGGGCTGGATGAATGAAAGTACCCATGTTCACCTACTAGGTTGTGTAATTTACAGGAAATCTCTACGGCTCTCTGGAAGTGAATATTGATGTGAGACAGAAAAGAATATCACAGAAGTGGTTCTATAACTCATCTCCTACATCAACTGAATTAAAAATGCAACACTAAACTTAAAATAATTTGAGTGCTTTTTTAAAATGGGATAGTGAATTTAATGGGCTCAGAAGACCAGGATAATCAAGAACATATATTTAAAAGTCAAAGATTGGCCGTATTTGCAGATGTGCAAAATATGTTCTATTCGGCTAGAAATTATTATGAAAAAAAATTAGATTTTGGAAAATTATTAAGCGCTGTGGTGAGGGAAAGACAGCTTATCCGTGCAGTAGCTTATGTTGTGGAAACAAAAGAAATAGATCAGTCTGGTTTTAAGTCGGTAATAGAACACATTGGATGGGAAGTAAAGACAAAACAGTTAAAATCAAGACCAGACGGCTCAACCAAAGGGGACTGGGATATGGGCATAGCCATTGATGCTATTTCCATATCTACTAAAGTAGACACCGTTGTGCTGGTCACAGGTGATGGGGATTTTACTGCTCTTGTTAATCATCTCAAGGCTGCAGGCGTGAGAGTAGAAGTGCACGCTTTCCCTAAAAACACTGCTGTAGAACTCATTGATGCAGCTACGGCCTATTATCCAATCGATGAACGGCTATTGCTCAAGAAATAATAGAGTGACGGGCTGGATTTCTTTGAAACTCAGCCCTCGTTCATGAGATTGGAGTACCAATCAAACAGTTTTCATAAAAAAATTCAACGGAATTAATGATATAATTCTATACCGATGTGTGGGATGTTCTTGAAATATTTATAAATCCCCTCTCGGTTGGCAATATTCTCTCTTACTTGCAGCAAGACCCAGTCTCTCCTCCGCAACAACACTCACCGCTATCCATATCCTTACCCCTGAGCGCAGCGCCTATCATTGCCCACGCACAGCCGACACCACTTTCAACTTCTATTGCCTGCACAGGGCAGTTATTGGCACATGCACCACACTCCATGCAAGCAGCTGGCTTTACGAGTTCAACATGCTCTTTTCCTTCACTAAAAACTCCATGAGGACAAACCTGAGTACACCGCAGACAGTTGATACACCTGTCAGGATGATACCGGAGAGTAGTCTCAAGATAAGAATCAAACATTAGATCATCTCCTTAAACCGAATTACTCCCAATACAATTGAAAGTAGAATTCCAGATACTATCATAAGTGCCATAACTGGCACATATCGATAAATCTCCTTTTTGACACCAGTCCTGGAAGTAAATGTTGTACAACCCGTAAAGTTAAGGGCTATATATGCTGTTACAGCCGGTATGATCAAAAGTAAAGCCAGTGATGTAATCGCTTTCATCAAGAGAGGCATTGCAGAATCTATACCAAAGGATATTACAAAGGGAATAGCGACAATTCCCCCCAGAATAAGTCCTTTTGTGCTAAAATCATGCGTAGGAATAAACGGAAGCAGAGCCGGAAATAGTACAGTTCCTGCCATAACCGTGGCGATTGCAGCAAGAGCTGCAAGAGGACCTGCCAGGAAGTAAAGAATGATAGTGGCAGCAATCATAGGTAGTGCTGCATGTCTAAACTCTACAGGTGCGAGTACCAGCCGGTCTTTTAATGAAAATCGAACTCTGCGCATTTCAGGAGTTGCACTGTGTGTTTTAAGGTATTCAGGAAGATCACTGGCACGGACCGGACCAAATTCTACCTTAAAACCAGACCTACGCTGCACTTCAGGTGCTGAGATCCCCGGAGCGCCGAGCTGTGGCAGGATAACAGTACGGTGACGGACAATACTGGAAAGTCCTGACCATGAAATACGCTGAACAAGTTCTTCTGTTCCAAATGTGCCCTTACCTGCAGCACACCACACATTTATTCCCTTTGTATCCAGAACAAGAATATAACAATCAGTGCCTGCAAGCGCACAGCGGAGTGCATCAAAGCTAAGCGTGTAGTTTGCTGAAACAAAAACCAAAGAATCTGGATTAGGGGCTCCTAGTTTGTAAAGACCAGGTTTTACAATATGCTCCATGCGGTTTACACCGATGCGGGCAAAGAAATGATCAAGTCGATCGTTGAGCATGATTCTACTTGTAGTCGTACGAATTTCAGATGCGGGGCTATTGCTGGTCAGAGTAATGAATGAACGAGAATCCGATTTAGGTGCACAAGAGCACAGTGAACTAGTTTTTTTTTCATTAACCATGTGATTTGTCCCCTTTTTTCAATCGAGTTTGCGCATCAATGGCTCAAGTACATCTTTTACCATTCCACTAAGGTTCTCTGCCTTAATAAGAGCAAAACAGCAAATGTTCCCATCCTTCTCCCAGCTGATTAAAGCAAGTTTATTTCCAGTCTTAATACCAGCTTTTTCCCGTACGTCTTTTGGGAGTACCATTTGCCCCCTATCATCCACACTAAGGATCGCCTCTATGTTACATGTAGAGCCCTGAGCACATTCACATGTTAATCCTTCACAATTGCATGTGTTATTAATGGTATTTTTTGTAGTCATTTTAGTTCTCACACTAATACTGATTTTTTTGGCATTTATACTTTCTGATTAATTAGAAAAATCATAATTATCCGTATATTCAGCTAAATATCGAAACAAGTATGGCTATCAGAATATCTGAGAATTTACGAAGAACTGTATCTTTCAAGCCGTCTTACTGCCTAAGGTTACATATACTGTTCCTTCTGACCACATGAGATCTTTTTATATTGAGTAAAATTAAAATACTATCAATATATTTATACAGGTACCACTTATTTGGAGTGTAGAAAAATGACAAACTTTTGTTCAGAATGCAATACTGAGATCACAGAAGCAGAATACAATTATTCTTTCAATAGGTTTGACCGTCCCCTCTGCAGGGAACATCAGAGACTTCAGGACAACACAGATAATGAAATTTTGGATGAGAACATCTATTCAAATCATGAAAATGGCCTCAATAAAAGTACCATTTCTCAGAAAGAAAGTGGCTTCATCGAGAATATGATCAAAGGAAGGATTGCAGAAACTCTCGTTGAAGAATTATTCACATACTTAGGATACAGTGTCTTCAGATACAATATGGTGAACACTGTTCCCGGAGTAATGCAACTTCTAAAAGGTGTTCGTAGTGATGTTGCATCAAATATCAAAAAGATGCCTGATCTCGTTATACAGGATCCAAACAGCGGGAATGTTTATTTTGCTGACGTCAAATTCAGGAAAAATGAAACTTTTACATTAAAGGACATCAGTTCGGATTATCCGTATGAGAATTGCTACTTTATTGTAGTATCAAAGAAACACATAAAATGCATTGCATATCATGAGCTGAAAGAAGGTAAGGAGATTACTCCATCATCTCGTAACTACCTTGGGAACAGAAAGGAGTTTGAACTGGATAAAGATGTTATCATCAAATTCTGCGACTTTGCGGTCAAGTTCTTTGATGCAGTATAACATTTTATGTCGGACCAAGTAAGCTGAATAAATATAGG
>DAKU01000088.1:13130-19256 GCA_002508425.1 Methanosarcinaceae archaeon UBA470
CTTAATGGAACAGGCTGTACCAAGAATGGCGTCTGTGGAAAGAAAGAAGATGTTGCTAACCTTCAGGATGATCTCCTATATGTCCTGAAGAGTATTGCATTCTATAACTCAAAAGCGAGGGCAAATAAACTCAATGATGCAAAGACCGATGGGTTCATGCTTGACGGGCTTTTTGCAACTGTTACAAATACCAACTTCTGCAAGGCAGACATTGAATCTCTTATCAATGAAGGCTTTGAAATAAAGGATGGAATAAAAAAGAAACTTCTCAGTGCAAAGGTAATTGACGAGAAATCTGGTTCATCCTTCCCAAGATGGATAAAAGAGAAGTTACTGGCTGCCAGTCCAAAAGCTGGAGAGCCATTGCCTCTCGTAGCAAAAGTTACTGCTGAAAGCCTGATCAATATAAATACAGGCGTACTTGCAACAGAGAATGAAGACGTACGCTCCCTTAGGGAACTGCTGACCTACGGTCTCAAAGGCATGGCTGCTTATGCTCACCATGCAAACGTTCTCGGATATAAAGATGATAATATATCCGCATTTATAGAAAAAGCGCTTCTAGCAACAATGGACGATAACATGGGTGTGGCTGAGCTTATCCCCCTGGTGCTGGAATGTGGGTCAGTGGGTGTTGCCACAATGGCTTTGCTTGATAAGGCAAACACCTCCACATATGGTAACCCCGAGCCTACAGCTGTGAACATTGGAGTACGTGATAAACCAGGAATACTTATCAGTGGTCATGATTTGCGTGACCTGGAACAGCTCCTTAAGCAAACCCAGGGCACTGGCGTAGATGTGTACACACATGGCGAGATGCTGCCTGCGAACTCATATCCGGCTTTCAAGAAATATGACAACTTTGTCGGCAACTATGGAGGTTCCTGGTGGAAGCAGAAAGAAGAGTTTGAGAAATTCAACGGTCCTATACTCATGACCACGAACTGTATCGTGCCTCCCAAGGACTCTTACCTTGACCGCATCTACACAACAGGTGTTGTTGGATTTGATGGTGTCAAACATATAACTGCAAATAAAGATGGAACAAAGGATTTCTCTGTGATCATTGAACAGGCAAAGCAGTGTAAATCACCTACACAGCTTGAAGAAGGCACTATCATGGGAGGATTTGCGCACGTGTCAGCCCTCTCTGTTGCTGATAAAATAGTAGAAGCTGTCAAAGCAGGACAGATCAAGAAGTTTTTCGTTATGGCCGGATGTGATGGCAGGCATAAGGAAAGAGATTACTATACCGAATTTGCAACGGCTCTGCCAAAGGATACTGTGATCCTGACAGCGGGTTGTGCAAAGTACCGCTACAACAAACTGGACCTGGGAGATATAGGCGGCATCCCACGGGTAATCGATGCGGGACAATGTAACGATTGTTACTCATTGGTTGTGATCGCCCAGAAACTTGCAGAGGCATTTGGACTAAAAGACATAAATGACCTGCCGGTAGCTTATAATATTGCATGGTATGAACAGAAAGCAGTTCTTGTATTGCTTGCACTGCTGAGCCTGGGAGTAAAGAATATTATGCTTGGACCAAAGTTGCCGGCATTTGTTTCACCAAATGTGCTTAATGTACTGGTGCAAAACTTTAACATCATGCCAAACACAACTGTTGGAGAGGACATGAAAGTCCTTCTCTAAACCTTTTCGGGTGATAGATCATGAAAATAATTGATGCAAAGAAGGCCGGCAAACATGAGAATCCTCATGGCGTATCTGTGAACAAATTATATGATACGGAACACGCACAGGTAATGCACATGGAACTTAAACCGGGGGAAAGCCTGAAGAAGCACTCCACGCCAACAGACGTATGTTTTTATATCCTTGAAGGAGAAGGTATTGTGGAGATCGGTAACGAACAGGAAAAAGTATCCAAGGATATGCTGATAGAGAGTCCTGCAAAAATACCTCATAGATTAATGAACGAAAGTACAGAAAACTTCTGTTTCCTTGTGATCAAAGCCCCCAGGCAGATAGAACCTACAAAGATGATGTGATCAATGTCACAGCATCTTATTTTTTATTTTTTATCTATTCATTGTTTTTCTTTTTTTATGTGCTTCTGTTAGAAGACATTTTGAGCAAAAGTACCAAGTGTTACTTTTGTGTAGTCTTGTAACATACTTAGTCATAATGCATATATAGTAATTTCAACATATAGTAGCATTAAGTATTAATTACACTAACTTAAACTAAGTATTTAGACAGAGGTGGCTGAATGAATATACTGACAGAGCCGGAGGTTTTGCTTTCCGACATGAATTTCGTGCTAATTCTCTCAGCTTTTTTATTGGGAGCATTGCACGCACTTGAACCTGGTCATGGCAAGTCTGTAATGGCAGTTTTCGTTATGGGTACAGATGCAAACCTGAAGGACGCTTTGACCCTGGGACTTACGGTAGTATTCTCTCATGTAATTGTAGTGATCGCCTTAGGAGTGGCATCCATTTACCTTGTAAATACATTGAATGTCGAAATTACTCACGATGTTATGAGCCTGATCGGAGGCGCTATACTTATTGGCGTGGGGGCCTGGATTTTGCGTAGGTTCTATCACCATCATGAACATAGTCACTCACACAGTGTTGACACTCGTAAAGGTGTGATTGCCATTGGCCTCTCCACTGGCCTTATTCCTTGTCCTGCAGCTCTGGCTGTCCTGCTATTGGGTATTGCCACCAACCAGGTGTACAATGGTTTGCTGTACATACTGGTGTTCAGCATTGGCCTGGCTCTATCTATAGTTTGTTTATCGGTGCTGTTCGTAAAAGGCCGTGGATTCCTGCAGAGCTATGTAGGCAGCAGTAAACTGGAAAAACTACCCCTTGCAAGTGGCTCTATAATCATTGTGATTGGATTGTTCACTCTGCTGCATCCTCTGATGGAACACTTTGGAATATGATCTGATCGTGACCTCAGTATCCGGCAAGCATACATGAGGTCACAGAGGTTACATTGAACCCTTCTGTAACAGTTTCCATTTCCAGGATGTCTGTTTTTGAAATTTTTTTACTATTAAGATCAACTGTTCCATGTATCTCTACAGCGGACCCTGGCTGAAGCACTTTGTCCACTGGTATTTTTATATCATCTTTTGTCAGTAATTGCCGCAAATCTCTATTGAATATGGGTTCAATACTAACTATATGCATTTCCTGTACCCCACCATTATATAAGAATAATTTATACGTGATGTTTTCACCGATACCTTCTGCCATTTGAGGAATCGATAAAGTAGCTTCCTGTGGCACATTTGCAAGATCCCAGGTTATGAGCATACCAATTACTATTCCAGCTATGAACAGCAATATGTTGTAGATGTGTATTTTATTCATTTTTACCTCATTTTAGATAGTTATAAGCAGAACTACAGTTTATTTAAGTCGCTTTTTGATACAATTAAACATACAATGTTATCAGAGTGTCCTAATCTATAAAGGTTGCCAAACTTTATTCTTAAAATTGTTTGTAGCCTTCAAGTTAAGATCTGGAACAGAATATTTCCAAGAACCCGAACCACCAAAAGATACATATTCTGGATTCACCCCCATCATGATATGAATGAAAAAAACACCATCCTGTTCAGAGAAGAGCAGCGTTTCAATCAATGGTGGCTCTGGTTACTGATCCTTTTACCTACGAGTATGACGTGGTATGGTGCCATACAGCAGTTGATATTTGACAAGCCATATGGAACTAATCCCACATCAGATACAGGAATATCCATACTACTCATTCTTTTTGGCATATTACTACCTCTTTTCATGTATTCACTTAGACTCATCACCGAAGTAAGGCAGGATGGGTTATATGTCCGCTTTTATCCTTTTCATCTTTCTTTCAGGCATTATCCATATGAAAGTATAAACAGTTATAAAGTACGAGAATACTCTCCTTTGAAAGAATATGGAGGATGGGGCATACGCTATGGAATGAAAGGCATGGCATACAATGTAAGTGGTAACCGCGGTGTGCAACTGGAATTTGAAACCGGAAAAAGATTACTGATCGGCTCGCAGAGACCAGAGGAACTTGTAAGCCAGATACAGGTTGCCATAAATAACTATCAATAAATAGCAGGCGATGTCATTTTGATATATGTTTAAAATACCTAGGATTACATGAAATTAGTTGAGTAGTAATATAATAGACTAGAAGTTATAGAAACATATATTTTCAGTGCACATGAACAAAATACTTTTATATTTATACAGCAGCTTATAATATAGACTGTTAGATGAAAATTACACAAATTATCGGTTGCATCTTGAAAAATTCTCAAAATCCATAAAAGAGGAAAGGCATGAAAGATATTAGAGAAAATACTAAAGAAATAACCAATATCGTACATGTAAGCTTTCCCATTCGTAAGTTTGTAGCACCAGAGATTATATTAGGTGATGGCTCCAGGAACCTCATCAACCAGTACGTTCTCAGTCTCTCTGGTAAAAATATATTTTTGGTCACGGATCCTGGAGTTATTAAAGCTGGTTGGGCCGGAGAAGTAGCTGATAACCTGACGTCTACAGGCTTAGATGTCGTGATATACGATAACGTTTCCCCAAATCCTCGATCACAAGAAGTCATGCAAGGAGCGGAGCTTTATGTGGAGAATGGCTGCGATCTAGTGGTGGCCATAGGCGGTGGCAGCCCAATGGACTGTGGCAAAGCGATCGGTGCAGTAGCATCGAACCGTTGCAACGTTCTGGAATTAGAAGGAGTAGATGAAGTGGCTCTGCCTGCTCCCCCTATCATATGCATCCCTACAACAGCTGGCTCCTCTGCTGACGTCTCCCAATTCTCTATAATTAATGATGAACAGAAGAAAAGCAAATTCTCCATAATTAGCAAGACTATGCTACCAGACCTTGCACTTATAGATCCTGAGACCACCATTACCATGAGCCCAAAACTGACTGCAGCTACGGGCATGGATGCTTTATGTCATGCTTTTGAGTCATATGTTTCAAATGCATCTTCTGTTATAACTGATATGTATGCTTTAGAGGCTACTAAACTATTAGCCGAGTATCTGCCAAAAGCATATGCAGACCCTGGAAACATCATATTCAGGGATAAGGTCATGCTGGGAAGCATGTACGCAGGTCTGGCATTCTCCAACGCCAGCCTGGGTTTAATCCATGCCATGGCTCATAGCCTGGGAGGTTACCTGGATTCTCCACACGGGGAATGTAATGCCCAGCTTCTGGAACATGTTGTTGCCTTTAATTATTTCAGGGTGCCGGACAAATACAGAACCCTTGAAGCTGCTATGTCTGGAAAGAAGCCGTCAAAGAACAGCGAACCCGATGGCCTGATACACGAACTACGAAATATAACCAGCCAGCTGGGGATAAAGCCTGGATTATCAAGTATGGGAGTAGAAGAGGACTACATTAAATACCTCAGCGAAAATGCTTTCCTGGACCCCTGCCTAGCCACCAACCCTCGCCCTGCCACGATAGAAGATATAGAGAGACTTTATCATGGAGCTCTCTGAAGACGACAGCAGGCTGGATGATCTCCGAAAGAAGATCATCGGATTGGGTGATACATCCCATAGGAAGAGTTATTACCCTCAGCTAAAAGAGCAGATCAGCGAGCTTAGCCTGGCTATGCGTGCATTAAAGGAAAGCGAGGAAAAGTATAGAACATACGTAAACATATCTCCCTCTCCTATTTTTGTAATGGATTTTTGTGGGAATTTTGTTGATGTAAACCCTGCAGCATGCAAAATTACTGGCTATTCCAGAAAAGAAATGCTCAAAATGAGCTATTCTGATATAGTGGATTCATTAAATAGAGAGTACTATGACGAAATATTCAAAGTGTTACAAGACGAAGGAAAAATATCAGGAGAGTTTCCTTGTATAAATAAGGAAGGAAAGGTATTCTACCTGGAAATTAATGCCGTAATGACCCCTAGCAACAGGTTCCTTGTAATAGGCATGGATATTACTGAGAAGAAAAAAATCGAAGATGAGATGTTAAGGGCAAAAGTAGCTGCAGAAAATGCAAACCGTATCAAAAGCGAGTTCCTTGCAAATATGAGCCATGAACTGCGAACTCCTTTGAACTCAATAATAGGATTTTCTGATATGCTAC
>DAKU01000045.1 GCA_002508425.1 Methanosarcinaceae archaeon UBA470
TTGGTTAGTAACTGTCATGAACCATATTACGATAACAGAATCATCAGGCCACATGCCTGAAACATTATTACATATTTTATGCTTACAGGTGACAATATGACCGGAAAAGGAAATCCGTTCGGTGCAAGAGAGACCGTTAATATTTGTGATGAAAAAGTGACAATTTACCGTTTGAGCAAACTCGAGGAACTAGGTATAGGGACCATGTCCCGCTTACCCTATTCGATAAGAATACTCCTTGAATCACTTTTAAGAAACGCTGGAAGTGAAGCCGTATCCGAGGAAGATGTCCGCATCCTTGCTGCATGGAGTCCAAAAAAGACCCAACAGTCAGAGATCCCTTTCATTCCTTCAAGAGTCATACTTCAGGATTTTACAGGTGTTCCAGCAGTTGTAGACCTGGCTGCCATCAGATCAGCAATGCAAAGGCTTGGTGGAAACCCAGGTGAAATTAATCCTGTAGTCCCGGTGGACCTGGTCATAGACCATTCGATACAAGTGGATTACTATGGGACTTCTTATGCCATACATTGTAATGAAAAATATGAGTTCCACAGGAATAAGGAAAGGTATGAACTGCTTCACTGGGCACAAAGAGCTTTTAATAATCTAAGAGTAGTGCCCCCCGGAACAGGTATCATTCACCAGGTGAACCTTGAATATCTGGCACCTTTGGTCCATTTCAGGGAAACTGCGGAAGGAAAGGTGGCATATCCCGATTCTCTTGTAGGCACTGATTCACATACCACCATGATCAATGGCCTCGGAGTCCTGGGATGGGGCGTTGGCGGTATAGAAGCAGAGGCTGTGATGCTAAACCAGCCCTATTATATGGCCGTACCTGAAGTAATAGGTTTCAAATTATATGGTAATCTGAAGGATGGAGTAACAGCAACAGATTTAGTGCTCACTGTAACTCAAATGCTCAGAGAGCATGGAGTTGTTGATAAGTTCGTAGAATTCTATGGCCCAGGAATGCGAGCTCTTGATCTGACAATAAGAGCAACTCTGGCGAACATGGGTCCAGAATATGGTGCTACAATGGGATTCTTCCCTGCTGACGAAAAAACTATGCAATATATGCTAATGACAGGCAGGGACAAGAAACATGTGGATATGGTCAGAGAGTACCTGAAGATGCAGGGACTGTTCGTAACCGATGATTCCCCGGAGCCTGTATTTACACAGACATTGGAACTTGACATGGGCACCGTAGAACCATGCCTTGCAGGTCCAAAAAGACCTCAGGACCGCATACTGCTTTCAGAAATGCCAAAAGTTTTTCATAAGGCAATGGAAACTGCATTCACGGAGAAAAGAGGCGGAGAGATACTTGCAGCAGATCCAGACTACAATCGCTGGCTGGAAGAAGGTGGTTATAGCCTTGCAAAGGATAAGATCCCTGGCCATTCAGGTCTTGTAAAGATCAAATGTGCTGATGATAATGTTGCCGTTGCCCATGGTTCTGTTGTCATAGCATCAATCACTTCATGTACTAACACATCTAATCCCGCAGTGCTCATCGGTGCTGGGCTGCTTGCAAAAAAAGCCGTGGAAAGAGGTTTGCGGGTGAAACCTTTCGTTAAGACCAGTTTATCTCCGGGATCCAGAGTAGTTACGGATTACCTTGCAGCTGCCGGACTGACACCATATCTTGAAGCTCTGGGATTCCACGATGTAGGATATGGATGTACTACATGTATCGGTAACAGTGGACCTCTTAGAGACTCAGTATCCCAGGCAATAAAGAACAAGGACCTTACAGTTGCTGCAGTGCTTAGCGGAAACAGAAACTTTGAGGGCAGGATCAATTCCCAGGTAAAAGCTAACTATCTTGCCTCTCCAATACTGGTGGTCGCATTTGCTCTTGCAGGTACTGTGGACATTGACCTTGCCAAAGATCCAGTGGCGTATGACCCCAATGGACATCCAGTGTACCTTAAAGATATCTGGCCAGGACGAGAAGAGATCAACGAATACGTTTCTAAGTATGTTCTTCCTGAGATGTTCGATAAAGAATACTCCAATGTGTTTGAAGGCACAAAACTCTGGAGAGAACTGGATGCACCCAGTGGTACACAATATAAATGGAATCCGGAATCCACATACATTCAGGAACCACCATTCTTCAAGGATTTCCCTCTTAACATTGGAGAAAAGCAGGATATAAAAGGTGCAAGGGTGCTTGCATTGTTAGGAGATAGTATAACAACTGACCACATATCACCAGCTGGCTCCATACCTGCTCACTACCCTGCAGGCGAATATCTGCAAAGCCATGATGTTGATGAAAAGCATTTCAATTCATACGGTGCACGCAGAGGAAATCACGAAGTCATGATGCGTGGAACCTTTGGTAATGTGAGGCTTAAGAATCAGCTTGTGCCGGGAAAAGTAGGGTCCTGGACCCTTCACCTGCCTGAAAAGCAGGAGATGTACATTTATAATGCTGCCATGAAATATGTGAAAGATAAAGTTCCTCTGATAGTGATCGCAGGCAAGGAATATGGTACAGGCAGTTCCCGTGACTGGGCAGCCAAGGGCACACAACTTCTGGGAGTGCAGGCAGTAATAGCTGAATCATTCGAGCGTATTCATCGCAGCAACCTTATAGGCATGGGAGTTCTGCCTCTGCAATTCAAGGAAGGGGAAAACGCTAAGTTCCTTGGTTTGGATGGAACTGAAGTGTATGACTTGCTGGACATCTCGAAGTTGAAGCCTGCCGGTGAACTCAAGGTAGTGGCTCATAAGGAAGATGGAACCGAAAAGATCTTTAATGTAATTGTCAGACTTAATTCTTCCATTGAAGTGGAATACTTCCGCAATGGAGGAATATTGCACAGGTTCCTCAGGGAAAAGGTAAAAGGGAACTAAGTTTCCCTTATTTTACTTTTTGTCTTTGCAGATATTGAGAATTTCGTAAAAATTTGTATCGCATATATTCCGTAAAAAAGGAGGATTTCCTCATAGCCAGAAGTCAAGTCTTATTTATACGGGATATGTCAATAACATCATGACATAATCGGTTCATTAATTTTTTTTCATGGCTCACAACCAAAACTCCTATATTCATCTTTTCAACAATCCCCAAAATGCTTTCCCAGATCTGAGCTTGAGTAATAGCATCTACCATTGTAGTTATTTCATCAGCTATTAAAAATTTAGTTTTAGGACCCAAAGCCCTTGCAAGAGCAAATCTCTGGAGTTCTCCTCCGGAAAGTTCATTTGGCCATCTATTAAGCCAGTTCTTCTTTATTCCAAAGGAATCTAAAACGTCCTGTGAAACAACATGGCCCTCATTTAAGATATCTTTCATTTTCCATTTTGGATTCACAGCTTTTTCCGGGTGCTGGAAGATAAGCTGGATCGGATTATATATATTAGATGGAATTTTTTTCCCATCTATACTTACAGTTCCATTATAGTTAGTTTCATAGCCTGAAAGTATCTTACACAGGGTGGATTTGCCACTTCCGCTATCCCCTATTAACCCCAATACCTCCCCACTGCCTAACGATATGTCCACATTATTCAAAATCCAAGTACCCTTCTTGTATCCAAAACTTATATTTTCGCCCTTAAGATGCATTATTGCACCTCACCAATCCTTCATTTATGTTTCTTAATTGAGGAGTGCCTTTAGAGCAAAGCTCATTCTTTCTGGAACACCTTTCATAGAAGAAACATCCTTCAATTATTTCATCCTGCATTGGCTGATGGCCTTTTATTGCCTGGAATTTATTTTGGGGAAGGGCATTCCACAGAGCACGTGTATATGGGTGCCGCAAATTTTCTCCTTCATTCTTAAAGTCTTCTATATTGGCTACTTCTAAGATCGTGCCTGCATAGAAAATCGCAATCTGATCAGATATTCTTAATGCAGCTTCTATATCATGAGTTATAAGTATCACTGCACATCCTTTATTTGCCATGTCTTTGAAGTAGCTCAGTGTTTCATTCAGATTTTTTTCATCCAATCCCGGAGTAGGTTCATCTGCAATTATGAGCTTTGAAGAGTTCATTAAGGCAGTAGAAACCAAAACCCTTCTGGCCATACCTCCTGACAGTTCATGAGGAAACATTCTGTCAACATCTGGCTTCAAATCGTATTTATGGAAAATATTTCTCTGCGTCTTCTTCATAAATTCTTTATTTATATATTCAACATTTCCTATTACTTGATTGGAAATTCTCATTAAAGGATCAAGATAATTTACAGATTGGGGAATAAGGGCTATTTCCTTACCCCTTAATTCTTCCTTTTTCTCCTGAGTCAGGTTTTGACCGTTATAGTCCATTTCACCATAAAGTTTCGCATTTGAAGGTAAAATTCCTAATATCGCATGTGCAAGAAGGCTTTTTCCAGAACCACTTGATCCTACAACAGCTAAAATTTCACCGCTATAAGCTTCAATACTTAAATTTGAGATAACTTTTAATTCAGTTTGCCTAAGTCCAGAAGCATATTGAATGAAAGACAGTGAAATATCTTTTATTTTTAATAGAGCTTCACCCTTCTTTCTTTCTTCAATATTCATTTCAGCTTTATTTAACATACTTCACCTCTTTTGATATTTTTTGTGTATTCAACATAACAAAATACCTGCAGGTCATCTATTCGTGAGCTTTTTTCGGATCCATAAGCTTTGCCAGATTTTCACCGATCACATCAAATGCCAGAACTATTATTAGCAGTGATACTCCCGGGAAGAATGCAAGCCACCAGTATCCTGCTGACAAGTACTTCATAGATTCTGATAGTATTATGCCGATAGCCGGTTCGTGTGGTGAAAGTCCAAAACCCAGAAAAGTGACCGAAGCTTCATGCAAAATAGCATGTGGAAACATTAAGATCGTGCCTAATATGAACTGAGGAATTAAATGAGGCAGAAAATGTTTTACAGCTATCCACCATTTGGATTTACCAAAATTTCTGGATATATGAATATATTCCTGGGTTTTTAGCTGCTTAATTTCTGCTCTTACAACTCTTGTCAGACTTGTCCAATGAGTTAATGCAACTCCAATGATAACTCCCGTAGCCCCTCCTCCCAGTCCGATAGAAATCATGATTATTAAAAGAAGATGCGGTATCGAAAGGGATAGGTCTACCAGCCAGGATACGAATGAATCTTCTACTTTTCCTATGCTTGAAAGTAAACCTAATA
>DAKU01000167.1:0-1844 GCA_002508425.1 Methanosarcinaceae archaeon UBA470
CTTGTTTACCCATTTACTTTCCTCCATCAAATTTTTAGATCATATGGGAGCCCATGTAGTTAGAGATTTATCAGTTTTTGACTCCATCAACAAGGCCTCCATAAAGGTATACGGTATCTTTGTACCGGTGTAATAGTATTTATAATATTTGCTTAAAGTGCACAAAATATATAAAGGAGAGAAGGAAGCCGAACCTTGCAACGCAAGATTCCGGCGAAGTAACGATGTTACTTTAGCTTCCCTCTAAACTTTTCACAGCAGTTGATCTTGAGATCAAGCAGCTTCTCAATGTTCATCTTGGCTGCAATGCCTTTTGGTGTCCCTGCAACAGATGTTACAACGCCAATGCCGAGCTCTTCTCTCAGTTCCCTCATGACATACTCATCAGAGAGGTCCATTGTGGTAACGCCCAGTTTCTTGGCCACGTAGTTCTTGGCATCGTTGAGCCTCATGCTCTTAGAAAACTCCATCCTTGCCACGAGGTCACCAGCTGCTCTTATACCGCTCATACCGGAGGTCATTATGTGAGTGATCGGCATACCCATCGGGTCGCCGACCCCTATCTATATACCATCCACGCCAGCAATTTCCACCATCGCCTTACTGGCTCTGGAAACTGCATCAATGGTTGGAGTTTCAAGCATAGGGATGCCGCCCACACCCATACCCATGTTTACATGACAGGGAATAGGAGATGCTTTTACAGCTGCTTTTACAAAAGTAACTGCCCTTGCCAGATTCCATGCTGCGGATTTGCTGGTGTTGGTGTTGACCACAGGTCCGAATACGTTGGCTCCTGCTTTTGCCACAAGAGGTACCTGCTGGTGCGGCCACAGTCCTGCAAGTGTGGTTTTGTCATATTGCAGCTCACCGTGCATACCCAACACAAGCTCCCCAGCCATACCTACTTCAATGTACATCTCAGGATACTGTTTTCTTAGGGCTTCCACTGCTCTGAGCGTTGCGAACACGTCGGCGTCACCAGCTGCTCCTGTAGTGTCAAAGTTAACACCGTCAGCACCTGCGAACATCATTTTCTGCATGATCCATGTCATGTCCCTGGTCAGATGGTCAGCGGCATGTTCCATGGATGCCTGCGCCTCAGTGATCTTGAAAGCCTTCATCAGATCGCCCGGGTTCTCAAATGGCCCATCAGGTGTGTAATACAATCCCATGTTAGGCATAGCACCATAGAACAATGGTACTACCATGTTCTGCTGACATACTTCCATGGCCTGCTGTTCCTGTGCGATAACCGGTTTCACTGGCTTGAAGCTGTAGTCGATGTGGCCCAGTTCCATGGTATCTGCACCGAAAGCTCTCTCATGTACCATACATCCTGCAAGCCTGCTTGTGGGGATGCCCACACCGCTGTTACCCTGGTCACCATCAAGTCTGATAGTACCAATGTCGTGTGTCACAGGTACTTCCTTACCTGGCTCCACACCTACCATCCTGGCAGGCATCATGATGATTTCAGCCAGCTTATCCAGCTCATTACCGCTCAATACAGGAATACTGCCCAGGTCTGCAGCATCTGCAGTACCTGCCTCCAGATCGGCCCTAATCTGTTCTTTTGTAAGGAAGATCCTCTTACCGTCTCCCATTCTCAAAGCATATTGTGTCATTTCCCTCACTCCTCAGAGCAAAAGCTCTTTTGCCTTTGCAACTGCCTCGCTTGCATTCTCTGCATAGCAGTCAGCACCTATCTTGTCAGCCCAGTTCTGAGTTGCAGGTGCACCGCCTACCATGACCTTGACCTTGTCTCTCATACCCTGTTCCTTGAGCATCTCGATGACATCCTTCTGGCCTGCCATTGTGGTTGTCATCAAAGCTGAGAGACC
>DAKU01000167.1:1898-20100 GCA_002508425.1 Methanosarcinaceae archaeon UBA470
CCCTTTGGCATGTCGGCTTCCAGGATATTTACCCCTTCCTGCATGGCACCTGCTGCCATCATAACATGAGGTAAGAACAGCTTCCCTCTCTCGAACATTACCCCTACTTCGTTCATACCTGCAGCAAGACCTTTCTCAATGATCTCAGCAGGTGCGATTCCCTGGCCTTTTGCCTTGTTCACAGCAGCGATCACTGCATCCTTTTTACAGGAGATGATCGCATCTGAGAGTTCCTTGAACATCTCTTCTTTGCTCATTTTTCTACCTCTTATTGGTTTTTATGCCCTTTTATAATAGGAAGGACTCTCCTTTAGTAATTTATATATACTACAATTAAATTGTAGCACCCAAACATTAATATATAGCTGATATTTACTTGTATTTATATTTTGCTATTAATTGGGACCTAGGTAAATATAAAGTGGAAAGCGAGAGCAGGATAAAATCATGTTAGTGACAATATACCTGCAGCTTTCATGCATCACATGACTCCTATTTTACCCTTAGAACTTTGATACAAATATCCTAGCTTGCCATAAAGCTACAAGAGCTACTATCAAGATCACTACCATCCATAGTATTTCTGCGGAAGGTAGGTAGGAGTTCGCCCAGTATCCATTGTATAATTCCATTGCTGCTGCGGATTGTACCATATTCACTCCTCCTCAGACATATACAAAACACACATTAGATGCTCTGACCTTTCCGAAATCAGTGATCACGTACTTGTGAAGAAGGAACCCTTTCTTATAGATGCCTTCTTCGTCTACCTTTGTTTCAGTATCTTTGAGCATTCCACCTGAAGCTAATTCGATGATATCAAAGTTTATTGAATCTCTTTGAAAGTCACCCATCTGATTGTATTCTTTTTGTATCTTTTGTACAATCTCATAATTCCAGTGGGATTGCTCATCACTGAACAATTCCAGTATCCTGAATTTGATCGGACGGTTAGCCATTTCAGTCACCTCTGAGAGATTCGAGGCTACTGGTATCTTCAGAGAACATAGTGAAACTGCCTGCAAGACAGAATGCACCTCCTAGTAATAAGGTCCATGAAGGAACATCCCCGAAGAACAGGATCACAAAGAGCACGGCAAACAATCCGTATAGATTCCCTATACCCTGCCCTCTTCCAACTCCAATGAGGGGGAACGACTTGTACCAGGTAACATAACAGAAACCAAATGTTATTCCTGCAAACACAAGTACCATTATAGTAAGTGGTTCGAATGCCATCAAAGCGTATTTGATCATAGGGAATCCGGCAATTGCTAAGAGTGGTACTGCAATGACCCACCAAATAATGTTCTCTCCCAGAAAACGTAGAGTGAGACCAACATCTGGTTCAGCGATGTCCAAACCTTTTCCAGCTATGGCACCTTCAATACCCCAGCCGATAGCTGCCATCAGACCACCGATATAACCGATCCATTGAACATTTCCACTTCCAAGCTCAGTGAGTAAACCGCCACCGAATATTACGAAACCACCAACAATTATCAAGAAGATTCCAGTCGCAGCCCTTTTACTTATTTTTTCACCATACCACTGGGAAGCGAGTATAGAACCTACTACAGGATACATAAGAGCAGCCACAGCTGCAAAAGCAGCACCTACAAACCCCATAGCAATGAATGAACCTAAAATAGCCATTGGACCACCAAAGATTGATGCCAAAAAGAACCATTTTGAGCATGGCTTAAATTCTACCAGAGTTCTCTTCATTTCACCAAATTTACCGAGAACACCATTCCATACCATTAGTGCAATTATAACAGTTAAAGCATTGAATGCCGTAATTAGTACAGCAGTTACCAACAGCGCTATTGAATCACCGCTTCCTGCAGCAATCTCAGCGTACATTTCATCGAAAGGATTGAGTACCCAGACCACCGTACCAGGAAGGTACCACAGCCCCCATAGTATAGCACAGAAGAGAGCCCACATGTACCCATATCTTACTCGCCTTTGATGTTCGAGTTTCTTTAAAGCTTGCAGATCCAAATCAAATACCTCCATTATATTTCAGGACAAAACCCGCCTAAATTGGCTGAAACAGTCATAACTACCAGTAGACCGATTTTCAGTCATATGACCACAAAATTATCCTAAGTCTAATTCCTCCTTTAGTGAGCAATGCATCCCTTCAATCACTCTAATTGAAGGAGTTGAGGTGCATTGGATGGTGCACCCCATTGGATATAGACCTCAGTTTTGGGATTAGAACAAAGCTTTGAGCTTTGTCACTGCATCCGCTGCATTTTCTGCGTAGATATTTGCTCCAATCTTGTCAGCCCATGCCTGGGTCACAGGTGCTCCACCGACCATAGTCTTGATGCCGGAGCGCAAACCTGACTCTTTGAGCTGTTCTTCTACCTGTATTTGGTTGACCATTGTAGTTGTCATGAGAGCAGAAGTTGCTACTACATCTGGTTTTATCTCAGATGCTTTACTGACAATCTCTTTGATTGCGACATCTCTGCCAAGATCATAAACCTTGAATCCTGCGATCTTGAGCATGGTTGCCACAATATCCTTACCGATAGAGTGGATGTCACCCTCAATGGTGCAGATCAGGACTTTACCCCTACTTTCTGCCTCTCCCCCCATCTTCTCAAGTGCCGGAGTGAGTATTTTCACACCAGCACTCATTGCTTCAGATGCTGCTATGACATGTGGCAGGAACAATGTACCTGCTTCGAACTGGTCGCCTACTTCTGTCATTGCAGCAGTGAACCCATCCTGGATGAGCTCTGCCGGATTGACACCTGCTTTAAGAGCTTCATTAGCTACTTCCTCGGCTGCCTCTTCATCAAAGTCAAGAATTGCTGCCTTTGCTTTTGCAATAATTTCTGCTTTTGTTGCCATTGATAATCCTCCATTTAAATTCTTATGAAATCACAGGCTGTCCCTGAATGCCTTATCTGCCTTGTCTACGATGGCCTTCATGTCCTTTAGCAGATCTGCATCTATTGGCATGACCTCGTGGTTCTTCATCACATCGACTACCTTTTCATGGGCCACTGTTGCTATATCTTTTGAACCTGCTGCTGCCCAGTCCCCGTACATTAGCCTGTTGATCAAAGTTGGGTTGGATGGAAGATCGATATTCTTCCTTGTGGTCTTGTGTGCAAGGAAGTTGTTTCCAATTCCTACCTGCTGGATAGCTTCCACCGCAAGCGTCTCCTCAGATACTGGAATACCTTGCATTGCCTTCTTTGTCATGGAGATCATATCGTTGTCAAAGACGAGCTGTTCCATTGAGAAGGTCATACCGAGTTCAAGCATACCTGCACCATATATGGTGTTTGCACCGGACAGGGCTGGCAACAACGTTGTCATGGTCTTCTCGTGACCTGCCTGACCGTCTGGTATCTTGGCATCAGACTACGAACCAGCTACGTATGTGGGTAGACCATAGTATTGTCCCATCTTTGCTACGGCTGAACTGATAAGACTGAGTTCAGGGGAACCTACTGGTGCTGTACCCTTCTTCAGGTCGAATGTGGTTGTAGAACTGCCGTACCATACGGGTGCTCCTGGCTGAGTGAGTTGAGCCAGTACGATACCTGAAAGAACCTCTGCGTTGTGAGTTACCAGTGTGCCTGCAAGATGAACAGGAGATGAACCGCCAGCCATCGCCATGCTCAGTACGTTAACCGGCATACCAAACTTTGCACCCTTCATGATGACCTGACATGCATTGGAACTGAGCTCAAGTGGGCTTGTTGGGCAAACCAGCATTGAGAAGAGAGGCTTCTTACGGAATTCTTCGTCATCTCCACCATAGTATGCCTGTACGATATCTCTGTAAAATTCTACATGTTCACCTACTGGGTCTATGTGGTGGAAGTGCTTTGAGGTGTTCATCAGAGGAGTAAGTGTCTCGTGAACATCCTGCATACCCTTACCTGCCCAATCCCTGGCAGATACTGCAAGTGAGTAATAGTCTATGTTTTCTGCCCAGTCCACAAGCTTTGCAGTTGCTGCAACATCGGCTTCTGTGGAGTCAACTGTTTCGTACTGTCCCGGTGCTTTGTAGTTGCACATCTTGACACCAGTACCGAAACATGTCCAGTGAACCTTACCTTTATGCTCCTGCACTACTTTTTTCTTAGGGTCGCGTCCATAGAGTGCGAACCTGGAGGGACAGTCCTGAAGTGCCCTGTTAACTACATATTCAGGGATCTTGACAACGTTTGTCTTCTCATTTACCTGACATCCGGCTTTCTTGAAAACGTTCCTTGCATCAGCATCTGATACCTGGATACCGGGGTTCATAAATACATCCATGGTGGCGTAGTGAAGTGCTCTCAGATCTTCTCTAGAGAACAATTCTAACTTCACACCATCCAGCATATCCCTGCCTGGATAATAGTGGTTTACCATATTATTTCCTCCTTACTTTACTCACGCATGCCACGTTACAATCTGCATAGATTGCACATTTCTAACATGCATTGCCTATTACTTTAGGCTAATCACATCTAGTATATATATTTTGCTATTAACATTGGTATTTATACTTTTTGCATGAACTGCAAAAAGAGGTGTTACTTAAAGATAACGGACAAAAAGAGAGGATACAAAACGTATATTAAGAAAATAACAACAAGTACAATCGTTTGTACTAAGACTATTCTTTTTGAATTGATTTGCGGGATATGAACACCCATATATACTTTTTGTACTAGTCTTTTTGAAGAAAAAGAAACATCATAAAAAATAAAGAAAAATGATGGCAATACACATTGTTTTTTCAGTCCCACCTGAATACAAGATCTTAACTGCCCATCTACTAAAATAAACTAAGTATGTTAGTATGAAACCAGTTAGCGCAGAAAAATAACCCTATAAATAATTATAAATGATCTAACTTTGGAAAAATCAGATCAAATAATTTTTAAAGATCTACTGTTCATTTGCTGACAGCCGGGCCACGCCTATTAAGGCTTCTCGCCCATCCCACTTGCCTATAAAGAACTTGGTATCTGAAGATAAGAAATTACGATCTTTGCTCATAAGGGGTACATAACATCGGGAGGAATTACCCGAGATTAGGCCTTCGATATCGATACTCTCAAGCACTTCTTCTTCTTTCCCTGGAGGGAACAGTTCCAAGAAATCCATCTTGGAAAGATCTTTTCTAGAATACTTTAAGTATTTCTGCAAAGCATGATTTGCATGAATGATCAATCCACCCATGTCCATGATGAATATCAGATCATCCATCGTGTCGAAAAGATCTTGAAGCCCATTTTGATCATTCTTAACTGGAGTACCTTCTCTGAACCTAGATATGATCAAACCTAACTGATTTGCAATAGTATCAATAACATTCCTGGAATTTGCAGGTATTTCCAGTTCTTTGTGAGAACCAAGTATCATTGAAGCAATAAGTTTTTCATTGTAATTTACCGGAATGAAACCCATGGCTTGCAGACCTTCATAATCAAGATCCTCTTTGATCATATCACTAATCTCAGAAAAATATTTGTATACAGGATAACCAGTGGTAAAAAGCCTTGCCTGAATAGTATTAGGACCAAAATGCCTGAAGTTGTCTGCGAACTTATCCGATAGACCACGGTAAGCCATCATTTCAAAATCGCCTTTTGAGTTGTCAATTAAGTAGATGGCTCCACAGTCTACAGCTTTGATCTGAAGAGCAAAATCAAGTATTTTTTCAAACATATCCTGTAGATTGTCACCTGAAGACAGAACATTATCAAAATCAGACTCAACCTGGACAAAATTAGTTGCCTGCTTGCGCTCTGTGATATCAACAATGATACCTTGAAGGAAATCGATCTCTCCATGCAGATCATGGTGAATAAGAGTTCTTTCGTCTACCCACCTAACCTCACCTGATTTGGTAAGGACCCTATACTCCTGGCTGAAGTCAGAATATCCTTCTTTATAGCACCTGGCTACCTCTGTACGTACTTTCTCCAGGTCTGCTGGGTGAATAATGTCCCCATATACCATTTTGCCTGACAGGAAATCCTCTACTGAATAGCCAAAACGCTCTATGTTCTTTGAAACGAATTGTACTGGCCAGTCTCTTTCAGGACTCCAGATAAAGACTACTGCCGGACTATCATTTACCACCGACTCCAAGACTTTAAGTATCCTGCGGGTCTCGAGTAATTCCTCATCAACAAGCTTACGTTGTATAAGCTTCCACATTCCATCAAAAAGTAAAGTAAGTTGCCTGACATCCGAGCTATCATACTCTTGCGACTTATTAGCTACAGCAGCAACTGCTACTACTTGATCGCTGTCCATCACTGGTACGTTTGTATAACGAGTAATCTTGATATCTTTATCAATACCTTTAAGAAGGCCAGGCCCTGAGAACGTGTTGTTCACAATAGGTTCCCTTTCTCTGATAGCTTCTCCCCAGATGCCTGCAGAATTTACAGGAAATGTCCATGAACTTTGTTCATCATTTGTTTTCTGTGTAGGCCACGCATACATTTCAAGACTTTTTTCGTTCGCTTGCAGCAAACCTAGATAACCAATTTGGCTATGAGTTAACTTTACAGCTTTTTCAATAGCAAATTCCGCAATCTCTGAAACAGAGGATTCACTCCTTTCATAGAGTTCAAGAAGTGCTTCCAGACGTGCTTCATTCAGATGTATACGTTCTTCAGTTCCTTCAAGTTCAGTTATATCTTGAATAAGCCCAAGTCCTCCTACAAGATAACCCTCTTCGGACATTATAGGAGAAAACTCTGCCTTAATAGAAAATTTATTTCCCACTGGAGAAATGTACTCTCCTTCAAAATGACCAGATTCTCCCAGGAATACAAGATCAATAGCTGCTTTAAGAGGACCTTCACCTGCATATTGAAGGATGTTAAGACCTAATACTCTACTTGCGGGTGCAGCAATAATTTTTAAACAGATGTTATTACAGTTGACAATTGTACCATTCTCATCAAAACAAAGGATGCCAAGAGGAGCTTTTTCGAATAAAATACGATATTTTCGTTTTAAATATTCCAAAGTACGTTCTGCTTTTTCTTTTTCAGTATTATCAATTATTAGACCCTGATAACGGGAAATATTTCCGCTGATATCCCTCTTTAAAAGAGACCTTTCAGTTACATATCTTACTTCCCCGGATTTGGTGAGAATCCTGTAGACAAGGGTAAAATAAGAGATATTACCCTTATTAACAAGTTTTTTGACTTCTGAGCTGATCTTATCATAATCATCAGGGTGAACAATATCAGCATAATCAAGTTCACCTGACATTAATTCCTCAGGAGTGTATCCAAATTGCGTGATATTTGCAGAAACCCATTCAACTGACCATCTTTCGTCCACTCTCCACATGAAAGGGATCACAGGGCTCACTTTATATAATGCCTCTAGTTTTTTTAGAGTATCAGGACCCTCCGGTAGATAATATTCAGCACGTTTCTTTTCATACTCAAAAAGTGTTGTACTTTTGGAAATTATAGCTACCTCCAAGGATCGAAATGCCTCTGCATTTTGAAAATGCATATATAGTATGCTCTCAACCTAAGAGACTAAAAACTACATATATAAAGATTTCCGCATGGATTAAAAAGTAGAGCTATAAATTCATTTTGTACTACATTAAATAAATAAGTAGTATGAGTAGGATTAAAAAGCAAATCATGTGATTTTTTTTCCTTTTATTTTTCTTTTTGAAAAGGTCTCTTCTTATAAAAGATGGGGCGAAATGTATAAATGCTGGCATTTATTGACTTGTTCTAAGTCAACCAAAGAGATACACAAATAGTTTCCTATTAGATCAGGTCCCATCGAAAAATATATATACATAACCCCAACTATGAGTTTTGTCAGTAAAAAAGAAACTGGAAATTCAGGAGAATGTCTATGGAGACTCTCAATGACTTTTATGTGTATAATTGCCTGCAGGATCTTTGAGGACGAGATCATACACCTCATCAAAAATGATCCTCAAATAATAAAGGTTTTAGTCCTGGATAGCCCGGATGCCGTAGGTGTGCTCGGAAAATTATTAGATAATTCCATACCTCATACAGTTTGTTCAGCAAATGACATAGAGGATTTAGTACACAGTGAACAAAATGCAAATTATTGTCTTGTTCTGAATATCCTTGGTTTTTCCCTTGATGCATCTCCTCAGTTACTGAAAGAAGGCGTGTACAAGGAAGTTAGCACAATGTCCGAGTATGCCGATACTATCCTTATATTCTATGGGTTGTGTGGGAATGTTCTCGGTAATATAAATAGAGACTTTTCACATCTTTCCTGCCCTGTACACATTCTGAGAGAAGAAGATGGAGAGATCATCGATGACTGCATAGGTGCTTCCCTCGGAGGTAGGAAACCATATCTTACAGCCCTGAAAGAAGCTGGTGGAGAAGGCATCTATTTCCTTACACCCATGGGAGCCGCTTTCTGGAAAGAAATGGCAGTAATTGCCCGTCTCACAAATGACCCAAATAACACCGCCATGACCAAGATTGTTTTTGATTATGCGGGATACAAGAAGGTAGGTAAGATAAACACCAGTCTTTTTTATGAGAAGAGTTTCGATGAAAAGGTCGAAGAATTTGCTCAAGCCTTTGATTTTCAAATAGTCGATATAGAAGGCACAATGAAAATTGCTGAGCAATCATATCAAAGAGCCAAAGATACCATTTTTAGGAAAAAGGAGAATGAATAAAAATGCAATACAGCTTGGGTATTGATGCAGGTGGTACCTACACAGATGCCGTCGTTCTCAATAATGCCGATGGTAAAGTATTACAGGCAAACAAGGCATTGACAACATATCCAGATCTTATACATGGAATACGGAATGCTCTTGATGGTCTTGATCAAACGTCCCTTGCTAATGTAAGGATGGTCTCAGTTTCAACAACCCTTGCAACAAACACAATACTTGAAAATACTGGTTATCCAGTGGGGTTAATACTAGTTGGAAAAGCAAGTATTCCCGACGACCAGAAGATAAAATATATTACACAGGTTAGTGGTGGCCACAACAGTGCAGGTAATAAGGTTGAAACTCTGGATATTCAGTCAGTTGAGGATTTCATTCTGAAAGTAAGAGGCAAGGTCTCAGCTTTTGCAGTATCCTCATATTTCAGTGTCCGCAACCCTGAACACGAGCTACAGGTAAAGGACAGTGTTATAAGACTTACAGGTCTGCCAGTAGTTTGCGGACATGAACTGTCTCAAGACCTCGGAGCCTATGACAGAGGTGTGACAGCTTATCTGAATGCGCAGTTGATACCCATTGCCAATCAATTTATGCAGGCTGTGACCGCAGAGATCAAAAGGAGGAACATTGAAGCAAAACTCATGATGCTCAAGTGCGATGGATCTGTAGTGGGTATAGAGGAAGCTCTTAAAAAGCCCATTGAATCTATTTTTTCAGGTCCTGCAGCTAGTTTACTAGGTGCTTCCCACCTTTCAGGTTTTAAAAGCTGTGCAGTAGTGGATGTAGGTGGGACAAGTACTGATGTCTCTATGATATGTGAAGGCCTCCCCGAAATTTCCAATTCTGGAGCAGTTGTAGGCAGATGGCAGACAAAGGTCAAAGCACTCAAGATGGAAACTTCAGCTATGGGAGGGGATAGTCATGTGTGGATGCTCAATCATGAGATCCATATAGGACCTCGCAAGGTCATGCCCTTATGCCTTGCAGCAATGAAATATCCGGAAATAAAAGAAAAACTGAAAATGAAACAAACTATCCTCAGAAATCAGATAGGAGAGAATATACAACCAACAAAGTTCTTCATGAAAAGCGGAAAAATACCGGATGAACTGAGTCCTGAGGAAAAAGATCTTTTTGAACGTCTCAGTAACAGGCCCTCTACAGTAAGTGACATCTACTGGAACGAGAACCGTATGCCAAGTCCTATGACCATGGATATGTTGATCCAGAAAAGACTTGTAAAAACCATAGGTTTTACCCCAACTGATGCTTTGCATGTCTTGGGAGAATATGACCGCTGGGATGTGGAAGCTGCAGATATAGGTGCAGAAGTGCTGTCCGGATTTGCAGGTATTAATAAGTTGGAACTATGCTCCAACGTGAAGGAACAAGTGGCATGTAATATGGCTCTGAACCTAGCTGCTTTTCTTCTTGAAGGTGTGGACAGGAAAGAAATAAAAAATATAATCAAAGGGAACTTCGCTGCAGGCATCAAGGTGAAAATGCCCGTGGTATTGCTGGGAGGTCCAGTAACTGCCTATAAGAATGACCTTGGGAAATACATTGACTCTATTGTCGTTGTTCCTGAACATGCCAGTGTAGGAAACGCTGTTGGAGCACTTATGGGTAAAGGTATCAAAAGACTTGAAGTACTTGTAAAGGCCTCGCTCACAGAGTCAAAATATAATTTGAAACCTGAAGCTTACATTGTATTCTATCCTGGAGGGAGAAAAGAATTCTCCTCGTATACGGAAGCGTTGAAACATGCAGAAAAGACTGGTGCTGAACTGGTGATGGAATATATGTCTTTTTCCGGGATGGATCGGAGTGAAATTAAGATAGACATGAGACGTAAGGACATAAGCCTGGAGGATGGCACCACACCTCTGGAAACGAAACTAGATTTCTTTGGGACAGGGATAGTAAAAGGCGAAGTTAACTACTGACCATGCATTAACTACATTTGAATTAAAATAAAAAATAAGTATGTAAGAAGGAGGAGAAATGCAATATAGTCTGGGTATTGATGCAGGTGGAACTTACACAGATGCAGTGATCATAAGAAACTCTGACAGGAAAGTTGTAGCCTCACACAAAGCCCTTACAACTTACCCCGAACTTCTCACTGGTATTGAGAATGCTATCGATGGCCTGGATTCTAAATACCTAGAAAATGTAAAGCTTGTCTCGGTATCTACAACTCTGGCAACTAATACAATACTTGAGAAAACAGGCTATCCTGTGGGTCTTATTCTTGTTGGTAATTATGTGGTACCTGAAGAGACATCTATTGAAAAATATGTGATGGTCAAAGGAGGACATACTGCAACTGGGGCTGAAGCAGCTGCTCTTGATGTGGATGTGGTAAAAGAGTTTGTAGAAAAGGTTAAAAACGAAGTATCTGCTTTTGCAGTTTCTTCCTATTTCAGCGTGCGTAATCCCGAGCATGAATTGTATATTAAGGACTATATAGTGAAAACTACAGGGATGCCGGTAGTTTGCGGCCATGAATTGTCCCAGGGCCTAGGAGCCTATGATAGAGGTGTGACGGCTTATCTCAATGCACAGCTTATACCTATAGCCACACAGTTCATCAATGCGATCATCTCTGACATCGAGAGAAGAGGCATCAACGCAAAGCTCATGATGCTGAAATGTGATGGTTCGTTAATAAACATCAAAGAAGCCATTGAGAGGCCTATAGAATCCATTTTTACAGGACCGGCTGCAAGCCTTGTAGGTGCTTCTTTTCTGTCTGAGAAAGATACTTGTGCAGTGATAGATGTAGGCGGTACGAGCACTGATGTTTCCCTGTTGTATAAAAGGCTACCTGAACTTTGCGAAGATGGTGCAAAGGTGGGCGACTGGAGCACTAAAGTGAAAGCTATCCGTATGGAAACCTCTGCAATGGGAGGAGATAGCCACGTATGGATAAAGAACAGGAAGACAAACATCGGACCACGCAGAGTAATACCTTTGTGCGTGGCTGCAGTGCAATACCCTGGTTTTAAGGAGACATTGAAGATGGGACGCACTCCTGCACGAGTGGAATTGGGAGAAAATGTGCAACCCACAAAGTTCTTTGTACGTACAGGAAAAGAAAACGTAAAGATAAGCCCTTATGAGCAGGAGATACTTGACAAAATAGGCGATGAACCGGTGTGTATAAGCGATATTTATTGGAAATTCGGGCGTCCTGTATCTATAGAGCATCTGGACTACCTCATTCAGAAGAGGCTTGTGCAAGCCATTGGGTTCACACCCACAGATGCTTTGCATGTATTAGGTGACTATAATGAATGGGATACGGAAGCCTCAATTATAGGTGCAACCATTATGTCAAGACTGGTTCAAATGAGCGAGGAGGAACTATCTGAGCACATAAAGAAAGAAGTTGCATACAATATGGCCTTGAACCTGATGTCCTATGTGCTCAAAGGAGTCGATAGAAAAGAGATTGAAAAAATACTTAGAGGTGAGTTCTTTTCTAAATTCAGGCTCTCCGTACCCGTTGTACTGCTTGGGGGCCCTGTGAGAGCTTACGTTGAGCAGATGCATAACATCATAGATGCAGAGATAATACTGCCGCCTTTTGCGGAAGTGGGTAACGCTGTAGGTGCATTAGTAGGTCAGGGTGTCAAGCGAATAGAAATTCTTATTAAAGCCGTGTACAGGAACAAACAAAGGGTTTTTCTAGTCTTCACACCGGGAGGATTTGAAGAATTTTCGACTCACGGAGAAGCTCTTAAGTATGCTGAGAACATGGGAGAAAGTCTGATCATGGACTATATGAGAGAAGCAGACATGGACTGGAGCGATGTAAAAATAGACATGTCCAGGGAAGATATAACACTGCATGAAGGAAGCCCTGTACCCATAGAAACAAAACTTGTGTTTCTGGGAGTGGGAAGTCTCAGGATTAATAATAAATCCTGATTTTTCTTTCATTTTGATACAACCTGTATAAGCGAAAAATATAAATAATTGTTTGATGGATTACTTTGTACCAAATGGAAACCGGATCAGGTTGATCAAATGGACTCTAAATCCGTTCAGCCGGGTTAAATTCCCGGGGTTTCCGCCATTTCCATTTCTCTAATTAGTGATTTATTTCTGTTTTGTATTCTACGCTTTTGCTATTTTTCTTCCATCATTCTCGTAGATAAGTATAAATATGGCTATTTTCATGCAAAAAATATAAATACTAGACTGTATGACATGAAAATGATCCTACCTATAAACAAAGAAGGTAAAGTAAAATGTCACTGAAGAAAGAGAATAACTGGATATTGCAGTATATAGGTTTATAGAAGATTCTTGAACGGTCGTAGCGTACAAAGGAGCTGAAAGCATGAAAAAAAAGTTACTGGAATCCTTACTTAATGATACCGATATGTGGGTATCGAGAACCGGATTGCTGCATAGCATACGGGATTTAAATATATCTCAACGTTTTGTTCATATAGTTACTGATTGTGGAGAGACTTTTGATATAAGGAACTCGAGGTCTAGCCGCTCGGCAAGGTCTCTGAGGCTTAGGAAGTTCAAAAAACCCTGTAAGCACTGTCGTGTTTCTGACATGAAGATAAATGAATTCTTGCAAAAGACATCCAGGGAAAGTAAAACAAAGAATGTAAGAGTCACAGAAATTCCATCTTCTGTAAATATGTCTAGTCCTATTCAAGTTGAGAGACCGGTGGTCTCTGTTCCATCTACCCCTAGAGTTCAGCCTGAAAAATTCCCTTTAATGCAGGCTCAGAAAAACACTGAAAAGAAAGATCAAGGGAAAAATATAAATGTTCCAAAAAAACCCAGTGCATGCAACACAAAAACAAAAGATGCAGGTTTCACCCAGAGCCAGAAAGACAGGATAGTCTCGCTCCTCGGACCGGACGAGATGATATCCTTCTCAAAGGAGAAGCGTTCATTCCAGGAACTTGAAGTCACACTGATAAACAAAAGAAAAGATGATCTGCGCAAAGTGTATGAGGACAGCAGGGAAAACCTTCTTGGAAAATTGGAGCGCCAAATCACTGAATTCTTTGTGGAAAGGGGCTTCATGGAAATTAAATCCCCTATTCTGATACCCTTCGAGTATATGGAAAGAATGGGAGTAGGTGAAGATACTAAACTTTCCCAGCAGATATTCCGCGTAGATGAAAGTATGTGTCTTCGTCCCATGCTTGCACCTGGCCTTTACAATTATCTGTACAAGTTCGATAATGTCCTTCCTGACCCTATACGCATATTCGAGATAGGACCTTGTTACAGGAAGGAATCTGACGGTAAAAGTCACCTCGAAGAATTCACAATGCTCAACTTCTGCCAGATGGGATCAAAATGTACCCGAGAAAACCTGATACTTCTAATTCAGGATTTTCTTGACTTCCTGAACATAGAACATGAGATTGTCTCTGATAACTGCATGGTATATGGAGAGACTATAGATGTGCTCCACAAGGACATGGAACTCTCATCTGCAGTTGTAGGCCCCATCCCCCAGGACATAGATTGGGGTATAAACAAGCCCTGGATGGGAGCTGGATTTGGACTGGAAAGACTTCTTAAGGTCATGCACAGTTTCAAGACCATTAAAAGGGCAGCTCGTTGTGAAAATTACTACAATGGCATAAGTACGAACCTATGAGGTGATCTTAATGTTTAATAATATGGACAAAAATGACCTTGATACATATGCACAAAAGATCATAAATGGTATGCAGCTCTCTGATGATGACCTCCGGGAAATGCTTTTGATCAATGATAGTATGGAACTTGAAAAGCTTCATTATATTGCGAGGAAAGTGAGAGATCACTACTTTGGAAACAAAGTGTTTTTGTACAGTTTTGTCTACTTTTCCACACACTGTAAGAACAGATGTGCATTCTGCTACTACAACTCAATGAACAAAATTAACAGGTACAGACTAAAACTTGAAGATATCCGCAATATATGCAGGCAGCTTAAAGGAGAGCAGATCCACATGGTGGACCTCACTATGGGAGAAGATCCTTATTTCCATGAAGAACCCTCCCGATTTGCCGAGGTCATAGATATTGTAAAGGAGGAACTTGGCCTTCCAATCATGGTCTCCCCAGGTGTACTGGATGATAANNACAATCCTTCTCAGACCGCATCCATGCCCGTGAATTCGCTCAGAAGATAGGTTACTGTGTGGAGGACGGACTACTCACAGGTGTTGGTAATGATGTAGAATCCACCATCATTTCCCTGAAGGGCATGGCAAAAGATAATCCTCAGATGGTCCGGGTGATGACCTTCATTCCCCAGGAGGGAACACCTCTGGAAAAGAAGGTTCAGGAATCCAACCTGTCGGAACTCAAGATTATATCAGTGCTAAGGCTGATGTTCCCCGACAGACTGATACCAGCATCTTTGGACGTAGAAGGCATCGAAGGCATGGTATACCGCCTTAATGCAGGTGCCAATGTGGTTACATCCATAATCCCCTCCGACTCATCCCTTGAAGGAGTGGCAAACTATGATCGCAAACATGAAGAGAGGAAAAGAGATCCAAAGAGTGTAGTCGGAAAGCTCAGGAGTATGGGTATGGAACCAGCCACACAGTCAGATTTCAACAGGATATTGGGAGTGGTGGTATGAAGCAGATATGTCTGATCGGAGGTAAATTGCAGGGCTTCGAAACTGCATACCATGCCAGAAAAGCAGGCATGGGAGTTGTATTAGTAGACAGGAACAAAGATGCATTCATAAAGGATCTTGTGGATACGTTCCACTGTTTTGACATTGTGGAAGAACCTGAAAGGCTCATAGAGATATCAAAAACCTTAGATGCCATGATCCCTGTCAACGAAAATTTTGACACTATCGATTTCCTTGAAACCATAAAGGATAAACTGCAATGCCCATTGCTTTTTGACTTTGATGCATACAGAATAAGCAGGGATAAGAACAAATCTAAGGAATATTTCAGGTCCATAGGTATCCCAACTCCTGCTGATAAACCCACCCATCCCCCATATTTCATAAAACCCTCCTGCATGAGCAGCAGCATAGGCACAGCCATAATCTATGACGATGAAGGCCTGAAAGGTCTTGATCCCACCATACTGATAGAAGAATATGTGAAAGGAGACGTGTTATCCCTTGAAGTTGTAGGGGACGGAGAACATTTTGCAGTGGTGAAAGAAACAAAGGTGCATATAGATGATACCTACGATTGCCACATGGTGACTCCCATTGATCATAATCCTGAACTCAGAAGGATAACCTATGAGCTTGCCCGTAATCTTAAGCTCAAAGGAATCATGGATGTGGAAGCAATTGACAGTCCAAAGGGTTTGAAAGTGCTGGAAATTGATGCCAGGTTCCCCAGCCAGACACCTACAGCTGTCTATCATTCATCAGGAGTGAATCTTCTGGAACTGCTGATGCAGGCTTTTACTGAGGGTGTGCAGGAGATGGCGCAGGCACCACAGGGCAACTACTGCATATACGAACACCTTATCCTGAAAGATGGAAAGCTTTTGCCTATAGGAGAGCACATTCTCTCTATGGGAAAAAACTACAGGCCAATCCATGAATCAGAAGGTATAGAGATATTCCAGCGTGATGCTGAACATAAGGCATTCACGGTTGTGGCCTGGGGGGCAGATCAGGAATGTGCCGAAATGAACAGGAAAAAGGCTCATGAAATGATACTTACAGCACCAGAGCAGGAGGTGGCATAAATGGCATTGCTCACGCCTGAAGATCTGGAATCTCTCTCCGCCAAATTCGAGGAGAGCGAATCCACCATTGAAAGAGTTACAGGAAGCAAACTAACAGATATATGCAAGGACATCTATGGAAAAGACCTGGGATTGGAAAAAGTGGGCATAATACCCATAACCGCAGGAAACGGAGTGATCAGCAATTTCTCCTCTTCCCTGCTTTTCATAGTCCAGCGCCTCGGACTTGAAGGGTTTATTACCCAGCATACAGATGTGGCAGGATATTATGAAGCCATAAGCGAAGGTGCAGACATATTATTGATGGCCGATGACCATCTTTTCATAGCCCACAACCTAAAGGACGGAAAGGTTGTGACTAATCATGAAGCAACAGGCATAATCTATTCAGAGATAGCTTCCAGGTTCAAGGATGCAGATTCAAGTGAAATCCTAGTAATAGGTCTTGGAAGAGTGGGATATGCAGGAGCTAAACATCTCGCACAAAAAGGATTCAGTGTTTATGCCTGTGACCCCAACAGGAGCTTTCTGGAGAAGGCAGCTCATGAGCTTGGGATCAAAGAATACTGCAAAGAAGACCGCAAGAAGTTTTCAATGGTATTCGAGGCCACACCAAATGCAGATACCATCACCGAAGGTATGATCGCAGAGAGGTGTCTGGTTTCAACACCGGGAATACCCTGTGGATTACCTGAAGAAGTTGGAAAGAAATTCAGAGTGGATCTTGTCATGGAACCGCTCTTCATTGGGGTCGCATCGATGCTATATTCGGTAGTGTGACCTCATTTATTCTATTTTATTTGAAACCTGATGTCTGGAAAAGAGGGGGACACCAGTCTGAAATATAGCAAAAAACAATTGGATACTGATTGTTAATAAGGGTATCGTTTAGGGATGTGTTGTATTTGCAGTATCTTTTTCCAGAACTGTTAATTTGAATTCAGATACATCAAATAAGCCTTTGTCACTTATCTTAAATTTTGGTATTACCAATAATGCCATAAAAGACATTGTCATAAAAGCTGAGTTTAAGTTGCATCCGATTTGGTGGATTTTTTCGTTCAGCGTGCCATAGGTTTCAATAACATTACTCGCTTTTTCATCTGAAATCAGCCCGGCAACCGACAGAGGAAGATGGTATATATCGACTCCATCTGACAGAGCCAAACCGCCCCTTGATTCAATAAGTTTGTTTATAACCCCGGCTATATCTACATCATCCGTTCCTATGGCTATGATGTTATGGGAATCATGGGCCACTGTGGAAGCTATTGCCCCTTTTTTGATATCAAAGCCCTTTATGAACCCTATGGAAGGCACTGGATTTTCCGTATAACGGTTAATTACTGTTATCTTGTTGATCCCGTTTGCAGAATCCGAAAACACCTTGCCTTTTTCCTTTGGAAGCCGGTATTCCAATACATCTGTGAAAAGGGAACCATCAAAAGCCTGTATGATCTTAAAATGACTGGCATCTGAGTATATTTGCAGTTGTTCCGGTCTGATCTTTTTGTTCAATTTGAAATTATTGATCGGTTTTGATGCAGATGCCTGAAACGACACCCTGCCATTTTCAAATACAGGGTTCCCGTCTATATAGGTTGCAATGACATCCATTTTGTCCAGGGAGCTGACAATTATGAAATCTGCCGGATCTCCCAGTTGAAGCATCCCAGTATTAATCCTAAAGTGTTTTGACGCATTGTAGGAAGAAACTCTCAATACATCGAAAAGATTGTGACCTGCAGCTATGGCTCTGGACACAAGTGTGTTTATATGCCCCTTTTCAAGATA
>DAKU01000128.1 GCA_002508425.1 Methanosarcinaceae archaeon UBA470
CATCACTTTGCAAAAGTTACTGAATTTGATATCCTCGAAACAATAATTTTGCAGGAACCTACTAACTTATCTATATCTTTAAACCATATCCAATACTGGAATATGATATGATATCGATTTTATTGCTAAGAGGATGTAACTAAATGAAAAAGCCAATAGTTGAAGTATTACTTTCATCTGAAAAGAGGAAAAATATGCTTTTACTATTACTGGATGGCCCAAAGGAAATGGAAACAATCCTCAAGTCATTGAATACGAACAGAACAGCGTTACTTCCTCAGATCAAAATACTGATAGAAAGTCACCTTATATCTAAATATGCAGACACTTATAAGCTGACAACTATTGGAAAATTGATCGTTGAGGAAATGATTGTTTTTCTGCGTACTACTAACATGTTTGGTGAAAATCGTGACTATTTAGGAACCCATTTCATAGATTTTATTCCAACATATCTTATTAAGGAATTATCGAAACTTGGCTCTTGCAATATAATTGACATTCCCATGGGTGATTTCTTTGATGTAGAGAAGGATTTTCTTGAAAAAGCCGTAGTATCTAAATACTGGTTACAGATTACCTCATCTCTTCATCCTATGTTTCACGAATTCTATGTGGAGATGGTAAATAATGGTACAGATGTGTCAGTCATTATCACCCAGGAAATCTATGAAAAGGTCAAACATGACTATTATTATGAGTTTAAAGAATTGATCGATATCAAACTCATCTCACTATACTTATACCCTAAAAGTCTTGATTTTGCATCTTTTATTCTGGCCGATCAATGCATTAACTTCAGACTATTCACACAAGAAGGTCAATATGACAATAAAAAACTTCTTATTTGCAGCCCCCTTGCAGTGGAGTGGGGAAAAGAGTTATTCGAATATTACAGGCGTCAGTCCACACCTATAATTGAGATCTAGATGGATCATGTCATCTAGAGAGGAGTAACTCCATAAAAAATTATAATCATTAACTTTTGTTCAAATAACTTCTTTTTCATGGTTCACTTTTCACCCGTCTTATGATTTTACCTCCCGCTCGGTGGTCGCAATTGCATACACCTCTCCATCTGCATTTACCAGGGGGGTAGCTGTCATCCACACATCTATGATCCGGCCATCTTTGGTGATCCTTTTTGTCCGGCAAGGTTTTGGAACCTCGGCCTGAACAAGCTTCTTCAATAAGGACAAAGCTTCTTCTTTTTTGTTCTCCGGGACTATTCTGCTGACATTCATAGCCAATGCCTCGGTTTCACTCCAACCGTACATCTTCTCTGCTCTTGGATTCCATGCAAGGATACGGCCTTCCATATCCTGCAGTGTTACAGCATCGCCTGAGTCACGTACCACTGTAGCCAGGCGGCGCAATGCCTCTGTTTGCTTCAGAAATGTGATGACTGCTCCCTCAATACTATTTTTCAGAGTCCGATAGGGTTGTATCCTTACAATGTACCACTCACCACCGCGGGTATGACCTTCAATCTCTTTAGGGATCAGGGTGTCCAGCACAGCCTGTATGTCCGGTATAAGGTTATATTCTAACAGGTTTGAAACCGTATGTTCAAGAGGGCGTCCCACATCTGTAGGAATAAGATTTATCACTTTTGTGGCAGCAGGAGTAAAGCGCTGGATAAGCAATTGATTGTTCACAAAAATAATTCCCACACCAGTGCGAGCCAGTAAGTTATTCATATCTTCATTGGCTTCTGACAGTTCTGCCACTTTGGATTGCAGTTCAGCATTGACAGTAGACAATTCCTCGTTGACTGATTGTAATTCTTCCCTGGAGGTTTCCAGTTCCTCGTTTGTAGATTGCAATTCCTCGTTCATTGACTGCATCTCTTCGTTGGAAGATCTTAGCTCTTCGTTGGAAACTTCCAGTTCTTCATTAACAGCTCGGAGATATTCTTCCATGGTCCTCAGTTCCTCTTTCAGAGCTGAAACACCTTCTTCTCCCCCGTCTTCACTCTCAGCAACGCTTTGGTCTTCATTCATTGGGTTTTCCTTCCCTCTTTGGCTTGGATTGGGCTGCTGTGGCACATCAAAAGTTACCAGGAACAGTTTTTTGTCAATAGCTTCTTGCACTGGTCGCACCGTTAGATCTACAGTGGTAAAGTCGCCGTTGGTCTTGACTCTAATTCCGCAGCGAACTACCTGTTCTTTCTCGATCACTGCTTTGCTCAGGGTTGTGGTCAATGCCTGCTGCAATCCTTCCCGTGCCATTTTAAGGATGTTATAACCAGGTTCACCGGGAGGCAGTTCAAGATAGAGGCCGGTACGGCCATAGAGATAGAGGATCTCACCGTTTTCGTTGACCAATGCAGCCGCCGGAGCGTACTGTTGCAGCAACTTCCTTTCGGCAAGTTCACGCATTTGGAGTTTGTTTTCACTAGGAAGCTTGCTAGAGGGCCGTTTGGATACACCGGTTTCTTGGGGAGAAGAGAAAAATGGTCCTATTGAAAAGTGGTATTCACCAGAAGCCACTTTGCATTGATATAATTTAGACTGTTTGTCCAGAGAGTCAAAAAGGTACGAAAACTCTCCAATGCTCTCGGAAGAGCCAAGTAAGAGAAATCCTCCTGGGTTCAATGCATAATGGAACATGGGAATGAGCTTCTTCTGCAATTCCTTGTTTACATAGATCATCAGGTTGCGACAACTGATAAAATCAAGTTTGGAAAATGGCGGATCTCTGATCACATCTTGTTCCGAAAAGATAACCATTTCACGGATCTTTTTCTGGATGCTGTAGGTATCGAGGTCGGGATCGTAAATAAAAAAACGCTTCAATATATCAGGTGGAACATCAGTGGAGATGCTGGAGGGATAGACACCTTTGCGGGCCTGATCGATGGCTCTGCTGTCAATGTCAGTGGCGAAGATCTGTACTTTGAAAGTCTGCTTCAATTTATCCATTTCTTCTTGAACCAGGATGCCAATGGAATATGCCTCTTCACCGGTGGAAGAGCCTACCACCCATATACGTACTAATGCATTTGGAGACTTGCCGACAAAGAGACGTGGGATCACTTGCTCCTGGAGTACCTCAAAGACTTTTGGATTGCGGAAGAAATTCGTAACATTGATCAGAAGGTCACTAAAAAGTGCCTTCACCTCTTCCGGTTTGTGCTGCAAATAGCGTGCATACCCTTCTAGATTCTTGAGATTATTGACGGCCATACGACGCCTTATACGACGGTCTAATGTTTTCTGCTTATATTGGGAAAAGTCGTGATCTGTGTGAATAAGCAGTTGATTAAAGATCATCTTCATCGCTTCTTCCTCATTGGGAGCAGAATCAAGATTTTCCCCAAATATGTGGGATATATGATCAAGAAGTTGAACTGGCATCTCGGCTGGCTTCAGGATATAGTCCACCAGGCCTGTTTCAATAGCACTTAGCGGCATGCCGTTGTATTCGCTGGTTTCAGGATCCTGTGCCATTAACATACCACCCTCTGCCTTGATAGCTCTTACCCCCTGTGTGCCGTCACTGCCAGTGCCTGAAAGTATAATTCCAATAGCCCTCTCTTGCTGATATGAGGCCAGAGAACGGAAGAATGAATCAATCGGCATGCGATGGCCATGCGCCTCAGCTGGTTCCATCAAATGCAGAATACCATCCATGATGATCATATCACGGTTGGGTTGGATGATGTATACGCAATCGGACTTGACAGCCATCCCGTCTTTTACATCATAAACCTCCATCCTTGTATAACGCCTGATGATCTCAGCAAGCATGCTTTTGTGAGCAGGTGCCATATGCTGCACGACGACAAAGGCCATACCCATGTTGGTATCTGTTTGCATTGCTGAAAAGAATTGTTCCAACGCAGCCAGCCCGCCAGCCGATGCACCAATGCCTACAACGAGAATTTTCTCATTTGGAGAAACATTTGCAAATGCACCTGAAACAAGCTGAGCACTGATAGACGTTTCTGCTGCAGGTTGCATCTGGTTCTCGTTAGCGATCCCTGTTTTTTCTTTGGCTGTGCTTGTTTTACTTTTGACCATGTGTCCACCCCTTTAGACCCCGAATAGTGTAATATTTACAATGAAAACAAACAAGATGTGCATCGGTGTCAACATAATATTCAATAATTCCTTCTATTACTTATATTCCACAGATGCCTCACAGTTTTGCCAATTATCAGAATCACAGAGATTTGTCAATTCAAAGTATTACGACTAATTCATTTATTACAAATTGATCAGTCTATTAGTATGCCGCACCCTGAAAGAAGATTCTTGATTTTAGCACTGGAATTCTGCAGAACATATGATAATGCTGTTGAAAATTATAATGCCTTTATAATTTGATAGCATGTGTAATGTTTTACTACATTTATGTTAAATATACAAACAACCTAAATTATATACGGTTGAGAAAGAAATGTCTCTCTCAATAGAACGTGCGTGAGGATTGGGGACTGGAAATTCTCAAGTAATTGTGGGGTCTAGAGCTTGTTTCAAAAATTAGTTTATAAGAATAAGATAACCTCTGTAGAAAAAAAAGAAAAAATAGGATTTTTGAAACAAGCTTAGGGAAAATGGCTTTTCCCATAAGAAGATGCCATTTTCATAGGGAATGGAAACTGCAATCGGTGGTGAACCGAACCGAAAAAAG
>DAKU01000118.1 GCA_002508425.1 Methanosarcinaceae archaeon UBA470
CAGGCAATAAGCGGTATTGAGGTCACGGGTGCTGAAGACGTATTTTTCACAGAGGAACACACTCATTACATAATAATCCACGACCCTCTGAAAATTAAGTTTCCCAAAAGCAGAGAAGAACTGAACAGAAGATTCTGTGCAGGGATGGGAGCTTCTGTTGTCAGTTACATCCGCAAGGAGGGTGGAATGCATTATGTAAGAGGGCTAATGGCTGAAAATAACGCCCCAATATATGCTATTTTACCTTATACATCCTTTGACCTTATTGAAGAGGCACGATTTCCTCAAAGCAACATGGAATCCAGAAAAATAAAGGCTTTCAATGACATTCTTCCACTGCTGCATGGAAAGGACATACTTGATGTAGGCTGTGGCCTTGGAACTCTCGCAATAAAGATAGCCAACGCAAATCCAGATGCCTTAGTACACGGTATAGACTTGCTTGATAGTGTCATAGAGCAATGCAGGTTCAACGCAAGAGTTGAAGGTGTGAACAATACAAAGTTCGTTGCTGCAAGTGCATATGAGCTACCATTTGAAGACAGATACTTTGATGCGGTAACCTGCTTCTTTATGCTGCATCATCTTGATGATATACCAAGAGCACTCAAAGATATCAAAAGGATCCTAAAACCCACTGGCGGAGTCTTTGCAGTGGAGCCCATTGACCACTTCCATGATGTACAAAGATATCCCGAAGATTGGAAAGAGCTCTTTCAGGAAGCAGGCTATGTAGTGGAAGTATGGGAGAAAGACAAAGTATCGTACATCCGTGCAGGTCTAAAGTAATAAAAAATAAAAAGAATAGGAGGGGGTGAAAACACCCCAATAGTGAAAAGCCTGTACTTCCAGGCTAGGCTGTTGCACTTTTCCTTTATGATTTTATAGTATTAAAAACTAACCTTTTTGTAATACTTAATCTTATTTTATTGCTTCCATTATAACAACTCTAAGCCGGGAAGGTTCCGATCATCTTCGAAAGGTTAAAGAATGAGCCATGCTAACAAATGTCACTATAATTAATGGAGATATGGAAATGCTTGGAATCGATGATCCACAGATATGGATAGCATATTTGCTCAGTATAGGAAGTGCCTTGGGCTGCATAATATACGGATTGATGCACTGGAACGACAAAGACCCTCTGGAGGAAAGCTAATGGCAAGTACTATGGTCCTTGGAATTGCTGTACTCATTTACCTTATGCTCACCTGCTATTGCGGATGGATGGGCTACAAACATACTAAGAGTACCGATGATTTCATGGTGGGTGGAAGAAAGGTAAATCCTTTCGTGCTGGCACTTTCTTATGGAGCTGCTTTTATAAGCACTTCAGCCATAATTGGTTTTGGAGGATATGCCGGTGCCTTCGGAATGGGAATATTGTGGCTCGTATTCCTGAATATCTTTGTTGGGATATTCATTGCATTCGTTTTATTCGGCTCAAGGACAAGAAGAATGGGAGTAAATCTAAAAGCAGTTACGTTTCCTGAACTCATAGGCAAAAGGTTCCAATCTCGCTTTATCCAAGGCTTTTCCGGCCTTTTAATAGCTATATTTATGCCTATTTATACAAGCGGCGTGCTTATAGGTGGAGCCCGCTTCATGGAAACTGCCCTTGGTATCGACTATAATACATCTGTGCTTATGCTTACAATAATAACCGCAGCTTATGTGATCACAGGTGGACTCCTGGCTGTGATGTATACAGATGCAATGCAGGGAGTTCTTATGTTTGTAGGCATGGCAATTCTCATGGTGCTCACCTACTCTAAACTTGGAGGTATAGTCGAAGCACATCAGGCACTCACCAATCTTGCATATCTTGTACCTGAAACCATGACACAGCAAGGACACAATGGCTGGACCTCAATGCCCACCTTTGGCTCCCCTATATGGTGGACCCTTGTTTCTACAATCATTCTCGGAGTGGGAATAGGAACTCTTGCCCAGCCTCAGCTGGCTGTAAGATTTATGACTGTAAAGAACACCACTTCACTGAAAAGGGCAGTACTGTCCGGCGGACCTTTTATCTTCATGATGGTTGGAGTCGCCTATGTGGTTGGAGCTCTTTCCAACGTGTATTTCTTCAATACTAAAGGCATGTTAGCATTTGACGTGGCCGGTGGGAACATTGACAAAATCATGCCTGAGTACATTAACAGCTCAATGCCTGATCTATTCGTTGTATTCTTCATGCTCACCCTTCTTGCAGCCGCCATGTCAACTCTCAGTTCACAGTTCCATAACATGGGTACTGCCATAGGTCATGACCTTTACAGAGAATACATAATGCGCGGCAAGATCGGCCATACAATAAGCATTACAAAATTGGGTATTGCCATTACTATCGTTATAAGTGTCATTCTCGCATATATTCTGCCTGCAGGCATTATTGCAAGAGCAACAGCCATTTTCTTTGGTTTAACAGCTGCTGCCTTCTTACCTATGTATGTTGGAGCCATATTCTGGAAACGCATGACAAAAGAAGGAGCTATTGCAAGTCTTCTGGTAGGTAGCTTTAGTAGCCTTTTCTGGCTTACATTTGTGCATGGGAAAGAAGCAACTGCACTGGGAATAAGCCAAGCTATCTTCGGTCAGGCAACACTGCTTACAGGTACATGGACATTGGTTGACCCCATACTTGTAGCTACACCACTTTCAATGCTCGTTGCTATAGTGGTTAGCCTTCTCACAAAACCAGCGTCTAAAGAACACATCGACAAGTGCTTTGGTAAATAAGAGGAATTATCCTCTTAAATATCTTTTTTTGAACACTACTATGTGTAACCTATTCGAATTCATCTGTGTTTTTTGACTAATTATAAATCGAAAGGTTAATTAATAATCCGTGCTAACGCGTGACATGGCACCTTTTAGCACGATTAACCAATATAAGGAGACAAAGAGACAAATGTTTGGAATAGATGACCCACAAATATGGATGGCATACTTGCTCTGCATAGGTGGTGCACTTGGTTGCATTATATATGGCCTGATACATTGGAACGAGAAAGACCCTGAGGAGGAAAATTAATGGCTGTAAGCACCCCTTTGCTTGGAATAGCAGTATTAGTATACTTAATGATCATCTTCTACCTTGGATGGTTGGGTTACAAAAATACCAAAGCTGTTGATGACTTCATGGTTGCAGGCCGCAAGGCAAACCCTTACATTCTTGCACTTTCATACGGTGCAACTTTCATCAGCACATCGGCAATAGTAGGTTTTGGGGGTGCAGCTGGAGCTATGGGCATGGGACTGCTCTGGCTTGCAGTCATGAACGTGGTGGTGGGAATATTCATCGCTTTTGCCTTATTTGGCCCAAGGACCCGCCAAATGGGAAAGAACCTGCGAGCTGTTACATTCCCTGAACTGCTGGGAAGACGTTTCGATTCAAGGTTCATTCAGGGTTATGCTGGTCTGATCATAGGCATCTTCATGCCTTTATACACTGGCATAGTGTTGATAGGAGGAGCACGATTTGTTGAAACCACACTGGGCATAAATTACAATAGCGCTCTTCTGATCCTTACTGTAATAACTGCAGCTTATGTTATAACGGGGGGAATCATAGCTGTCATGTACACAGATGCCTTCCAGGGAATCCTCATGTTCGTTGGTATGGCGATTTTGCTTATTCTGACATACACAAAATTGGGAGGTATAACCGAAGCCCATCAGGCTCTTACAAACATGGCATATCTGGTCCCTGAAGCCCTCGCAAAAGGAGGACAGGTGGGGTGGACTGCAATGCCCAGCAGTGGATCACCCATATGGTGGACAGTTGTGTCTACACTTGTCCTGGGAGTAGGTATAGGTGTACTAGCACAGCCGCAGCTGGTCGTAAGGTTCATGACAGTTAAAAATGACCGATCTTTGTACAGGGCATTACTTGTCGGTGGACCATTCATCGTCATGATGACAGGCGTTGCTTTTGTAGTAGGTGCTCTTTCTAATGTATATTTCTTCAGGGAAAAGGGAGTAATAGCACTTACAGCTGCTGGCGGTAATGTCGACCTAATAATTCCGGAATACATAAACATGGCAATGCCAGAGATATTTGTTGTCCTATTCATGCTTGTACTACTGGCTGCTGCCATGTCTACATTAAGTTCACAGTACCACACAATGGGTACTGCTATAGGACATGATCTGTACAGGCAGTTCTTAAAGAAAGGAGAGATAAGCCATACTACGAATGTGACAAAGATAGGCATAGCTTTCACTATACTTGTGAGTGTAATTTTGGCATACACTCTGCCGCCTAGCATTATAGCCCCTGCTACATCAATATTCTTTGGATTATGTGCTGCAGCTTTCCTGCCCATGTACATTGGAGCTCTTTTCTGGAAACGCATGACAAAAGAAGGAGCTATTGCCAGTATGGTGATAGGCAGTATTAGTAGTCTGGCATGGCTTGCATTGGTACATGCAAAAGAAGCAGCTCCACTTGGTATAAGTCAGGCACTTTTTGGTAAGGCAACTTTGCTTACAGGCACATGGACAGTAGTAGACCCGATATTGATAGCCACACCTATTGCTATGCTCATAGGTATTGTGGTAAGCCTATTCACACAGCCCATAGCCAGTGAACATCTGGAAAAATGCTTTGAGAATATCAAATGATATGGTTGTAACCATATCACTATACTTTTTTTAATAGAAACAGACTTGTTCGGCCAAGGAAACAGTTCCCGCAGAGAATAAATAATATTTAAAAGATGCAAATCTATTGGATGGAATTGTCCACCTCATGCGCAACATTATTACTTGAATTGGGCAAAAGCCGTATGACGAGAACTAGAGGGGATATTGAGAATAATGATGATCGACTTTTGCCATCTTATCTTCAGTATTAATTATATATAAACATACTCCTCATCTATGAGATCACTTATTTTATAGTTCCAGTACACCTTCTGCATCCATTATCAGCACTTCTGTCTCACAAAGATCCTTAACCTTGTGCATGAAATCTACTGGGTTTTGAGAAATTACATCAAATGTATTATAATGCATGGGTATTGCAATTCTTGGACAGATCATAGCTACGGCTCTTGCTGCATCTTCAGGATCCATTGTGTATCTGCCTCCTATGGGCAACAGTGCCACATCAGGTTTGTAGATATCGCCGATAAGCCGCATATCTCCAAAAAGACCTGTATCTCCGGCATGATAGATGGAGCAGCCATTGATTTGTAATATGAAACCTGCGGCTCTGCCCCCATATAACCTTTGGCCTGAATCTGATATGGATGATGAATGATTGGCATCTGTCATTACGACTGGCATACCATTGACCTGTATTTTGCCCCCTATGTTCATACCTTCAGCCATTACGTTCTGAGACTTAAGATAATTGGCCAGTTCATGTACAGCAATAACTTTGCATCCTGTTCTTTGTGCAATCTCAACTGTATCTCCTAGATGGTCATAATGACCATGGGTCACAAATATGATATCTGGATCTACATCATCGGGAAGTAACTTTGAACTTGGATTGCCCTTAAAAAAGGGATCAATTAGCACATTAAAGTCGGCCCCTAGCTCAAAACAGGCATGACCATGCCATATTAATTGAATTCCATACATGAAAGAATAGAATATGTCCTCAGACTAATATTTTCCGTGCGGGAACATTATATGTATCACCGATATTATGGAAAATTATGGAAATTGGACTGGTGATACATGGTCCGGAAATAGTTGATTCGGGACAGGCCAAGAAGATAATTGAGATCTTGAGCACAAAAGGAACGGTTACATCTATGATCGCAGGCACGATGGGTAAAACTGCCGTGATCGACGCGCATCTGGAAAATACAATTGACATTAATCGGAATCTTAAGCCAAGTGATTGCATTGAAGAATGTATCAATACAGATGATGTAATATATCTGCTAAACCACGGAAAGAACCTGGAAACAGGAATAGCATTTGCAGGAATGGTCATTTCTCACCTTAAAAGGAAAGATGAAAAACCCATAGTGCACATCGAAAGGCCAGGCAGCCCGGATGGTGCTGTTATCCCCTGGAACGAACTTGCCCAGAAATATGCAAATACCATTGCCAATGAGCTGGGCTTATCCATAATACTAGCTTCAGAGCAAGAAAAAGAAATCCTCTTGGAGAGCGAAGGAGAACGCGTTGTACGACATCTTACCGGGGTACAGCCTGGGGAGAAAATACTTGTCAATGGTATAGTAGTGGGATCTGCAACCTCTTTTGAAGTTAGCATAATTACAGAGAACGGCTATATCACTCAGATTAAAGGAGGGACTCTGAAGGAACATGGCGTGGAAAAACTGCATAATTACGAGCATCTTGTTCCTATCGATCTGAAAAGTGCATGGGTTAAAAGTGGTAGGTTGCGCTCTGATAATTTTAAAGCGCGTACACTAAAAACATGTGAACTTAATGCCCTCGCAAACAAAGAAAACAGGATTAATAGGCGGGGAATACGTGCAGTTATAGTTGACCACGCGGCAGAAAAAGTATTCGACATCGTACCTGGTGCAGATATTGCCGTAACCGTAGGAGACGATACAACCATCCTTGCAGCAGATATACTGTATAGGCTAGGCATACCGATCATTGGAATAACAGATGGAGATTCAGATGGCGTATCTCATCGAACACATATATTTCCAGGTTCAACAATTCTTAGATTAATACCAGATAGCGATGACGTTATAGGTAGGAAAATACTTGCAAACGTGTTCATGAATAAAAAGAACATGAACTTCGCAAGCCTAGATGAGCTGAAAGCTATGATCATACAACAGGCAAATGATGCCATAAAATATATAAAGGAATATTAAATATCCTGTCCTTCAGAAAGTCCGGCTATAAAAGTTTAAATATAATAATGTGCATAGTATAGCTTAGATCTCACGGAAGAGATTGAAACATAGAATAAGGGGTTATTTTATGAAGGACTTTGAAGTAAAAATATTGGATGATACCGACTATCGGTTCATAGATGCACTGAAGAACCTGGGAATGTCAAGGAATGTTGCTACAACCCTTACATATCTTTCAAATGTAAGAGAAGCTTCATCCCAGGAGATAGAAATGAGTACTGGCCTAAGACAGCCTGAAGTAAGTGTGGCAATGAGGCAGATGCGTGAAAAGCACTGGATCAGCGTCCACAATAAGAAGGCTGTTGGAAAGGGCAGGCCAACAAAGATCTATACCCTCAATGCTCCTATCGAAGAGATAATAAAGCACTACGAGGAAAAGATCATAGAAGACACAAAGACTACAATGATTGCAATAAAGAAGTTGAAGACAATTAGCAAAGGTATGGAGTAAACTCCATTCTTTGCAGTAAATAATTTTTTTACTCTTACTATCCAAGTTTGATAGTTCCATTTTTGGCTGTATAGAATTTGATAGTTTTTACTCACAATTTAATTTCTGCTAACTTATGTTATGAATCAAATATTATCTGCGAGATAATAACTGATTTTCTGGTTGAAAATTCAATAAACTGAGCTCATTAACAGGCTCTCAAAATAATATAGTTGCCAGAAAATTCTTACTAAAAGTCGCACGGTTTTATTAAAGGAAACGATATTCAGTTGCTCTTGCAGAGAATAAAAAATATAACACTCTGAAAGATAAAAGAAAATTCAGAGTAAAAATAATTTGATCGAACTTTTCGCTCAAATTTGTAAATTAATCTCTTTTTGATTATTCATACTTTCTCTTGTCACCGAGTTATAGTCAGTTTCGGCCTCATGGCAGGATCTGGGTAGTCCAAGCTGTAGAAGGCAATGTAATTGCCGCTCTCCGTTCTTGCCTTGAGGAAGAAACCAGTGTTCTCATAATCACCTCTTATATACGCCTGCACAAGGTCAGTAACATCAAACTCATAGTACTTGTTATCAGGTGACATTCCCTTCGGGAAAGTCACAGTGGCATATGGTACACTACCCTGAGGATCACCGTTCTTATCGAACCAATCTCCACCTGCTGCGGTCCACAGCTTACCAGATGCAAGGTTGTTCCAGCTAACATACTTTGTATCCCACTCAACTGCTGGCCTATA
>DAKU01000005.1:0-12067 GCA_002508425.1 Methanosarcinaceae archaeon UBA470
ATAACAATGACAACTGAATCAGGCGGTTACGTCTCCAGTTCATCTGTTTATGATGCATACTATGACACAAATACCCGTAAAGAAGGCTATATCACTGTAAGGATACCTTTGGAGAATTACACCACCTTTGTGAAAGATGTCGAGAATTTAGGTGATGTAATATCTGAAAGCATAACAGGCACAGATGTGACCGAAGAGTACATAGACCTGGAAGCAAGGCTCAGCAACCTGCAAAAGCAGGAGAAGCGCCTCACTGAAATTCTCAACATATCCAAAACCGTAGAAGAAGTGCTTAGCGTTGAAAAAGAACTTGAAAGGGTGCGTGGAGAAATAGATAGTCTTACTGGAAGGTTACAGTATCTGGACAATAGGATAGATTATGCTACCATAGATATTAGAGTAACAGAGCCAACACCTATCACACATGCCTGGGGCATGAGAGATGCTCTTTCCAGCTCAGTGCAAGGTTTTGTGTCAACAATCAAAGCAATGGTAATTCTGGTGGGCTATTTGCTCCCGATTGCAATAGTGTTTTCAGTTCTAATAGCCATTTTACTGGCAATAAGACGTAGATTACACAAAAAGTGATAACTAAAAAAAAGAGTGATAATTATGTATTACTGTTATCTGTTTAAAGATAGATAACAATAGACATATATTTTGAACACACTATTGACCATATCACTTAACGCTTATTTACGTGCTTTCAATTGCATGAGACATGGATTTACTGGATACTGAATTCGACGGATCAATCAGCAATAATAAAAAGAGATGTCAGATACTGCTTAAATATATATAGTTTTATATAACCACATCGTTGGTGAATATATTAACACATAGAATAACATAAATACAGTTTACTGTATTTATGAAATATGCACAAATCTGTAGAAGAGAACTCATGAATAAATATATACCAGTTTCACAGCTTGGGGAAAGACCCCTGATATCCCTGCTTTCGGACATATTCCATGAACTGCCAGATGGTACTATTTTAGGTGCAGGTGCTGATGACTGCGCGGTGATCGATATTAATGAGAGTTCATACTTAGTAGTTACTACGGATATGCTGCATCGCATGACAGATTTTCCCATACAGATGAATCCATGGCAAATTGGTTGGATGTCTGCAGCAGTCAACCTGAGTGATATTGCAGCTATGGGTGCCCGGCCAATGGGTGTACTAGCTGCTTTTGGCCTTCCACGGGAGACAGATGTTGCTTTTGTGGAAGAGATGGCCAGAGGTATGAGGGACTGTGCCAGAAAATGCAGCACTGCAGTAATAGGTGGAGATATTGATACTCATGGTGAACTTACAATCTGCGGTACAGCTCTTGGAACTGTTCCAAAAGGACAGCTGCTTAAAAGAAAGGGAGCAAAAGTGGGTGACAAATTATGTGTGACAGGATATGCCGGCTCTGCAGGCACTGCACTCTATGCTCTGGAAAATAATATTGATGCATCGAACAGTATTCTAAAAGCCTTGTTCGAACCTATGCCACGTATAAAAGAAGCGATGCAACTTTCATCTCTTGGCCATGTGACAAGCATGATGGATACAAGCGATGGTATAGCAATGTCACTTTATGACCTTTCTAAAGCCTCAGGAGTTGGGTTCAGGCTACAGGAAGAAACATTACCCTTGCAGCCAGAAGTAGAACAATTAATGTCTTATGACAGGGTAACTCTAAATTCTATGGCCCTTTATACTGGAGGTGATTTTGAACTGATCTTCACTGTGAGGCCAGAAGGCATTGAAGAAGTGCTGAAGATGGGCAACATTAGTGTTATTGGAGAGGTCCTGCCTCATGAAAAATCAATCTCCATACAGAAGTCGGATGGTACTGTGTTACAAGTGGAACGAAAAGGCTATGAACAGTTAAAGATAGCAGATAATACATAAAATGCAAGAAATCAAGTAAAGTAGAAATATGGTAGGTTATGTTATGAAAACCCGTTTATGTTTTGCGATATATTTAGTATTGATCTTGCTGGCAGGTGGGGCAGTTGCCGTCCCGGGCATTTCGGGCCCATCCCCAGCTAGCGATCCGACTTCCACATTTGGTGTGAATCAAGATTTCAGTGTGAGTATAAATGAAACATCTAATGTCACCTGGTATTTGAATGATGTTGAATTTGAAACCGATGAAAATACTACAACCGCCTCTTATTCTAATAATACTGCACCTGCAGGTTCATATGAAGTGAAAGTAGTGGCAGAAAATAGTAATGGAAGCGACGAGTATACCTGGACATGGACTGTGGAAAGTGAGTCTTTGACCATAGATGATTTCAATCCTGATGATACCACCCCCGGCTCTACAGCAGGGGACACAATGACCTTCGATATCACTTTCAGCCAGCCAGCAACGATCAGATGGCTTATAGATGGTATTGAAAGGGATAACGCAACCGCATCCTCAGATTCATATTCTAACAGCAGTGCACCTGCTGGAACATATAATGTAACAGCCATTGCAACCAATGGAAGCAATTCTATCCAGCAGACCTGGGATTGGACAGTTGCAGAAGCAGAAAATGAAAATGTCACGATAACAGATTTTAATCCCACTGATACAACTCCTAGTTCAACAGCAGGAAACGAAGTGGAATTCAATATTACACTCAACCAGGAAGCTACAATAAGGTGGCTTATAGATGGTATTGAGATGGATACTGAAACCGATTCCTCGAGTTCATACTCAAACAACACTGCTCCTGCTGGAACATATAATGTAACAGTTATTGCAATCAATGGAAGCAACTCTGACCAGCAGACATGGGACTGGACAGTTGCAGAAGCAGAAAATGAATCACTTGATATCACAGAATTCAGCCCTGAAGATAATCCTTCAAGTGTAGTGGATACTTATCAGAACTTCACCGTCAAGACGAATCAGGATGCAGAAATAAAATGGTACATAAATGGAGAACTGGAACAAACAAACTCTTCAGTATCCATAGCTGCATTTAATGTTTCTGATAAGGCCATAGGCTCCTATAATGTAACAGCTATCGCCTCAAATTCCAATGGAAATGATCAGCATAAATGGACATGGACAGTTGCTTCTAAAACATATTTAAGCGGTGACCGTATCTGGGATGCTGATGCTAATCAGTCTCTTGAGTATACATGGACTGCTCTGAGCTACTCCGGTTTCTACTATGACCTTGATACCGGCGAAGGTTCAGAGACAATGACCGTACACCTTGAAAGCGATTCAGATAGATCTATTGATGAGGGAGACTTGGAATATGAGACCACGCCCATAACCACCGAGTTTGAGTACGATGATTGGGGCGATTATCAGGTAATAGGTTTCATGGCTGAGAAATACTTTGCAGGATATCTTGATGACACTGATTTTGCTGACGAGAATAGCATCATATCAGACGGTATACTCTCCAAGGTGCTTAGAGATGAAAATGATAAAAAATCTGTATATGCAGGTTCAAGCCTTACACTGGAAGATGGCTATGCTCTGAATTTCGTAGAAATAGACACAGACGGTGACAATGTGTATGTGACCCTTTCAAAAGACGGTTCACAAGTTGATGAGACCATAGTAAAAGACAATGGAACCTTTGTGTATGAGACTGAACTAGGAGACACCGGAGATGATATACCTATCATAGCTGTGCATTTTGGTAATATTTTCCAGGGCAATGAGGCCAGCGCAGTATTCGTTGATGCCATATTCCAGATATCAGATGAATACATAAGTATTGATTCCGGTGACAGTTATGGAGTTATGGAACTCAAGACTGTAAGCGATGAGAAAATAACCATGGAAAATGACGATTCCATTTCCCTAAATAAGGGCAAGACCGTCAGTATAATGGGTAAATTGAAATTCATCGTTGCTGATGATTCCACTTTGAGATTTGCTCCTTTCGTAGATATGTCAGAAGCTGGGACCTATGAATTAAGAGGTACCGTTTCAGAAGATGATGCTTTTGAATGGACCCCTTTGAACTTCGAGGGCTTTTACTATAACATTGACGAAGGAATCGGTACTGAAAAACTTGAGATCACCGAACTATCAGACAGAACCATAGATGATGGCGATCTTGTGTATACTTCTACCCCGGAAAATGTGAGTTTCGAATACGATGATTGGGGAGGCTTTGAAGTTATAGGGTTCATGGCTGGGAAATACTTTGCAGGATATCCCGATAATGATTTCACAGATTCTGTTAGCTTAGTATCCCAGGGACAGCTATCAAAGGTGCTTCTTGACGAGAGTGACAAAGCATCCCTTGTATCTGGTACATCCTTTACAATGGAAGAAGGTTATGCTTTAAACATTGTTGAAGTTGACGTAAATGGTGATACTGTGTATGTCAGCCTCACAAAGGATGGAGAGGAAGTAGACGATGATATTGTCTCCTCTGGTAGCACATATGTATACAAGATGGATGTGGGTGACGTAGATGATGTACCTGTTATAGCCATTCATTTCCAGGATGTATTCCAGGGACAGGAAAGCAGCGCAGTATTCGTTGATGGAATATTCCAGATATCAGATGAATACGTGTCCGTAGAAAGCGGCGAAACCTTTGAAGAAATGGAAGTAACCAGCATCTCAGAAGACGGCATTACCATGAAGAACGAGGACTCGATATCACTTACAAAGGGTAAAGAGATCCCGGTTATGGGAAATGTTACCTTTAAGGTAGCCGACAGTAGTGAAGTCAGGTTCTACCCCTTTGTAGAGGTGAAGACGGCCTCTTCTGAATCACTTGAAATACATATGGAAGATGTAGTGGCCCAAGGCACAGCAATGAAAATTTCTGTTACTTCCAGAGGTATGGCTGTAAGCAATGCAACATTAAGAATAGATAGTAAAAGTATTGGCTCTACTTCTGCTGAAGGTATAGTACAATACACACCGGACAAGATTGGTAACTTTACTATCAATGCAGAAAAAGAAGGATATGTTTCTGGAACTGCTAAGTTTGAAGTAATATCATCCCAGGATGAATCAAGGAAAATGACAATAGACGTGACTCCTGATGAGGTTTATGCAGGAACAAACGCCAAATTCCTCGTCCTTAAGGCCATAGGTGGAGAGGCTATTGAAGGGGCACAGATTACTCTTGATGGTAACCCCATAGGTAACACTTCAAAAGATGGAAATATTACCTATACTCTCACAGGAGTTGGCATGCACAAGCTGACAGCTTCAAAATCAGGGTTGATTGATGCTGAACTTAACTTTGAGGTAAAGGAGCTTGCCTCCAAGTTCACATTCACAAACCTGCAAGTTTCACCGCTTGAAGTAAAGGCCGGAGATGAAGCAACAATTTCAGTCGATGTAGCAAACACTGGTACAGCACCTGGAAACTACACTGTTGAACTGAAGGTAAATGGTACTACAGTAAGTTCTCAGGCAGTGACGCTTAACAACGGGAATTCCACTACACTAAAATTCGTTCATGTGGAAGAAGAACCGGGCACATACAATTTTTCAGTGCAGGACTTGAAAGGTAGTTATGTGGTAGTGAAGAAGTCAAGTGCCATATGGTACGTCCTTGGAGGGATCATCCTACTAGCTGCAGCAGGGGTTGGCTACTTGTTCACAGCTGGTGGTTGGACAGTAGAAATGGCAAAGGCAAAAATAAATGAATTTATCGGTTCTATCCGATAAATTCAATTAACTTATTTTTTTTGATACTCTTTCTATAGCTTCTATCAGGCTGTTCTTTGGCATAATCGTAGCCACAGGTATCCGTAGAATTTTTTCCACAGTAGGACTTACAATAGGTGCACACACAAGTGCACGTGCTCCTTCACGTTCTGCTTTAACAGCTGCAATAATAGCTTCTTCTATAGAAGTTGCAGAGTATTCCCTTATGGTACAGAGATTTCCTCCTATTCTTTTCTTTGTCTCCCTTATATTATCAAGAACTGGTCTTGCAGCAATAACGGCTATGAAATCCCCTTTTTCAGCATTCTGCAATCTCTTTATAGTTTTAATTATCTGTCGTAAAGTTTTCATATTAGGCTCTCTTTTGCCTGACATGATCTTGTATAAAGTACTTGCAGGTATGTTCGCCTCCTGTGCGAACTCGATGGCAGTAAAATTCAAGTCTTCCTTTAAGACCACTGAAAATGCATTCTGAAACTTATCATATGATTCCAGTATTGCATCAACTATTTTATCTGATGATTCCATGTTTCCTCCATACCTCAAAATGAATGTCCTTAAGAGGTAATGATTAAGCTAATATTTATACATTTAGGAAATCGGATTATATTCTACAGGAAACATTAAATAGAGCTCATAAGAACGATTCTATTATTGAGAAAAAGAGGAATCGATATGTACAACAAAAAAATTAACAGAATTCTAGGAGCAATTTTAATCATTACTGCAATGATGGCTATTGCATTTATTTCTGGTTGTGCTGAGCCTGAACAAAGCGAAAATCTAACAGAACAAAAGGAAAATCTAACAGAACTAAACTTTGGATACCAGCCCAGTACTCATCAGATAGCATACTTGACAGCAAGGGATAAAGGCTTGTGGAATGGAAGCCTAGCACCTTTGGGTATAGTGAAAACAACAGAGAACCTGTTCCCGAGTGGAGCCCCGGAAATGACATCTATGCTTGCAGGAGACCTTGATGTAGCATATGTGGGAGCTGCACCATTCATATCCGCTCTAAGTGGAGGCCTTGATGCCAAGATCGTAGCTGCTGTTCAGGTGCAGGGCTCTGACCTCGTAGTGCGCACAGGTGTGCCTTATGAAAAGCCCGAAGATCTTAAAGGACTGAAGATAGCTACATTCCCACCAGGAACTATCCAGGACACGCTCTTGAGGAACTGGCTGAAAACAAATAACATTGATCCGGATAAAGATGTAACTATCTTGCCCATGGCACCGGCAGACGCTGTGACAGCTATCTCGGCTAGCCAGGTTGACGCTGTGTTCCTCCCACATCCCTCTCCAACTGAAATAGAGGAAAAAGGCTACGGTCGAACTGTTATCCAGTCCGGGGAGATCATGCCCAACCATGCATGCTGTGTCATTGTGGTCCGCGGAGATCTCATAAGGAACCATCCAGAATTAGTGAAGCAGATAGTTCAGACACATGTAGATGCTACAAAGTACAACAATGAGCATCCTGATGAAGCAGCACAGATCTATGCAGCTGATCAGGAAATGAATATAACCATTGTTCAGAACTCTATAAAAGAATGGGATGGTACATGGGTAGCAAATCCACATCTGATCGTGAACTCAACTGTAGACTATGCGAACATACAGTATGAACTGGGATATATAGAGAAGCCACTTACGGAAAAAGATATATTTGATATGTCTTTTTATGATTCCTTGCAAAAGTGAGTTCATTGACAGCAACTTTCAAGAATAAGCAAGGAGTTCTGTAAGCGAAAATGATTAAGAAAATAATACACATGCTAAAGGGCAGGGCAGTGGAGATAATATCCATTATCTCTGCCCTTCTGCTGTGGCAACTGGTAGCAGCTTTTATAGTTCGTAACAAGTTCTTCTTGCCAAGTGTCCTTGATGTTAGTTCTGCTGCAGTAGTGATTTTTCAGCGCCCTTCTGTTTTAGAAATAGGATCATTGGCAATAGAAATGCCATTGGTGTTTGTTGACCTCTTACACAGCTTGTTACATTTTTCCATTGGCATGGTAGCTGCCCTGATAATAGGAATACCAATAGGTTTGATGATGGGTTGGTTCACAACATTTAACAGGATATTTGACCCTATTATTGAGATGTTAAGGCCAATACCCCCTCTTGCGTGGATACCTTTTGCAATAATATGGCTGGGGCTTACACCTGTATCGGCAGGTTTTTTGATCTTTATAGGAGCTGTGTTTCCAATAATCATTAACACTTTCACAGGTCTTAAGAGCGTACCACGGATCTATGTAGAAGCAGCCAGGGTACTTGGATGCATGAAGGATCGTGATCTTATAAGGTACGTTGCCTTGCCTTCTGCTCTTCCTTCCATAGCCGCGGGCATAAGAATCGCGATTGGGGTGGGATGGATGTGCCTTGTAGCCGCGGAGATGTTCGGAGTAAGCAAATATGGACTAGGATTCAAGATATGGCATCATTACTATCTTCATCAGATGGACATGGTGCTCGTATACATGATGGTTCTGGGTTTCCTGGGGCTGTTCATTGACAAGGTGCTCAGGTATGCTATAGATGAACGTCTGCTCAAATGGCAAGCAGGAGTTGTCAGATAATGGGAAAAGTTGAAATAAAGAATATAACCCGCGCTTTCAGAAAAGAAGGCTCATCTGAAACCCTTGCATTAGATGACGTGAGCCTTGACATAGATGACAAAGAATTCGTATGTTTCGTAGGTCCTTCTGGGTGCGGTAAGACGACTCTTTTGCGTATTATTGCTGGTCTTGATGCCCCCGATTCGGGAGAAATAATACTGGATGGAGTAAAAGTATCAATACCTGATTCAAAGAGAGGTATGGTGTTTCAGGAGTATTCGCTTTTCCCATGGAGAACTGTCACCGAGAACATCACTTTCGGCCCAGAGATGAAAGGTGTTCCCAGAAAACAAGCAATAAAAGAAACCGAGAAATATCTTGAACTAGTAAGCCTTACACAATTTAAAGACAGTTTCCCATATGAACTCTCAGGAGGCATGAGGCAAAGGGTTGCTATTGCCCGTGCACTTGCAAATGAACCGGAAGTGTTGCTCATGGATGAGCCCTTCGGTGCACTGGATGCGCAGACCAGGAATTCATTACAGCATCAACTTCTTGATATATGGAATAAGAAACACATAACCATCCTGTTCGTTACTCATAGTGTAGATGAAGCTGTATTTCTGGCTGACAGGATAGTAGTTATGACCGCACGCCCCGGTAAAATAAAAGAGATCATAAAAGTAGATCTCCCACGTCCGAGAATAAGGACAAGTCCCGAAGCCAACAAGCTGAGGACAGCTGTATTGAAGTTGCTCTCCGAAGAAAGAAAAGAGAGAATAGATTAAATCGTAACTTACAAAAATTAAAAAATATTCAATTCATTCAGAACGTACGATTACTTTCGTTCCAGCCTCTACGTCTTTTATGCTGACCTTGCCCACCAGTTCCAGCAGTTTTTCAGCTTTTGCAAAACCCATGGAACAGCCTGGACGCACAAGCATCTGCCCGCCGCATGTGGCAGAACCTTCTATCTTCACATCATCCATTAGTGTAAGGTCCTTTTCGACCTGTACGTCACCCATTATCTCACAGTGCGGACCAATAATGGCATTATGCGCCTGCACATGACCTTTGACCAGAGAGTTCTTCCCCAGTTCAAGATTTCCCTCAACTCTCAATTCCTCCCAGAAATTACATCCTGCGCCAACTATCAGATTACCTTTGAGTAGAACGCTATCCTCAAAGTATGCTTTTCTCTGAATGATGTAGGTATTAGAACCGGGATGGTACTTGATAAATTTTGTATTCATTTTATCACTGATACAAGGCAATGTAATTAAAAACTTGTAGGTATAGGCTAGCCTCTCATATATATTAGTTTCACAAGAGTCTATTTGAGAAGCTGTTATGACTGCCACAATGCAAGAGTGATCAGTGATAGAGAAGTAGCAACAACATTGTCCTCTAATTTACCCCAAAAACCTTCAAAGCTCTGTTTTTTCATGAGCCAGCCTATGGAAACTTCGAGTTCTTCTCTGAAACCCATCATTAAAAGAGATTGCATTACTATATTACTAGTTGCTATGTTCTTCCATCCACCGTTCAGTTCACGTTTTTCAAGCAACCAGTATGCCCTCTCATCAATAAAGTCATGATATTCTCCCTGGATTGCACCCTGTTTTATCAAAGCCGTAATAATTAGGGCAGTGGTTCCTACATGTTCCCACTGTGGTCCATAGTTATCAAATAACCATCTACATCCTTCAGGATCATGGATATCCATATCTGCCAGAGCTATGAGAGAATATGTTGTATCGTACACATTACCATTCCAAGAGCCTTCCTTCACCTGTGAGATAAGCCATTGCTCCATATCAGGGAAAATAAGACCCATTTGAGAAATAGAAGAAACGACCCTGGCAGTTTCCCTTACATTCCCCCCCCATGGCGGATTGCCTTTTAGCCTTATAAGAAGAGCAGTATGGCAGCTGGGCAGCTTCCATACCCCACGAGCCCAAACCACACGGGCTATTTCCTTGATGGAATCAGGCTTTTGCACCTCAATCCAATCTAGTGCCTTTGCTATCATAGGGTCCACTATCCTGAAGTCCATGAAATATAATATGCAGGTCTGTATTTAGCGTTTTTCTAACAATGCATCCTATATCTGTGCCTCTGAGCATACTCCACTTTCTTTCCGGGATTCCACTGATTCACATGACCATAATAACCGGTTACTCTGGATATATGATCGGTAACCGGACTTGAGCACAGTGGACATATTTGATTTACTCCCCTGGAAGTATGCCCCTTACCACATATCGAAAAATCGGGAGAGAAACAGAAATAAGCAAGCTTTGTTCCTGCCAGTTTCCGAACAAATTCATTGAGGCCAGCAGGATCAGGAAAACTCTCCCCCATCCATATATGGCAAATGGTACCACCTGTAAAGTATGGATGAAACTCTGACTCAATGTTGATCCTGTCAATGAGAGATATACTTGCATGGTAAGGCAAGTGAGTGGAATTTGTGTAATAGTATGCTCCTTCACTACCCTGCACTTTAGCTTTTTCCCCGAAGTTCTTTCTGTCGATCATGGCAAGCCTGTGTGCAGTACTTTCTGCAGGAGTCTGCTCGAGAGTATACTCTACGCCGTCCTCGCGGGAGAACTCCTCTATCCTCTTAAGTATATGAGCAATTATTTTGATACCGTCCTCCGTTTTTTTATCAATACCTTCTCCCGTCAGGTTCAACAGACATTCATTCATGCCAACCACACCAAATGTAAGATGGCGTTTCTCAAAGTCAAAATATGGTACACCATCGTTGGTCTTATTGAGCAACCAGGGCAATAGTCCCCATTCATAAAGAGATCTTCTGATGATCTCCTGCCCTTCAAGCAATGCCTGACGCCCCACATCAAGTGCAGTATCCAGCTGCACAATGAAATCGTCCTCATCAGATGATCTGAGAGCCATCCCCGGCAAGTTTATGGTTATTACCTTATTGGAGCCTGTCCCCATGCCACCAGCAGTCCATATACCACCTGCATGCCGACTCAGCAATCTGCAACACATGGCATGCACTGTATCTTCTTCCAGGTAAGGAGCTGAAAGGTTAAGGAAATAAGGTGCACCTGTGGATGAAGCAGCCTGCATGGTTTCCAGCCAGAGAGGATCATTGAAATCGTGGTCTTTGGTAATAGCTGTAGTGATGAGAGGAAACGTGAAAGGGGTACCAGTGGAATCACCATCTGCCGAAACCCGCATGAAAGCACTGTATATCTGTCTTGCCTCATCTTCAAATTCGGCATATGTTGAATCTAGTGTTTTACCCCCGTATATCACTCTCTCATCCTTCAATGCAGGAGGACATTTCAATCTAAGGCCTATGTTGGTAAAAGCACTTTGTGCACCTATCCGATTAGACTGGTTCATCTGGAACATGAAACTCTGAAGTACCTGGTAAACTGTGGACTCGTCCATCCTCTCAAAATACAGATAGGGAGCCAGCAACCAATTGAGCATATCTACTGCCTGAGCCCCTGCAAAGAACTGCTGAGAATGCATCATGAACGACATTACATGAAAGAGGGCAGAGTCCAGTCTTTTAGCAGGCAGGCTGCGCGTGTCAGGGAACTTCAGACCGTCCATAAGAATGATACGTCCGTCTATGCCATTACAGTAAGGCATGAAAGGGCTATGCAGGTCATGAATATGTATCAGACCTTCCAGATGGGCTGCTGCCACATCTTTAGAGTAAAGTTTTTCTAGAGCATACCGTTTCTTTACCTGCGATGCAATATGCAAATCTATTACAGAGGGGCTGGTCCTGGTGTTAGAGTTCTCGGCTAGAAGCCAGCTCTTTTTGAATAGGACATCGTCTATGAGCTCCACAGGGTCCTTAAA
>DAKU01000005.1:12192-39362 GCA_002508425.1 Methanosarcinaceae archaeon UBA470
GGATCCATGGGCAAAGCTGCAAGCACCGGAACATCAAAGTCCTTTGCTGCCTTTTCAACTCCGCCTTTACCAAAGAGATTTATTTTCTCATCGCAGTGAGGGCAAATAATCACACTCATATTCTCCACTATGCCGATAACAGGAACCTTTAGCATATGGGCGAAGGTAATCGACTTACGCACACTTACCAATGCCATGTCCTGAGGCGTGGTGACAACCACAGCACCATCTACCTTTTCAATAAGTTGAGCAATGCTGAGGGGCTCATCACCTGTTCCTGGTGGCAGGTCAACGATAAGATAATCAAGCTTTCCCCATGAAACATCTTCTAAAAACTGTTTTATAGCTGCCATCTTAGCTGGACCTCTCCATATTATCGGAGAGTCCTTATCTTCCAGTAACAGGGCAATTGACATCACTTTAAGGTTCTCTGTCACGGGTACGGGAACTATACCTTTCTCATCCACTTCAGGCCTAGTATCCTCTATACCAAACATCTTAGGAATACTTGGACCGTGAATATCACTGTCCAGGAGACCTACTTTAAAGCCCTTAAGAGCAAGCTGTGCAGCAAGATTAGCTGCAACGGTGCTTTTCCCTACGCCTCCTTTTCCACTCATTACCATTATCTTGTTCTTAATGGCCCTCATATTAGTGATGAGCTTTGATTCCTGTGGCTTCTGAAGCAGATCCTGGGTTTTCTGAACTTTCTTGTCCATATTGATTCACCTGAAAAATAATTCAAATTTTGAAAGGATGGCCTTTGCATCTGACCTATGTAGATCTTCTGCATCCTTTATTTCCTGTTCCGACAGTGACATAATCCCCACCTGAGATCTCGATAGCCCTGCCGGTGGTCAGCGCAAAAGTAACTTTTCTTCTGGCACTTTGCAAGTCTTCCCAAAAGGCCCTCCTTGAGATCCCCATTTTAAGAGATGCCTCTTCCTGTGTGAGACCCTCAAGATCCACAAGGCGTAGAGCCTCAAGTTCTTCCAGTGCAATAGAAACTGCCTCAAGTTCTTGTAGAGGCACGCCTCTGGGTTTAAAATAGATCACTTCTGGAGTAAGCTCCACACGTCGTGGGCACTTCGGACGTCCTCGCTCTTTCATAGCATTTTCTCACAAAGGCTATTAAATATATATAGTTTCCCATTGTTAAATATAACTATCAAATTATGCGCTACTAATTAGATGGGATCTGTAAAAAATCTTGCTGCCATTATATTACCCAATAAAATATCTTATTAAAAGTCCTTTGAGTTGTACAATCTTCTACGAACAATTGGACTTCTGGCTTATGATCGAATCTAAGAATTAAAAACCTATCGTAACTACGATGTATATGGTATCAAGCTGCTTTGTAATATGCCCCATTTTGAGATATGACACATATTATGCTGTTAGAGGATATGAGTTTTTCAATAATAGGAACCAGCTCCGTACTTTGTATGCCAAGGGATGCACATATCTGCTCGAAAGTGCAAGGCCTTCTAAGTACAAGGTCATAGATTTCTTCTTCCACATTTTCGTGCTGCATGCTTGACCTTTCTCTTCTTAGGCCTTTAAGTACCAGTTTTACCCTGTCTCTTCCGAACTCTTCATAAAATCTGTGTGCTATTTCCTTTAATCGAATATCAGCTACCGGGACAATAAACTTCTCTGCAGGTGGCCTGCTAACGGTTAATATCTCTATCTCTTCAGGATCAATGGTTTTAAGGACCTCTATAAGTTTAGATATCTCCTCATCTGTACAATTAACTGGATAGTCCTTTGTTGAATCAACAAGCATTACCTCTATCCCAAGTTTTGGACGCTTTTTTATGTTTTTCATGCCCTGCAGCCCTTTTATGATATTATCAAGCCTTATACCATCAGCCGGCCTGTTTATAGCTCTGAACGTATCTTCATTACCAGAAACAAGAGTAGCTACCACAAGATCTGCTTCAGCAAGGTTGTAACGAATATCCTCCCTGTCCACAAGAGAAGAATTCGTTAGCACACAGACCGGTTGCTTTGTAATCTGTTTTACTCCTCTGATCATCGCTCCAAGTCCGATATTAAGTGTGGGTTCACAAGTACCTGAAAAAGTGATATAATCAAGACTTTCTATATTCTTATGGAAAGACTTGATCCCTTCAACCACTTCTTGGGTGGTGACTGCTCCCTCAACATCTTCCGGTCCTTTTATCTTATTATCCACATGTCCCAACTGGCAATAGACACAGTCAAAATTACAATTTTTCTTTGTACCTGTCTTTTTGATCACATCGATGCCCAGTGACCTGCCAAGCCTTCTCGAAAGAATGGGACCATAGATTATTCTTGCTTTCATTTCTTTAATACCCATTGTTTTGATATGTATTATTTAAAGCTCCACAGAATATCCTGCAAAAATATCGACAAAAGCATCTGGATATTCTGTCCTGATCTCTTCCTTATGAACTGTACAATGACCGGCACCGATCAACTGCATGCCTTTGAATAGATCATATTCCTGGCTGTCGTGCAGACCACCAATGATACCAATCACATTACCGAACGAAGAAGCAGCCTTCAATATTGCAGGAAGCCCGGGGTGTGCGCAACCAGTAATGACGTACAGCCCTTTGCCGGAGTTCAGTATCAAAGATTGTTCTTTTACCTCTTTTCCAAGTTCGCCTGTCGTGTAAACATCCTTACATATCTCCTGGGGCATTTTTATCTCATGCAGTCTGGGATTCATGGAAATACCCTTTTCTGAAAGAGAAATGGAAGTAACCGACTGCTTTCCCCTTGTAGAGATTTCTCTTTTCAGATTAGGTGAAAAGCTTATTGGCATAAAGACATCTACATCTGACTTCATGTTAAGGAAAGTTGGGACACCGCCAATATGGTCCCAGTGCTGGTGAGACAATACAAGAATATCGATACATTCAGGAGAAAGTCCAAGCATTTTCATATTATCCAGAAGTACATGGCCGTCCCAACCAGTATCAAAAAGGATATTATGTTCTTCACTTTCAATTAAGCAAGAAAAGCCCCACCCACTATTCAAACCTTCTTTTGCCTCATTATCATAAATGACCGTAAGTTTCATACAGATACTCCGATAAAGTGCTCGTATTTTCGTTTAGTGTATAGTCTTATTAAACACATGTGAGAATAAATATATAACCTTATTTGAAAAAGGTTAAGTATAAACTCTCTATATAGGGATAGTAGAAAAAAGGAGATAAAATTATGCATTACGGTCTTGGTATTGACACAGGTGGGACATATACCGATGCTGTCCTTTTGAGAGGATCAGACGGTGTGGTTGTAGATTCCAAAAAGGCATTTACCACCTATCCTGACCTGCAGATTGGCATAAGTGCAGTTCTGGACTCCCTTGACCAGGCACTGCTAAGCCAGGTCAACCTCGTGTCAGTTTCTACAACTCTTTCCACTAATTCATTGCTTGAAGGTACGGGGACTCCTGTGGGACTTGTGCTCATAGGGCAGCATCCTGCAGAACGGGAATTCCCGACTCCGGATTTTATAGTTGTGCCCGGCGGCCATGGTCCAAGTGGCGAGGAAGAAGTGCCCCTGGATATCGAAGCCATTAGAGAGTTTGGTTACAGAACAAAGGATAAAGTGTCAGCATATGCCATTTCAGCCTTCTTTGGTACAAGGAACCCCGAACATGAGCTGCAGGCTAAATCCATGATACTGGAGATCACTGGTAAACCGGTGGTATGCGGGCACGAGCTTTCCCAGGAGCTGGGGGCCTATGAAAGAGCGGTGACTGCTGTTCTTAATGCACAATTGATACCTATTACACATCGCTTTGTCAGCGCTGTGATGGCAGACATCAATAAAAGAGGCATCAATGCCAAGATGCTGATGCTCAAATGTGATGGTTCCTTATATAATCTGGAGGATGCTCTCGAAAAACCTATTGAGACTATATTCTCCGGGCCTGCTGCGAGTCTTCTTGGAGCATCGTATCTTGCAAAACTTGACACCTGTGCAGCTATAGATGTCGGAGGGACCAGTACTGATGTATCTGCTATATATAATGGCGTTCCTGAGATAAGTGTTTCAGGTTCTGTGGTAGGCGGGTGGAAAACACGAGTAAGGGCTATGAAGATGGAGACTTCGGCCACTGGTGGGGACAGCCATGTCTGGGTCACGGATGGAGAAGTGAAGATTGGTCCCAGACGTGTTATCCCCCTATGTGTTGCCGCTATTGAGCACCCAGGCCTATTGCAGAAACTTAATCTTATGCGGCTGCTTCCCCGTAAGTCACTGGATGAGAACTACCAGCCTACCAAGTTCTTTGTAAGAACCAAATACGTGATCCATGGACTAAATATAGAGGAAGCCGAAATGCTGCAGCATATTGGAAGCGACCCGGTTAGCATACATGAACTTTATACATCCATGCATGCCATGCCTTCTGGAAAAGTAATGGATTCACTTATAAAGAAAAGACTAGTGCAAGCTATTGGTTTCACACCCACGGACGCCTTGCATGTAAGGGGAGAATACACTGCATGGAATGCAGATGCATCTCATGCAGGTGCTGAACTTCTCTCCCGCTACAACGGCAGAAAAAAATATGAGTTCTGCACCCATGTAAAAGAACATGTGGCAAAGAATATGGCCCACAGCCAGATGGCTTTTCTTTTACCTGAAAGGTCCAAGCCCCTTGTTGACGAACTGCTTAGTGGCCTGTATCCGGCAAAGTTCAGCCTGAAATTGCCTATTGTATTGCTGGGAGGTCCCGTAAAAGCATATTCTGAGGAAATGGCTGAACTCCTGGATGCTGATATTATAGTCCCGGACTATGCAGAAGTGGGAAATGCGGTGGGGGCTCTTGCCGGGAAGGGGGTCAAACGGGTGGAAATACAAATTAGGCCCGAATCCATTGAGAAACCTGCAGAGGATTTCCTAATATTCTATCCAGGTGGAAGGGAACATATCGTAGATTACAGGGAGGCCGTTGCGAGGGCAAGGCAAATTGGAACGGACATGGTACTTGAATATGAACAACGTTGTGGTGTTAGTAAGAACGAAACACAACTGAATATCTCTGTGAAGAACATTGCTCCGGAAAATTGGCCACATCCGCCCCTCGAGACAAGAATTACTGTTGTAGGTGTGGGCAACCCCATGATGATTATAAAGGAATGATAGGAAAAAGGATAGAGATATAATGTGCTGAAGATGATGACTGATATGTAATTTGTGCATGACGTCTTCCAAAAAAGTAAATAGGAGAAATACTGCGGGATTTGCATATAAGGTCCTAAAAAAGGCATTTTTGTGTGAAGTTTTTACTTCTATTGTAGATTTATAAAAGCTCCAATGATCACATTGATGGAGTGAATTAATTTGAGTAGTTTTACATAGTACGATGGTACAGATAAGTTGATTCCTTGCACATATATATAAATATATCTGAGAAGGTATTTATATTTTATCTCATATTAGAGTAATTGACAGAGGAGAAAACATTAGAGAATAGATACTAATTAGCAGGCCGTGAGCAAAATGAAGATATGCGTTACTACAAAGGACAATGCTCCTGAAGCGGAAACTAACCCACATTTTGGAAGATGTGTGTATTTTATGTTCGTAGATACGGACACCATGCAGCACGAATTTGTGAAAAACCCCTTTGCTGCTGAATCCCAGGGTGCTGGTGTGCGGGCTGCACAATATATTGCAGACCACGGAGCAGACGTGCTGATCAGTGGGAACCCTGGACCAAATGCCGTATCAGTAATGGAAACCGCAGGCATAAGGATAGTTAAATATCCTGAAATGAAAGCTATGGAAGCTGTACAAAAATTCCTTGGAATAAATAATATTGTAAAAGGTGAAAATATGAAGATATGTGTACCATCTATGGGTAAAACTGGCCTGGAAGACCAGGTAGGACAGCATTTTGGAAAGGTTTTGAACTATATTATGTACGATACAGAGACCAGCGAGGTTTCAATACTACCCAACACCAGTGAGCATAATGGCGGTGTAGGCCTGCCTCCTGAACTTATGTCCAAGAACGGTGTAGACATAATGTTGTGCGGGGGACTCGGCACGAAAGCTGTTGCAATGTTTGAGCAGTATGGGATAGAAGTATTTGTGGGAGCTCAAGGTACAATCCAAAATGCTCTGGATGCATGGAAAGAGGGAAAACTGCAAAAGGCAAATATGAACAATGCATGTACTACTCATGAGCACGACGACCACCACAGTCACCACCATCATTGAAGTTGGTATCCTCTTTAGAAGGTAAAGAATATAAAAAAGTGCCCGAGGCTTAATGAGAATAGCGATAGCAAGTGGAAAAGGAGGTACTGGCAAGACTACAGTGTCTCTTAACCTTGCATTGTCCCTAGAGGATGCTCAGCTCCTCGACTGTGATGTAGAAGAACCAAACTGCAATCTATTCCTGAACCACGAGCTTGAAAAAGTAAGGGATGTAGGGATACAAGTCCCTGCCATTTCCAATGATAAATGTAATCTCTGTAAGAAATGCGTAGATATCTGCCGTTTCAATGCATTTGTAAAATTACCCAAGAGTATCATGCTTTTTCCTAAGCTATGCCATGGTTGTGGCGCCTGCTCCCTTGTGTGCCCTCAGGGTGCCATCTATGAAGAAATCCGAAAAATAGGAATCATTGAAAGATCTTCTTCGCAGACCTGCGGCACAGAATTATACCAAGGTTTGTTAAATATCGGCGAACCAATGGCCTCCCCCATAATACGTGCACTTAAAGAACACATTGATGATACCAGGACAGTGATTATAGATTCTCCACCGGGTACTGCATGCCCGGTTATTTCTGCTATAACCGGTGTAGATTGCTGTGTGCTAGTCACAGAACCCACACCTTTTGGACTACATGACCTATCACTTGCCGTAGAATTAGTGAAAGAGATGAAAATTCCACATGGAGTGATCATCAACCGACATGACATTGGTAATGACAGTGTAGAAAGATATTGTTTAGAAAACAACATTCCAGTGCTTATGAAGATACCCTATGAGATAAAAATAGCTGAATTGTACTCTGAAGGTATCCCTTTCGTGCTGAAAATGCCACATTGGAAAGAAAGATTCGTAGATATGTTCAGACAACTGCAAGTGCTGGGCGGGTGCTGAGATGTTAAAACAGATCACTGTAATCAGCGGCAAGGGAGGTACAGGTAAGACCACCCTTACAGCAGCTTTTGCTTCCCTTGCGACTAATGCCCTTATAGCAGATTGCGATGTCGATGCTGCAGATCTTCATCTGATACTACACCCAAAATCAACCAGCAAATTGGATTTTTATGGAATGGAAGTTGCTTCTATTAATATAAATAAATGTTCTGCTTGCGGCATATGCCGGGAAAGATGCAGGTTTGGCGCCATCTCTAAAGACCTGTTCATTGATGAACATGCCTGTGAAGGCTGTGGAGTATGTGCACTTATCTGCCCTGAAGATGCCATCATAATGAAAGAACATAAAGCTGGAGAAATATACAGATCCATAACACGATTTGGCCCTTTAGCCCATGCTAGGTTAGGAATAGGAGAAGAGGCCGGCGGAAAACTTGTCTCAATGGTAAGGAAAAATGCCAGTGAAATGGCTGCAATGTATGAAATTAACCTCATTGTTATAGACGGACCTCCCGGAACTGGCTGCTCCGTAATAGCTTCTATATCAGGGGTGGACCTTGTATTCATAGTGACAGAACCAAGTGTATCAGGAATACATGACCTTGAAAGAGTGCTGGAAATTACTACTCACTTCGAGATAAGAACTGTTGTTTGTATCAACAAATACAACGTCAATGAAGAAAAGACATCACTTATAGAAGAATACTGCAAAAGTAAAGGCGTTGAGGTGGTGGGCAAGCTTCCTTTAAGTGAAATTCCCACTAAAGCAATGCTCGAAAGCAAAACAGTAATTGAATATGATGATGGTGTTTTTTCTGGAACAATTCGGGATATGTGGCATAAGATAATCACATGCGATACATCAAAAAAATCAGATACTAACTTTTGATTCCAAATGGGATGGATCGGTTTACTTCAGAGCATACATTTACTTGGAATTAATTTACATCAAATTAGTATACTGGTTTATCCCACCTACAGCTTTAAAGATTCCAATTAATGGGTGCAGGACATTGCACTTCTCATAAATCGTGCATTGAAGGAATGTTTCCAGATAGATACAGGAATACATTTGCTGGTTTTATTCTTCATTTTTGATGTGCCATACCCCAATTTATCATAAATAATAGTTATAAATGAGCACAAGTTATTTAGTGAAAGGAATGAGAATATATCAGGGGATAAGCATGTCCAATACTCTCAACCAAAAGACTGGTACATCCTATCCGATAGCAAATATCGCTTTGGACTATGCGCAGGTCATAATAGCACTCGTCGTAATTGTGCTGCTCTTAGTCTCTATTGATAGGATGGTAGACTTAGTTAGTCTTATAAGGGACATTTTTGGCCCAAACACCCTTCCATGCGGACCGTAATTATGCATAGTTAGATTACAAAAAAGAAAAGCTGAAATGAGGCAGGATTCCTCATTTCTTCTTTTCTAAAAAGATTAGTCCAACGAATGCCAGAAGGGAGAACACAACTGTGAATCCGGGCGTAGACGGTACAGGTACAGCACTCTTAGGTTCTTCTCCAAAGTGGAGAGCCTCAACCGCATCAATATCTGATCCAGGTTCTCTGCCTGTTGTGGTTGTTTCTCTATCTTCGATCTTTACATATCTGGCCCAGTTGAGTTTAGAATCTGCAAGGTCAAATTCATCAGTTCCTAGCCCCTCACCAAGGGACTCCCAGGTCTGCATATCCTGGCTGACAAATACCTCATAGGCTTCGGGAGTATCTTTGCCATAAAATATTTGATCCTTTTCATATACCCTGAGGTCGTCCCCTTCCTCATCAAGAATCAACTCGTTAGCTCCCATATCAACTATCACATAACCGCCACCTAGTGAAAGGGGTTCGATCTTATTTATGTCTACGACGCCTATAATATAATGATCATACGTATTGAAATTAGTCGTGCCTCCTAGTTCCTTTTCTACAACAGCGTTAGCATAGGCGCGGCTATCAGTTCCTGCGGTTCTCCCATCTGCTGCAAATGCAGTGAAAGAGAGAGAAAGCATTAGAATCAACGATATGATCATGTAAGATAGTTTTCTTTCTAGCATGTGACCACCCATATTGAATTGTCACAATTGATACTTACCTATGTGTAGATAAAACTATCTCTATTTTTAGGGAAATTACGCATCAAAACCAGCTTTTCATTTATAAGATATTTAGTTATAACCTGAACCCTACCATTTAGCATTCTACCTCATATTTGACCTTACAGGAAAAGATGCCCATGGCAAAGCACATAGTGGACATTCCGGACCAAATCCTGCTGCTGCATAACCTCTCATCCCACCTGCTGCGTTGAACACTTTTTTAAAACCCTTTTGCTTTAGAATACTTGCACCCATACTTGATCTTTGCCCACTTCCGCAGATAATAACTGTTTCTGTTGTCGGATCTAGTTCAACATATCTCTTTCTTAGGTCAGCAACTGGAATGTTTATGGCATTGTGTAGATGAAAACTATCATATTCACTTACTGATCTGACATCCACAAAGACCGTAGCATCACCTTGCATTACGCGTTGATGCAATTCATGTGACGATAACTGTGGCACATGTCCTGCAGGCAAACCTGCCGTAACCCATGCATACATGCCACCAACCAAGTACCCATAAACTCTGTCAAGTCCCACTCTGCGCAACTGCATGGAAGCCTCAACTGCCTGTTCATACCCTTCTGACACTAGGAGAATATCTGTTTCAGGAGGAAGCAACCATCCTGAAAAAGTGGGAAAATTGCTATCAAGATCAATGCTGTAAGCTCCTTGGATATGCTGTCCTCCGAATGCTTCAAAGTTGCGCACATCCAGCACCAAAGTGTTAGTACCAGCCGCAAGAGAAGAGAATGCAGATGGTTCCAACTCTTCCAAAAGTGGCATGTCGATGATCTTTATGGGCCCCTGTTTGTTTATAGAGGTGCATCTGCTGAAATGGTCAGGAGCATCGGGCATACCATGTGTAAGAGAATCTATGAACTTCTTGCGATCATTGATCTTCAATGCATAGTTGAATTTCTTTTCATACCCAATAGTACTGGTCCTCTTTGCTGCCATTGCTCGGCCACACAGAGAACCAGCCCCATGGGCGGGACATACTTCACAGGTATCGGGTAGTTTCATTATTTTCTCATGCAGACTGTCATAAAGCTTAGAAGCAAGTTCCTCTGCCCTTCCCGGAAATAGGTCAGGACGTCCCACATCCCCCACAAATAGAGTATCACCACAGAACAACGCTACCGGATCATCTCCCCTTGACCTGTCTACTACCACATAAGAAATGTGCTCAGGAGTGTGTCCTGGAGTTTCAAATATTTTTATGGTCATGTCTTCTAGCTCAAAGGAATCACCTTCTGAGAGAGGCGTGTAGTCAAAATCATAATTTGCAGACCTTGGCCCATATATAGTAGCACCTGTTTTCTGTGCAAGATCCATATGCCCCGATATAAAATCAGCATGCAGGTGAGTTTCAAGTATATGTGTTATCCTAGTACCCATCTCTCTGGCAACCTCAATGTACATATCAGCATCTCGGCGTGGATCTATTATAGCACATAGCTTGTCCCCACCCAGAAAATAGGAACTGTGTGCTATCTTTTTCGTAAAGAACTGCTGTATTATCATGAACTTCACTCCCAATTTGTATATTTGTTATAGATACAAATAGGTGATTCACATGATCTGCTATCCGTTACCAATATCCGATCCATGAGTTCATTGGTTTAATTAGACGCTATTTATGCGCAATATGTTTGTAAATATGCAAAAATGAAATGCAATTTTGGAGTCTACTCCAAAAACCTTATATTTATCGCCAGAGTAAAACCATTTGTATTTCATGTACAGGGAGCACGTACTTACTAGAGCATTCATTAAAATTGTTGAGCAAAAAACACCTTTAATCATCTGGCGGTCTATATACTCCCCTTTTGTGCATGAAAAAACAGGAGGGAGAAGGTGAGAGGAAAAGAAAAAATTTCTTTCACTTGCCTCCTTTATTCCCATAGAGAATGCAGGGGATGAATACATTTTTGGAATAATGCCAATTTAATTGGAGCGATATAAAAACGTTTTACACATATTGTTCTTTCAGGCCTTTGCATACCACGCTTAAACTCAGCTTATCAAAAGTAGTTACTATATTGAGCCATGGTTAGAAATACGATCAAAAATAAATGCTTAATTTGACACCACATCAAAAAAGTTAAATAAACCTTATTTGCTACAAGGATGCATGGAATGTTTTACAGGACTGGAAGTATCCCCAAGGAAAGTTGATTACCTAAAGTTCCTCCTTAAAAAAGATGAAACAGTACGTACAACTGACATATCGTCCGAACTCAATGTAGACCCATCCACAACAACAAAGACTTTGGGAGATCTTGCATCCCATGGATATGTGGACCATGTGCCTTACAGAGGAGTACGGTTAACAGAAAAGGGTAAAGAATATGCACAGTTCCTTATCCACAGACATAACATCTTAAGCCTTCTTCTAACACATTATGGACTTTCTGCCGAAGAATCATGCCATGAGGTGTCCAGATTCGAAGCTTATGTTTCTAAAGATGCTATTGAAAAGATATGTGCCTCAATGGGACATCCTACTGTAAGTGTCTGTGGAAAGATACCACATGGATCATGCAAGATGGGAGAACATTCCTAAAAGTGTATAATTTTTTTGTCACATAATGTTGGAGTGTACCCAAATTTTTTGGTTATACTAAACATGACTGCGCAAAAATAAGAGGTGGAGTATGAACAAATTAATAAAACCATTAGCAATCTTCGCAATATGCGCTATATTGCTGTTTAGCGGATGTACTGAAAAAGTGCAGGAAAACTCTACGGAAACAGAAGTTTCCAGCGACAAACTGATAGTTGCAGTAAGTATCCTCCCTCAAGCAGAATTTGTGGAACAAATAGGAGGAAACAATGTCAAAACCGTAGTGATGGTCCCCCCTGGCTCTGACCCTCATTCTTATGAGCCAACACCAAGCCAACTCGAAAATCTGAGTAATGCTCAAATGTATGTAAAAGTTGGATCGGGCCTTTCCTTCGAAACTGTATGGATGGATAAATTAATTTCAATTAACTCTAAAATGCTAGTAGTTAATTCTTCTGCAGGCATCAAACAAATAATGATTGAAAATGATCCTGATGGAGATACTGGTGCAGATCCTCATGTATGGACTTCACCTCTGAATGCAAAAGTAATGGTGAAAAGCATATATGATGGGCTTGTATCCATAGATCCGGATAATGAAACAACATACAAACAGAATTATGATAGCTATATTGCCAAGCTGGATGAAGCAGATACAAAACTGAAAACTGCACTTGCGGGAAAAGAAGGAACTAGTTTTATGGTATACCACCCTGCATGGGCATATCTCGCGAAGGACTATGGCCTGAATGAGATTGCTGTAGAAGTACAAGGTAAGGAACCAAGTCCACAGGACATGCAAAAACTTATAGATGAAGCTAAAGAAAAAGGAATAAAAGTGATCTTTGTGCAAAGTGGATTTAGCACAGCAAGCGCAAAGACAATTGCGGACCAAATAGGTGGAGAGGTTGTAGAAGTAGATCCACTTGCAAAGGATTATATAGATAACTTGGATAGGGTTTCTAATGCATTTGCAAAAGGATTGGCATAAATGAAAGAGGTCATAGAACTTCAAAATGTATGGGTAAACTATGGTAATGTCACTGTTCTGGAAGATGTAAATCTTACAGTACATGACAAGGATTTCCTGGGCATCATTGGGCCCAACGGAGGAGGAAAAAGTACACTTCTTAAGGTGATCCTCGGCCTCATAACCCCTGAAAAAGGGGTTGTGAAGCTTTTGGGTGATAAACCGGAGAAGGCACGTAAGTATGTGGGGTATGTGCCCCAATATGCCTCCTTCAATCTTACATTTCCCATCAGCGTATGGGAAGTTGTCTTGATGGGACGCATGAATAATGTGGGCCCATTAAGAAAATATGGTGAAAAAGACTATGAAGCTGCACGTGAGGCTTTGAAAAAAGTTAAAATGCTTGAGTTTAAAGACCGTCAGATAAATGAACTATCCGGCGGACAACGCCAGAGAGTATTTATTGCCAGATCCCTTGTCACTGATCCAAAGCTTCTTATCCTTGATGAACCCGCAACAGGAGTAGACTCTGTCATGCAAAAAGAGTTCTACGAACTGCTTAAGGAACTAAAACAGCATATAGCTATTGTTATGGTTTCTCACGATATAAGTGCAATTTCAATCTATGTAGACAAAGTAGCGTGCCTTAACAGAAAGCTACATTATCATAACTCAAAGGAATTAAGTCCGGAGGACATTGATGCTTCGTATGCGTGTCCCGTGGAAATGCTTGCACATGGAATGCCACACAGAGTGCTTAAGATACATTGAGGTAACAAAAACATGTTAGAGGTTCTTCAGTATGATTTTATGAGGAACGCCCTCCTCACTGCCATCCTTGCAAGTATCGCCTGTGGGATCATAGGTGTTTATGTAGTTGTGAAAAAGATAGCCTCCCTCAGTGGAGGAATTACTCATGCTTCCTTTGGCGGTATTGGCCTTGGTTATTTCCTTGGAATTAACCCCTTATATGGCCTTATACCATTCAGCCTGCTTTCTGCTGTGGTTATGGGACTTGTAAGTAAGCGTTCAAAAGTGTCAGAGGATACTGCTACCAGTATACTGTGGTCCCTGGGAATGGCACTAGGCATTATTTTCATAAACCTGACACCTGGCTATGCACCCGATTTAATGACCTACCTTTTTGGAAATATACTGACCGTGTCCACATCCGACCTATATATAATGGTTGCACTTAATGCCCTCATAGTGGTCATAGTATATGCATTCTACAAAGAGTTCATGGCCATATGCTTCGATGAGGAATTTGCATCAGTAATAGGAGTTGCAGTGGAACGCATGTATCTGCTGCTTTTATGCCTCATAGCCCTTACCATTGTGTTGCTCATCAAAGTAGTAGGTATAATCCTTATCATAGCTTTGCTTACAATGCCAGCCAGCCTGAGCGCACATTATACACATAACCTGCGCAATATGATGTACCTATCCATCTTCTTTGGAGCATTGTTCAGTATAATGGGACTAATCCTTTCCTATACTCTGGACATACCATCAGGTGCCACTATAATCCTTGTGATGTCAGCAGTATATATAATCCATTTTATGTATGATGGTATAAAAAAGAAGGTCCATGCTTAAAGGATATACAGCATTAAAGCTAATATCCTAAAGTAATTAAGGGATATTTGTGCTTAAATGCAGTCCGACCACTCCTATTATGATCAGTGCAAGGAACATTATTTTTATAAGTGGCATTGGTTCATTGAACCCTATGAACCCAATAAATGAGATCATTGCCACCCCAAGGCCTGCCCATATAGCATAGGCAACACTTACATCGATCTTTTTCAGGGCGATGGTAAAGGACACAAAACTGATACCATAGAACACAAATATCAATATCGATGGCAATGTTCTTGTAAACCCTTCAGACAGTTTCATACATGTGGTCCCGCATATTTCGAACAGTATTGCAGCGGCAAGGTATAGATAGCTCATATTCCTCCTATTATATTGTAAACTTTGCAGAAAGCTTGGATGTTGTTTTATGAAACTGAGATATATTAACTACCTCCAGCACCTTACAAGTTTACCCAAAAACAAAATGTGACATGATATGAAAGTATTTTGTCCGATCAGCATATTAGATTTATCGATAAGATAATTTATACAGAGCCGGAAAAACATAAATACAGCAGACTCAAAATATTTCACATGGAAACTTTCACAGATGCAAGACCCTTTGTTCTCGACCAAACTTATGAAAGGGAGAGGAAAAAGACGCTATCGCAGCTTAAAGAAGAACTCAAAAAAGGCACCATCGATCTACCTATCATTGAACTAGTGACAGAATTAGCGAAGATCCCTCACGTTTTCACCCTCCAGAGTTGCTATGGGCATTTTGTTCACGATAAAGAGCCAAATCTTCATAATATTGAGCCACTGATCAAATATTCTGGAAAGATAGAGCGAGTTAATTATCGGATAGCATACATGGCGCTGTGTATTCAGGATAGCAATGCAGGAAGACAATTGTTTCAGGATTTGCAGGGTCTTACAAAAATAGATTCCAAGTACATTCAATTCGGGAGTGCCAACTGGTTCTGGGAAAGACATGTCAACTCATATGTGATACAGGCGGAACCAGAAAGAAGCAAAAATACCGATAATGTTTGGATTGATTTTGAGGAAGCCTTGCATATCGAACAATTGAAAAGACAATTTTTTGCTGCATTGTTTGAAATTACTCTTAAGCATCAGATTCTTGGAGGTTCACTCAATCGCTGATTTTTTACCATATACCTGTAGAAAAACTATTAAAATCAAGATCATCAGCTAAAATAGGCTGAAATAGCTGGTTACTAACAAAGTCTTAAAATATATTTGAAAGCGTTGTAAACTTCAATACTCGCGTGAATACAAAGGTTTTCTACAGAGCCGTTATTTGCATGCCAGATAATTCCTGATACCGCAAAATTACAATAGTTTTAAGAAAAATAGCTACAAACTTTCTCTAAGAAAAAAATTAAAAGATATATCCTTAAACTTTTGCTAACTCTTTGATCTTATTCAGTACCATGATAGCATCTTCTTTTTTAACATCTGTCTCCTGGTTACGGCAATAGTCCAGCAGCTTTTTTCCCAGTTCCTCGGATAAAGACCCAATCAGTATTCCCTGCCTGATAATGCCCAAGTAACTTCTCTGCCCGTACTGTGTCTTCTTGGCTATATCAATAAGCTGCGCACATACAACAGAAGTTATAATGCCTTCCCTACATGCAGTTTTTAGTGTCTCACGTATGTTAACCATAGGAACAGATACTGGCTCAAAGGTATCGGGGTTCGTGGCAACAGCAACTTCATCATCGTCCTCCAAGACACCATCCCTGTACCACTCATATATCCTACCCACACCTATCATACCATGCACATCAAGTTCAGATGCCCTCAAAGCCCCCATGCTGCCACCTCCGACAACTTTAACCCCCGATTCAAGAGCTCTGAGGATTTCCTTATGGGCAACAGCTGCCCTGTTAAAGAAAATACCGTCTATTATGCCGATGATCCCGTACCCTTCCCGAAGTACCTGATCTATATTTCCTCTGAAAATAGGTGGCCTGTAGGTAGCATCCAGCACACTCCTTGCTTCAGTATATCTTATGCTGGTGCCTGTGAAAACTACGATCTTTTTATCACCCATCAAGTAACCATTCTCCGCTTCCAGGGTCTCTCCTCAGCAGGCAGTTTTTTGCGAGGAGAATATTTTATCCTGCTGCCCATGCGTTCACGATCAATCGTATACAACTCAAAAGTGGGCACTATAACTCTTACTACTGGTACACTTATACTTTCTCTGGATAAATCAACAACTACCGCACGTTCAGCCACATTGCCTATCTTTTCAAGCAATAAGGAAATGCTAGTGGAAGGACGATCAGTAGACAGATCCTTAATATCGCAAAGAGTTATTTTTTCCCCTTCTTCATACCAGTACCTATTCATGCGTTTGATACGATCATAGCCGATATCTCTTACGAATTTTTCCCGTTCTGTATCCTCTCTTGCACCATGGATCTGCACCACTCTTGATTGAGCAGCTTCAGTAATAGCCCTCCTCACAGCTATAGAAGGATCAAGATGTGAACCGGCACCCATTACAAGCAGTGCAGGGTCTTTCAGCTGCACATCATCCATTGCAGCCACTACTGTAGGAACACCGGAGTCATGGAACAACAGCCATAACTTGAGATCAATACCAGCCTCTTTGCATGCTTGCACAAGCCTGTAGTTCTCGCCATCATCTTCTGTAAGTACGATTTCTTTTCCAGGGAAACGGTTGAACTCTGCACTGCTAAGGGCATCCCTTTCCAAGACCTCCAATAGCCCATGAAAAATAGCTTCTTCAATGGTGTTACCAGCAGCCAGTCCATTAGTATTGGTACGGAAAAGCTTTACAGATATTCCGGGTGCATCGTAAGGATGATATACAGAATTAGTGGGAACTAAGACCTCTTTTTTCTTCAGCAGGTCCCAGCCAGTGGTCCATTCGATACGAGAGGAAGGCATTAGTTTTTCGGGCAGCAGAAGTGAATGTGGCTCGATTATATTGTAACTCGCACTGGCAATTTCGGGAGTTTCTATGAACTCTTGGGAAGCTATATTCTCCTGAACATCTTTGTTTATGCCACTGCGCTCTGCAAGACATCGCTCAAAGCTTTCCATTATTGCAGATATACGCGCTTGCGTCTCATTCGCCCCCTTTCCAGAGTATACGGAGATGGCACCTTCCGCTGCACTGGGCCTTATGCTGGAAAATACAGGTATACCTATTCGGTCAAGGTCTGTGATATTGGCAATACGGGTGACCCCGATATCTTTGAGCAGTGGCTGAACTCTTTGAAGGGTTTCCTCTTCCGTGAAGACACGCTGAGTTCCCTCAATATAGGTAAGTGATTTGTCTATGATGATCTCGGGCATTATAGCGAAACTCTCCTGCATGTATTATATGCTTTACGACGCCAATCTTGCTATCTTTATCAATAATCAATAGAGAATAATACATTTTGTAAGTCATCAAATTTGAGTCGTGACCTATCATGTTTATTCTGATAGTGTAACGTTTACGGGGCATTAAGTAACAATAAATAATTACATAATTCTGCTTAAAGCTGGAAAAGTGGAGCAGATATACGAAAAAGAGTAACCATACATTAGATAAAACACGATAATGCAACTGGGTATAGAAAACAGTTACATTTTTAGTCACACCATTTTTGTAATAATATAGAATTACGAGTGCCGGGATTTCCATTGCTCAAAGATGCGTAGCCCCCAAGAGTAACAGAAAGAAAAACAGAACAATAAGCACCATATTTTGCAGAGGGGCATATGTACTGTAAGGAGTCTAAGATTCTACAGACATTAGATATACCGCTAAAAATTTCTTTCACACCATATTTGTTTCTTGAGGATATTTAAGTAAGAAATTGCAGTATTCTGTTTTTAGCTTGCGCCAGGTATTTATATAATAAAGACTAAATAGAAAGTTTAGCAAGCCGAAGCAAGATAAATATGTTTACTACGTAAATAATAATATCTGGAGGCTTTCCCTGCCTAAAACGAGAGATGAGGTGTAATATGAATAAAAAAATAGAAGAGAAAAGTAGGGACAAAGACTCTCGCCGTGCATCCACTAGTTGCTATACAGTGGTAGGCGGAGTAGTCAAAGGCAGGCTTGACCCAGAAGATGTGGACCTGTACCGTTTCATGGTCGGTGGTCTTCAGGCGAAATAGCCTGCAAAACTATTTTTTACAGGCTGGCGTATTAGGTCGCATGTACGACCTGCCAGCAATAAGAAAAGATTTCCCCCTTCTTGAAGAGTTTATATATCTGGACAATGCTGCAACTACACAGACACCTGTGCCAGCAGTAAAAGCGATGGAAGAATATTTTTATAAATACGCAGCCAACCACGGTAGGGGCGCCCATCGACTTGCAAGGAAGACCACTGATAAGTATGAAGATGCCAGAGAAACTGTTGCATCATTCATTAATGCTGATGTTACGGGAACTGTTTTTACTCGCAATGCCACAGAAAGTATTAACATGGTGGCTTATGGCCTACAGTGGCATCCTAAAGACCATGTGATAGTTTCCATTGTAGAACACCATTCTAACCTGCTGCCCTGGTTGAGGCTGCGAGATCAGGGAGTAGAGGTGACAGCCGTACAGGTGGATAAGGACGGAGTAGTGGACCCTAAACAAATCGAATTATCCATTACGGATAAAACATGCCTGATAGCCGTGAACCATGTGACAAATACATTTGGCTCTATCCAGGATATAGGAGCAATAACCGACATAGGCCATAAAAATGGCTGCCAGGTACTCGTAGATGCTTCCCAGTCTGCAGGACATATGCCACTGGATATGAAAAAAGTAGGAGCGGATTTTCTGGTAACCCCGGGACATAAAGGCTTACTGGGCCCTCAGGGGACTGGCATCCTTTGCCTTAAAGACACAGATTCTATAAAACCGATGTACGTAGGTGGAGGGATGGTAAATTCTGTATCCATTGAGAGTTACCAGATAGAAGCAAGCCCAGCACGTTTCGAGGCGGGAACGCCAAATATCCCCGGAGTTATTGGCCTTGGCAGAGCTGTGGAATATGTGAAGGATGCAGGCATTGAGAATGTAGAGAAGCATGAAACAACACTGGCAAAGAAAGCTGCTTCGCTGCTTGCTGAGATACCGCAGGTTCAGGTTTATGGTCCTGAAAACAGAGCAGGAGTTGTATCATTTGACGTGGAAGGAATGAATCCCCATGACGTAGCCATCATCCTAGACCAAACGCGTAAGATATGTGTACGTAGTGGTTATCACTGTGCAATGCCAGCATTACAGAACATGGGACTTAAAGGCACAGTCCGTGCATCCTTTGCTTTGTATAATACAATGGAAGAAGTAGAAGCACTTGCAGAAGCAGTCTCAAACATTGCTGCACTTGTTGGTTGAAGAATGAAATAAGGAACATAAAGTTATGAGTTTTAATGGTGGTTCATTGGAAGATATCTTGATCAGAAATGCTACAATAAACGATATCGAAGACATAATGGATATTGAACATGAATCGTTTCATGAAACCGTATATGAAGACTGGTCTGTATTTTTAGATCGTATCTCAACTTTCCCAGATGGCTTTTTAGTTCTGGAAGTGAATGGGAACGTTTGCGGATATATATCCTCAGAGATATGGAATTATTCTGAGGATATACGTGAAGACATGTTCGACCTGAATCACAATATCGGTAAAGTACATACCACCACAGGCTCAGAGCTATATATATCTTCTATAGGTATTCTTAAAAAGTATCGTGGGAAAGGATATGGAAAACTATTATTTTCAGAGCTGTCCAAAAGAATCATTGAAAAATACAATATTTTAAGCATGATCCTTATAGTTTCAGTTCAGTGGACAGCTGCAAAAAAAATCTATCAGAATAATGGTTTTGAAGAAAAATACTTGATCCAGAGATTCTTTGATGATGAAAGCAATTCAAATGCTATTGTGATGAGGAAATATCTCTGATGCCAAAAAATTGTTTTCTACGCCATTGTTCAAGTACTAACTGAAACAAGAATTTATATTAATATAATGTAATTTACTTCATGAACAAGGGAGGCATTTGATTGAGCAAGGACATGTTGATGTGGGATGAAACGGTATTTAGGAATCCCGAAATACTTGAACTTGACCACGTCCCTGAATATTTTGCTCACAGAGATAGCCAGCTGCAATCACTGAAATTTGCCTTAAGACCTACAGTCAGAGGCATGCGTCCCCTTAATTGCCTCATAAGCGGCCCCCCAGGAACTGGAAAGACAACTGCGGTTAAAAAAGTTTTTAGTGAATTACAAGAGCACGTAAAGAACGTAGTCTTTGTGAAAGTCAACTGCCAGATAGATTCCACCCGTTTTGCAGTTATGGCCAAGATCTACGAAAACCTGCTGAAGGTTTCTCCCCCATCTTCCGGCGTATCTTTTGGGAAGGTTTTTCAGAAAGTTGTGAACCATCTGATAACCACTGACAAAATACTCGTGGTTGCCCTTGATGACATTAATTACCTTTTTCACGAAGGACATGCTGATGAAGTAATGTACTCCCTATTAAGAGCACATGAACAATATCCTGGAGCACGTATTGGAGTAATAGCCATTGTTAGCGATACCGGCACCATGTACAGGTTCGACCCCAGAGTGGGATCAGTTTTTTTGCCAGAAGAGATCGCATTTCCACGATACGAATACAAAGAGATACAGGATATAATCAACAACAGGGTATTTCATGCATTCTTCCCGCACGTTGTGCCAACCGAAGTACAGGAAAAAATAGTCGAATACACAGACCTTACAGGTGATCTGCGTATAGGGATAGATCTGCTAAAGAGGGCTGGACTAAACGCAGAGAGAAAAGCAAGTCGTAGTGTTTCTATAGAAGATGTGGAAAAAGCATACGAAGCCTCCCGGCTTTTGCACCTATGCAGGGGCATAAGTTCTCTGAATACCCATGAAAAGACGTTGTTACGCCTGATATCCTTGGGTAAGGACCCACAGACTGGAGAACTCTATAAGGAATTCCATGAGACAACACAACTTGGCTACACCCGTTTCTACGAATTAATAGAAAAACTCAACGGTTTACAGTACATTGATGCTGATTTTTCAGGAAAAGGCATGCGTGGAAGAACACGTATCATAAAAACACGGTATAATTCAGCAGATATACTTCACTGCCTTGAAAAATAAGTCACTTTTATATTAAAGACAAAAAAAAAGATTTAGGCGCAGATATACTGCGCTCTGTTCTAAGGGAATATATTTATTCCATGCCCATGCCGCCCATTCCTGGTGGCATATTGGGGACCATGCCTTCTGCAGATGGACCTGCTGGTGCACGGGTTGAAGCGATGATGTCATCGATCCTGAGGATCATTACAGCAGACTCTGAAGCTGCATTGATTGCCTGGGTCTTGACCCTGAGAGGCTCCACAACGCCAGCTTGCCACATGTCAATGATCTCGCCGGTGTACACATTAAGACCTGCAGTCTTTGATCCCTTCTCGTGGTGAGCGCGCAGCTCCATGAGCTTGTCTATTGGGTCAAGTCCTGCGTTCTCTGCAAGTGTCCTTGGGATTATCTCAAGTGCCTCAGAGAATGCCTTAACTGCAAGCTGTTCCCTGCCGCTGAGGGTTGCTGCATACTCGTAAAGTCTCAGTGCGAGCTCTACCTCTGGTGAACCGCCGCCTGCTACCAATGTCTCATCCTCGATAGCAACTCCGACCACTCTCAGCGCGTCGTGCAGTGCTCGTTCGATGTTGTCTATGACATGCTCGGTACCGCCGCGTAGCAGAATTGAGACTGCCTTGGGGTTTTCGCAACCAGTGACAAAGGTCATTTCGTCGCCGCCGACCTTCTTCTCTTCTACAAGCTGTGCTTTACCCAGATCCTCGGCTGTGATCTCATCCAAGTTTGTAATAAGCCTGCCGCCTGTTGCTCTTGCAAGCTTCTGCATGTCGCTCTTCTTGACACGCCTTACTGCGAAGATACCGCTCTTGGCCAGGAAATGCTGAGCCATGTCATCGATACCCTTCTGACAGAATAGAACATTTGCGCCGCTTGCCACGATCTTATCGACAATGCTCCTGATCATCTTCTCTTCCTGGTCAAGGAAGGACTGTAACTGCTCAGGGGACGTGATAGAGATCTCTGCATCAACTTCGGTCTCTTTGAGCTCGATGGCTATGTTGATAAGAGCTATCTTTGCGTTGGAAACCTTCTTGGGCATGTTGCTATGCACACGCTCTTTGTCGATGATCATACCAGTGATGAGCTCGGAGTCCTCGATACGTGCTCCTACCTTCTTCTCGACATTGATGTTATCCATCTCTACCTTGTTGTGACCATTGGTGGTGTCAACGATGCTCTTAATGGCAGACACTGCTATCCTGGAAAGTACATCCTTGGTAGCTTCTGCACCCTTGCCGGTCATTGCTGTTCCGGCGATGTTAAGGAGAACTGCCTCGTCATCGATAGTAACTTTCCTTGCAAGAGTTTGAAGGATAACCTCAGCCTTTTCTGAAGCAAGCCTGTATCCGGAAGCGATAATGGTTGGGTGAACATCCTGTTCGATAAGCTCTTCTGCCTTCTTCAACAGCTCACCTGCAATAACTGCTGCAGTAGTTGTACCGTCGCCTACTTCATCGTCCTGAGTCTTAGAGACTTCGACGATCATTTTTGCAGCAGGGTGCTCAATGTCCATTTCTTTAAGAATGGTTGCACCATCGTTGGTGATAACGACGTCTCCTAGACTGTCCACAAGCATTTTGTCCATGCCTTTGGGCCCTAGGGTAGTTCTTACTGCCTCTGCAACTGCCTTTGCGGCCATAATGTTGTTGCTCTGAGCTTCTCTGCCTTTTGTTCTCTGACTTCCTTCTCTTAAGATGAAAATCGGCTGTCCAGCCATCTGTCCTGCCATTTATTTTATCCTCCTTTAATAGTGTAATAAAAGATTAGATCTATCAGACGTTTTTAGATGATTGTAGTTCTATATAATCGTTACGCATGTGCTGAACCAAACACACTTTAAAACTGAAAGTAGAAAATCGCAGAGTGATACCGAAAAACACCTGTGTCACCCTGCATTAAAAAGGAGAAAATCTTCACTTTACGATAGCTTTCGGAGAGCGCCTGATGAATCTCCTCTTTGCACCGGATGCCATATATCTCTGTGCAGGACCCGGATGCGCCTTAGCTTCCTCTGACTTCTTTACCTTAATTGTCCTACCGTTTCTTCCTTTGACCTTCGCCCATACTACGCTGCCTGTTTTACCCATTATGAATCCTCATGTATTATTTGAATGTCGATAATGTAATCATAAGTAAGTTTAGCATTAGAGGTGATGCTCATAATTAAACTTTACGGGAATATTGCTCTTTTTTTGTCTATCTTTGGGTAAGACTTAAGATACACTTAATAATGTACCTGTCACAATGGTGCTAATCAGTAATGGAGTTGGTCATTATAGCAATATCATCAATAGAAGAACAAATAATCGACGCTAAAAGAGAGCTTAATGACCTGATGGAATATCCAATTCAGAAGTTATGCGAGATCATCAAAGAAGTTGGTTTCGAGTGTGACCTCTGCGCAAAATGCTGTACCAGCGAATTCAACGACCATGTCTTCCTGCTAGACAATGAAATACCCCATATAAGGGGAATAACATCTGATGCATTAAAGCCCGCACCATATTTTGAATTTTGTGATAACAAAGGGACATTCTATGTTTCCGGTTATGCCCTCTTGACAAAAGAAGATGGTTCATGCATGTTCCTTGAAAATCGAAGATGCAAAATATATGAGGACAGGCCCATGATATGCAGGCTCTATCCCTACATGCTCCACCGCGAAACAGATGATTCCGGAAAAGTTGACTGGAGACAGATCAGCGGACTTAATGAACATGGATGTTATCATTCTGAAATAAGCGATGAGGAATGTAGTAAGATAGCAGTCCTCACCAAAGATTACGAAGTATCATATCTGAAACATCAGATCAGTTTCCTGGAATCTGTAAATAAGCATTTCAAGGAACACGGTCTGAAACATGTCCAAAGCATCTATGACCGCATGATGCGAAACATGAAAAAAGGTGACAAAGTGAGAGTAATGGTCTTTTGTAATGGAAAGTTCGAAGAGCATCTGCTCTGAAAATTGTTATAGCTGTATAATTCAAAGATCTTTATTCCCACGAGCCAGTAATCTTGCCGCTCAGGGCCAGCTTGCCAAGTTCACTGTTGACCTTTTCGCTTACCTTGCTAGGAGACACATGCGCATAAGGTGTTCCAGGTAACGGTTCAAGATAATGTGCCCGTACTTCACCACCTTTGCTGCAGATCCATTTTATGAGTCCAAGACTCATCTCCTGTTCTTCTTCCGTTTCATCCGGGAAACCCAGAATAAAGTCAACAGTAGGTGTGATCCCATGTTCAAAACAGCGTTCAACGGCTATTTCCACTTCCCTCACGGTGTGTCCTCTATGGATATCTCTGAGTATCCTTTCACTGCCGGACTGTGCACCAAGGCTGATCCTGTCATTGGTGCAATATTTGTTAATCATTTCCAGAGATTCGTCTGTTACGAACTCTGGCCTTACTTCAGAAGGAAAAGTTCCGAAATAAATATCCTTACCCTCAATTGCATACAAAGCCTCCAGCAGCTTCTCCACCTTGTCAAAACGCGGGTGTATACCATCGCTTCCGTAGGCAAATGAATTAGATGAAATGAACCTCAAATCCTTGTAATGCTGAGCACACTTAACGATGGAATCTATACTGCGATGCCTTACCTTACTGCCGAACATCTGAGGTATCTGACAGTACTTACACTTCCATGGGCATCCCCGACTGATCTCTATAGGAGCCTTGATAAGATGCGGATCAAAACAGGGATAATCATCCAGTTCTATGGGCTCCCTTTTTGGAGTGTAGACAATTTTTCCCTCAGTATCCTTGTAGGCGATACCTTTGACCGTACTTACATTTCCTCCCTCCTGTAGCACCTTTACAAGCTCAGGAAGTGTTGCTTCGCCTTCGCCTATCACCACATAATCAAAATGTCGCAAAGTTCCTTCCGGATCCCCGGATGGATGGGGTCCTCCCGCTATGAAAATGGAATTGGTGGTTGCATTCTGAACTTCCTTGAAGACACTTGCTGCCTGCCTTGTCACCAGACTGTAAATCATTATACCGTCAGTTGGCGTTTTGACTCTGCGTATGCTGGGCAGCAGAGGTGCAAGCGCAGCAAGGCTGAAGGCGTTCTTCCTTTTCCACCTCAAACAAATATCCATTAGTACACCACTTTTTCAATAAGTTTTTGCATCAGCAGGACCATTACCCTTCAGGCACTTCCACATATCCTTCACTGCTATTTACCTTTATGGACATGCCATTCTTGAGGATGGAATATAGATCGTTTTCCAGCCTGTCCACCAGCGGTATGGCAGAAATAATAGCACCCACAGCAACTATAGGTTCTGATTCCAGGTTTATCATAGCTACAGGAGCAACACCGTTCTTGAAGAGCTGGTATATTACATAAGAACCAACAGTAGAACCTTTGCCATGAGGGAACACCAGCACTTTGCCCTGCACAGACTGCCCGAAAAGTTCATGGTTCGCATCCACTACTTTTCCGGTCTTGGGATCTACGTTACCCAAAAAAGAGATTGGATCGCGCGTTATCATCACTGGCCCCTCTGCACAGCCCCTGGAGATGGTACGGCATTTGACCTTCATTCCTTCACCGCCTCCCTGATGCACTTATAGATATCACCAAAAAGAGTGGGAACCCCACACATACCGGGTACGTATGCCAGAGCTTTGCCGGAGTTTACCATCATCGTCTTATATTTTTCAGTTGCCGGGGATACTACCATACATGTATCGCAGACCACTTTTGCCCCGCTTTTCTCAATGGACTTAACAAGTCCGGGATGTTTGTTTGCAACTTCCCTGGAAGTGCAGATCCACACCTCTTTGTTTACAGTCCTGCCTTCAAGCAGTCCTGCTATAAGGGACAGTTCAGCCGGAGAGCAATGTGGACAGCCTATGGTTATAATATCCAGATCATTGATATCGGGTTTTGTCCTGTCATAGATTTCCCTTATCTGACTTTCCTCGATGACTATATTCTCATCAGGCCTTGCAAATTTGTTCTTCCTTGATTCGGGAGTAACTCCTTCTACGTGGTACAGGGCAACAGCTCCTGAGGCAGCCATGGCAGCACCCAGATATTTCAGCTCTTCATTGTCAGGCTTGTTTTTCAGGATGAACAAAGGCACTCTGCTGCCCACCATCTTCCCTACGATATACCCAAGGGCACCGTAATCAGAGCCCTTCAGCTCACATTCCACGGTAACCGATACTGTGGGCCTGCGCATCTCATCGAGATGGTATCCATAGTTGGCAGTCTTGCCCACAAGGGCTGCCGAGAGAGCCGAGGGACCACCTTCGCGGTTGGTCCTTGCCCCGATGACGGAGTTGGCATAGGAAACTGCCGAGGACTCGCTCCACGCAAGATGGTCTCCGCAGGTAGCATTGAACCCTTCCAGATAATAAGGAGTACATGTGCATTTGGCACTGATACCCAGCTTTTCGTATGCTGCGATGATCAGTTGTTGCTTATGTGCAAATTCAGGATCTATCCGCATTTTTTCCCAGTCTTGAAGGTCCATGCCTGCGGGATTGAGTATAGAGGGGATTCTTACTTTCCCGTGCAGATCGGATATCCATTCCAGACCTGCATCACCTATGGTCTTGTATGAAACCCCGGCTATCTGCGCGCTTTTGACAGGAATTAGCCTGTC
>DAKU01000148.1 GCA_002508425.1 Methanosarcinaceae archaeon UBA470
GAGTTTGATATATAATGAGATTAAACCTGATCCAATTCCTGGCGAATTCTTCTCTCATGATGTCGGGCGTATTTATGCCGGTTTTCGCAAAATCCCTGGGAGCTTCATATTTTGAAGTAGGTTTGATCAGTGCCTTTTTTGCAGCAGCCTCTTTTTTCTCTTCATTTATATTTGGAAAAGCAGCTGATATCAATAGTCTGCGTCCTATAATCCAGGCCGGGCTTGCAGTTTCTGCAGTTTCGTTCTTTATGCAGATATTTGCTTATGATGCTGCATCACTTGCTGTGATCCGTGCAATGGTAGGTTTCAGCGTAGGAGTATACCCAGCTGCGCTTATTGTTAGTGTTTATTATGAAAAGGAAAGTATAGGCAAATTCAGTTCATTTGGTTCTCTTGGCTGGATGGTAGGTTATCTGGTTGCCGGGTTCATAGGGAACATAGAGCATCTTTTCATATTATCATCCCTTTTCTTCACCATCGCTTTTCTTGCGGCTTTTGGGCTTACTGATGTACAGAAACCCTCTATTTCTGTGAGCTATTTTTCGTTGGCTGTGTTCAGGAAGAACCTTGATGTCTATATATCGATGTTCTTGAGGCACATGGGTGCAATTGCTGTGTGGGTTATTTTGCCTCTATACATGTCTTTTCTTGGGGCGTCTAATTTCTGGATAGGTGTCATATATGCCATCAATCCTGCCATACAATTCTTTATCATGCGCCGGCTTGATCATTTCAAGAACGAATGGCTTATCAAATGGGGAATTATAACCTCTGGATTGGCATTCATGAGTTATTATCTGGCACAAAATTTCTATTCTATTATTCCGGGAATGGTTCTGATAGCTTTTGGATGGGCTTTATTATACGTTGGTGCAAATCAGCTGGTTGTGGAAAGGAGCATTGAGAAAGCAAGTTCTGCAGGACTTTTAAATGCTGCTACTTCTGCAGCGGATATTGCAGGATCTCTTCTTGGGGGCACTATCATGCAATTCTTTGGTTTCAGGCAAACAATAGTATTTGCTATAGTTTGTGCGCTATTATCCCTATCTTTTTTTGTCTGGATGAACAGGTCATCTCAGAAGGTATCTATTTAATTTGTGACCATACTTATTGATTAGTGAATACAGAATCGTTAGTGTCAATGGATATTACTATGAATCCAGAACACATAGGTGGAAAACTTGTACGGGACAAAATTCCTTCAATTATCATGCAGGGTGGAAAGAAACCTGTGTATCATAAGGCTTCTGAGGACGAGTACAGGACAAAGCTGCTGGACAAACTTGTAGAAGAGGTAGCAGAATTCAGCTCAGATCCTTCTGAAGAGGAACTTGCGGATATTTTCGAGGTAATAAATGCAATTATCAACCAGTTTGGTTTTGACATCGAGAACATTAAGGAAATGAAGATGGCAAAACGTGAGGAAAGGGGCAGGTTCATTGAAAAGTTGATCTTGGATTCGGTGATGGATGATTAAACCAATTTCATATGAGGGGGCTTTCTGATTTCGACCCCCCACTTTGCTTAAATTATCCCTTTATCTCACACACACACTTTTTTAGTTATAGGACTCTTTTATTATCAGGGCAAATTGAGAAATGTATTGTATTATTAGGATGGTGTATTAGGATGGTGTTCGCATGATGAAATATGTAGATGCTTTTCAAACTCTGGTAATAAAGACTATTATTCTTATGATGGTGGTTGTAATCCTCAGTTCTACTCTGGAGGTAGGTTGGATAATCCTGCATAGTCTTATTACGCCTCCTTTCTTTTTCCTTAATGTGGAAAAACTCTTGGATATATTTGGTCTGTTCTTTCTGGTGATCATTGGTATTGAGTTGCTTGAAACCATAAAGATGATCATCACTGAATCTATAATGAACGTTGGAGTGATCATCCTGGTGGGAATCACAGCAATAGTTCGTAAGGTAATAATTATAGACTTGAAAACCACTCCTCCCTTGTTCCTTATGGGGCTGGGGGTTCTTGTCTTGTCCCTTGCTGGTGCTTATTATTTGATCAACATCTCGGGAAAGGAATTCAAATGTGAACTTAAATGAAAAGTAACCTCCGATAAAAAAGAAAGTATTAGAATGTAGTTGGTAATCTGGCAGCTACAATTCCCATTTATTTCACTGTTTCTGGATATGCTTTTTTCAGTTCCGTTCTCGGATCGTTATTGCATTTGAACTTCAATTTCTGTGAGTGCGCGTGGATGTTGATCGCCCATTCAGATCTACCATTTCCATCATCGTCACTATTGTCCTTGTACTTGACTTCAACATAATTGATACTGGAATTCGGGATGGAGAAATTTTCGGGATTTTCTTTCAATATCTCCTCAGATTCCATGCCTAAATACCTCTGTGAGTAGTTCATTCCTCCGGCTATCTGACTACTCCATTGTCCGAAGAATCCCTTTCCATCTTGTTTGGCTTGTTGCCTTGCTTCTTCTGCCACTTTTTTCATAATCTCTGATGTTAGTTTGGCAAAAATACTCTGTTCCTTTGTGACTATAAGAGTAAAGCTATCGTTAGCAAGGCCCATAAATTTTGGTTTATTAAGAGGTCCTATTATTGCAAGTACGTTTTCATTTTTCGACATTTCAATACACCAATATTATAATTATTAAGTACTTGGAAGTTCAAGTATTTTAACTTATGGCCTGAACAAAAAGTAGGGTATGATATATTATACAAAAATTTTAAACTGTTTCATCGGATGTGTTAGCTAATTTGTTTTCTTCTGTTGTTTGACTTCCAGTAATGCGACATCAAATTGAAACCGCTCCAAATGATGCGAGCACACTGAGATTTTCGGTGAATATGCTCCACGGAGTACCAAAAGCAAATGGGGTCATAAGCAAGCAACTAAGTCCCATGGGCCAGAAAGAATACCTGTCAAATATATCGGATCTGTTTTGAATCCCAAAAATCCACGATTGGATTGTATCACAAGGGTTATTGAAAGTATCAGTAAAACACTAAAGAACAGTCTGTAGAAGATCATTGAAGGAATAGGCATTCCATGTATGTGGGTCAGGAATATTCCTATGGTCCCGTATAGCACACACTCACTAAGTATGGCCAAAGGTCCATTAAAAAGATTGCGTGGCTCAGATAGCTTAGAAAAGAATTTCCAGTACACTGGATAAATCTTCTTTATAGCAATTACCTTAGAAGAAGGGCAAAATATCACACATTCAAATGCAAAATGAAAATCTTTAAATTACGTTTTTGAGTTTCTGATGCGTGTTATTGGTATAGCACGTAAAACTTTTCTTGCAGCTAGTACATCTGGATGCAGATTTGTATGTTGCTCCAAAATTAGTCGGACTTCCTAGTTTCAGCGAGACGCAAATGATCTTCTGTCCTAAAGGTACGGTTGCGAAAGTTTGAGTTCCACAATCTGGGCATATTACACTTTCACTTGACATATCTATCTCCCCCTGTTTCTCTCCAAAAATTTCTTTAAGCAATACTCTAAATGTAAGAAAAAGACCATCCAAAAAATTATCGGGCAGAAATATGTTAATACATCTGCCTTTTGTGAAATTATAGAATTAGGAATCTGTTAGCTACAGATCTAATATCTAGCTGGTCTATGCTTCTGGTAGCATTCTCTGCAGTATACTGGCCTGTCACCGGATGGCACGAAAGGTACTTCAGTTTCCTGCTTACAGTCTGAGCAAGTTGCTTTATGCATTTCTCTTGGACCACTTGGTCTGAAGCCACCGCTTCCACCACTTCTACCGCTTCCGCCTCTACTATCGAATCTCATATTTAATTTCCTTTATTTAGGTAGTTCGCCTCAGCAAAAGCTGAGATCGAGAATTTTCGCATGACAGGTTCGATCTGATTTAGATCAGATCTCCACTTTTTGATACGACCAACTCTTTGTTGTTAAATCAATTAACTAAAAGAAGAACACAAGAATGAGATAATCCTTTTATTAAATCGACAAACATCCGAACTCTACTTATATAAACACTCATATGTTATATAAACATGTTGCTATCACTATATTACTCGCTCCTAAATATATATTTCCATGTAATGTCTACATAAAATAAAGAGAGCAGACATTTACTATTTCAATTCATTCCTAAGTTATTCCTGTTTACAGAAGTTCGATCCAGGTATCAGGGCAATTTTATGAACGAACATGCTTATATGATGAAGAATCTATTTGTGCCATGAGCGCAGGCAACACCAGAGGAAATATTAAAATAGGTTTGAACGTAGGAATCGTTCTGAAGCAAGATCAGGGCAGCGGAAAAATCACAAAGGGTGTTGTGAAAAGGATCTTAACCAATTCCTCATCTCATCCACATGGGATAAAGGTTCAATTGGAAGATGGTCGTGTCGGAAGAGTGAAGGAGATCTATCTCAAAGGTCCAGGATAAATTTATGTAACTAAAAAATGAGTTCACATGTCTTGTTCTCTTTTCTGCTGGGATTATATGGTACACGAAAGGTTCCAGTAAGACTCTATTTCCATGAGACGTTTCCTTATAGGATAATTTTAATGAGAATAAACGATTTATCCTTTTTAGACAACTCAGAAAGAGGAAGTGTTTTGACAGGCCTGAGCCTGTCCTATTTATGGAATCTAAAAAATAATTGCTGTTTTCAGCCTCTGTTTTTGATCAACATGACTTCAATAATGTTGACCGCTTTGTCCTCAGGGACACCCAGAGATTCCTGAATCTTGGTAAGGATGTCTTTTTCTCCCTTGGCGAGTACACCATCTGCAAGTGTAAGGTCAGCTGCCACTGCAAATGCTGTCTCTTTTAGATCAGCAGGAAGTACTTCCTTTGAGGATGTAACTAAAGCTTCGACACCCTGATTTTTTATTACGCCGACGAGCTTTTTGAACATTGCTGACATTTGCTTGTCATTGAATTTTTCATACAGCTTCATTCTGAGCAATGATGTCATGAGACCCCTTGCTTCTTCTTCAGTGATTTCTCCATCAGCGGCTACAGCAGCCAAAGAAACTGCAGCAAATGCTTCTTCTTTGTTCAGTTTTGTTTGCTCTGCTTCTTTACTTCCTCTTACTTTATCGAATAAGCCCATTTATATCTCTCCTCTATTGTTTTTTCCAGGTGTTTACTGAGATGTTTTCCTATGGTGATATCCACAACTCTCTATGGGATATGCTAGTCAAGTGATGATGTCCATTCCCTCATTTGTTCTATCTCTAAGCTCCTGGTATCCTGGTTATTATTATATTAAACCATATATACTTACCTCTCTTATTTTACTACAGGTCATTATGATAAAACTAAGGCTATGCAGTTGTAAAAAAAGGATTATGGATAATTGTTACACTGAATTTTACTATTTAATCTCGATCATTTCATACCAAATAGTAAACGCATCACTTTGATCCTTCTAATCAGAAATTCATATACCAGCATTATCGTCAAAAATGAGCTTAAACTAAGCACAGTGTACTTTGTCAGCACTCCGCTTTCCCAATCCATTATCAAGAATCCGAATATCACAATGACTGTCTGATGAATTATATAGAATGGCAGAACAGCCTCATTAGCATATTTGAGGATGGCATGATTTAAAGTTAAGTATCTGATACCAAAGCCAAATATCGCCAGAAGCCAGCACCAGGAAGCAGCTGCAGTTAATATGTCCTGATATTTGCCAACCGATTCAAAGTCGTACAGGTCAATCACAATTTTCAGCAAGGTGATTCCAGCGGCAATAAGTAAAGCTGGCATTCTGTGTTTCTCAATTGTATCCTTGAATTTTGGATCAAGTGACAGGAAAAATCCTGTGATAAAGAAGACAAGATATGTCAGCAGGCTCCAGCCTCCAAAATCTTGCAGACCTATGATGTTATCTCTGTATTGTCCCACAAACATCTCCATAAGGATTAGAGGCATTGCCAACAGGAAAATAGCTCCTGGTTTTGTGAAAAAGGAATATACATGAGAGAATATCCGGGAGCTTTTTTTCTGAATTCCAATCACGAACAATGGAAGAGTCAGCATGGAAAATATGAAAAGGAATTCCAGGTACCATAGATGCAATCCCATCCATGCAAAATTACCTCCGAATGCATAGAGTCCATCAAAGTAGTGAGGGTAAAAATCAATGAAAGAACCACTAAACTGGCCGTGTGATACACGTTCAATATAGACCTGTACAGGCACTATGATTACTAAAGTACCGAACATTAGGGGTATTATGAGCCTTTTAAATCTCTCCAGTATATATTGCTGTGGGGATCTCTTGGTGAGTGAATAGTATGATGATATTGCGGAGATCATAAAGAACAGGGGCATCATCCATATTCCTAAGACCGCCAGTATTATTGTAATAGCAGGTGAAAGAGCGTTGTTTTTCACATGCCAGTCTTCAAGATTGAAAAATCTTCCACAGTGATAAAAAAAGATAGTTGCCATTCCGAAAATGCGTATCCAATCAATATCGCAACGTCTTTCCATCTTCTCCTTTGAGGCAGAAGTCCTATCGTCTATAATGGATTGTATTATGGATCCCCACCCATACTTTGATTCCCATTACAGATTCTCTCGTGTTCAGCTATTTATACGTTATTTGAGATGTTTAAAGAATAAGCTGAATTGCTAATAAGAGGCTCTTTGTCTGTTTCTTTGTTCTGTTAAAAACAGAGTTTTCATTATCTGAAATCTTTCTTTTGCGCAGTGTTGCTTTGAAAAATCTGAGTATTATTCGATGTTCACTTTGGATGTTTTACTTTGTTAAAGCCGGAACAAAATAAAAAACAATTTATATGCCTTTTGTTTTAGTTAAGATTACCAGTTCAGTATATCCATATTTAAGTACCGCCCTCCCCCCTCTTTAAATCTGAACTGGTTTTCATCTTTTCTTATTTCAGTGTCTTCTCCATAGATTTTTAAAACATTGTTCTGCATTAATGTACGGTAACATGAAATGTGATTATTGTCATGGAGTAATACTTGGCATGAAGTGCTTGAGAATTCCTTATAAGTGCCGCTTTTGCGGAGGATCTTTCTGTCTGAAGCACCGCTTGCCAGAAGATCATAACTGTAAAACTGCTCATCTCCATCACCGAGATCGGCC
>DAKU01000131.1 GCA_002508425.1 Methanosarcinaceae archaeon UBA470
GCCATAGTGTGTTCCATGGTGCCATACAGCAAGTTATTCCATACAGCGGGTATATCCGGTAGCAGTGAACAAAAGCCGCCAATGGCTAATAACAACATTAAATACCACCAATCTGTCCAATGCACACCCTCCAATCGGGCAGTCTTTGCAAAACCGTATAGGGCTGGTGAGGATAAGCAGAAAACAAAGAACATTAGATGTACTACGGGGTAAGGCATGTAATATGAATAAGGTTAATACATTTTATATTTCTATCGGCCTATGTCTGCAAGAACAACTCATCTCATTTTTCAAGCATGTGATGATGAGCACTAATATTCATCTTCTATAATGTCAGCATTCATTACCTGAATCTCTCTAATCTCTCTTGTAGCATGTTGTGAATCTAAAGGAATTTGATTGCATGCTGTTTCTGCTTTGCCTTTAAGAGGTTCATATTTGAAACCAAAACCCAGGTAGTTCAATGCCATAAGAGCCATGAGCAATACGCAGAAAATAAAGAATACTGATACAATACCTGCAGTATTATATCCCTGGAAATCTATGCCGGAGTATTTTACATTTACGTAAGAGAACATGCTCATGGGTTTGTCATAGAAGGGATAAAGATAGGAAAGCCCGCCTTCTGCTATATCATCCAGGAGCAGATGGGAAAGGAATGCCGCCACTGCGAACATGCCCAGGGCCAAAGCTCTGTCACGCTGTCGGTATGCCAGTAAGCCCAAAACAAAAGCACTACAGAAAGCTACAACGCCAAACACTAAGGAATGGGTCGGCACTGGTCCGGCCATACCGTGATCCAGATTTCCAAACAGAAAATAGTTCCACACTGCAGGTATATCCGGCAATAATGAGAAGAATGCTCCTATGGAAAGCAGTAATAACAAATTCCACCAATCCCGCCTGTACACTCCGCTACTAAGGGCAGTTTGTGCAAAGCTGAACAGTCCCGGAAGAGATATGCAAAGCACGAAGAACATCATGTGTACGACTGGGTAGGGCATGATGCAGTAATATAATTTTAATCAATATATAATTAATGACCTAACTTCCAGGTATCACCTGCGTAAGAGAAAACAATCAAAATAGTACCTGTTTGATTATAAAATCAAGGTCAATAGAAGTAATTAGATTTTTCTGATTACCATGTAAATTCAAAATATGGAGCCGTAAAATAGAAAAAACTTATAAAATAATAGAGTGGGAGGTTGTCAAACCTCCTTCATTAAAAGCCCAACCAGTTCAGAATTGACTGTATAATGCCCATTATACTATTGGTACTTGCTGAAGCCGTTGCAGCTGTTCCGGATACATCAGGAACGTCTTCAGGTCCGTAATCATTTGTATCAGGGACACTTTGCTGAACTGTTGCATTGACAGTTGCATTTCCAACACTACTGGTTCCAACACCGCTGCTTACTGCTGCGTTTCCAGTTCCGCTGGAAGTAGTGGTGCTAGCTGCATCTGCTCCTCCATTGTTGTTGGTATCTTCATTGTCGCAATCTACTAGGGTCACAGTTGTGGTCTTATCGCCGACCTTCAGAGTGTAGTTACCTGCAGGCCTGTTGGTGCAGCAAACTTGCTTAAAGTATCCTTTCTCGTCAGCTTTTACATCCACCTTTGCTACGAATGTGAGCTTCACAGTCTTTGAGGTGTCTGTATTGGTATCTTTTCCATCATTACAATTTGCAATAGCATTTGTTGAAATGGCGTTTCCATTTATTTCCAGGCTATAATTGCCCTTTGGAATATATGGGGCTGGCACTGACAGAGTGGCCTTACCATTGCATGCGTCCTGTGTCTTGGATATGGGGATGAATTTAAAGAGATTTGTGGTAATAGTCATATCCTTGACATTTTCTGCAGTGATGCTGCAGAGAGTCGTACCTGCTGGGATTGGCACAATGCCCGCATCGAACTCATATTTACCATCAGTTACATTTAGTTCCTTCACATAAGTCGTAACTATAGTGACGGTGTCGCCCGGACCAACTTTACCTGTAATGGAGATATTACCACTATAAGTACAAAGTGGGCTTTCCGGAGTTATCTTAAGGTCTTCCACAGGCCATGCAAGAGCACAACTTGCGGAAATCAACAAAATTAATAGCACACTGATCGATGCAATGGATGCGCGACCAAGCTTTTTAAAGCCCGGACTGTGCAACCTGTTTGCAGCACTTAAAAATCCTATGTTCAATAAACAACCTCCTACTCTAAATTATTACTATGTTACATGTATTTTGACATTCTTCTATATCTTTACCTTTTACTTAAAGTTATCTATTCGATTACATGGATTGAATCTTATAGAGGATCGTATATTTTTTATATATCTGGTTTTAATCTTATGATTTAATTATATCATAGTTTTTTTCTTTGCTCTGTTTCATAAGTAGGATTCATGTTTTCAATGACATTTTCAAGTTTAGTTGTTTACTTTTTGTTTGAATATGAGAATTAATGGGAAGTATATATTTAATCAGCAGTCACTTATAAATTAAATTACCTATATGATATAGAACTTAATCAATACTATTATTTCTATTCTTCAGTGTGTCATTCTAAACACATTTGAATAGATTTATATAGTGGAAAGTAGATGAGTTATTTACCATGTTGACTACAGCAGTATCTACGTCAGCTGTATCTACAGCAGCTACATCTACAGCGGCTGGGGCTATATCAATGACCACAACTGCGGGAATACCCGAGTATGGAGTGCTTGCAGTAATAGGTCTAATAGCTTTTCTTTCAGCAAAAGAGATATTATCTGCCTGCAGCAAATGGAACCATAGTATAAGTAGTCTGTTGGATATCAGTATACTTCCACTATTAGTTTCTTTTGCGGCAATAGTGGTATATAAAGTAGTTGAGATTGTATAATCTATACTCAGATTAATATAATCTATACTTACTACTTTATTTTTTTTTATGTGTTGGGTGGTTCGATTATTTTATGTTTGGTACAAATAGAATAGCGTCTGGCTGCTTTTTCTTACTGCGTTTTTAGGGGTGTTTCATTGTTTTTAATCATTATCTCTATCGGCAATATCGATTAGATGAATGCCTTTTTAATACTTGGATAAATGGTTATAACTGGAAGTTTAGAACAACTAGGTACTATATCCATTTAAAAATAACATGATGTTCTCAAAAAAGAACTCCTGACATATAGGGAGGAGGTTGTTAGACCCCCTTCATTAAAAGCCCAACCATTTCAGAATTGCCTTTATAATGTCTATTATACTATAGGAGGTATTTGCCGGAGCCTCTGCAGTAGTAGTCGTTTCGGCTACATCAGGAACATCTTCGGGTCCGTAATCTATATCGGGAATACTTTGCAGAACTGATGCATTGACAGTTGCATTTCCAATACCGCTTACTTTTGCGTATCCAGTACCGCCACTCTTGGGTACTGTAGCACTGCTTTTATCATCTTTTGAACAATCTCTTAAGTTTACAACTCTGGTTTCGTTACCTATCTTAAGAGTGTAGTTACCTGCAGGCCTACTAGTAGAGCAGACTTGCTCGAAGTATCCGTTTGCATCAGCTTTTACGTCCATCTTCGCAACAAAAGTGATTGCTACAGTCTTTACAGAGTCGTTATCATCTTGTTTATCTGCAGCGTTACCACTTATTAACAAGCTGTATTCGCCTGGAAGGATAAATGGGGATGAAATGGACATAGCCGCCTTGCTCGAAGATGCTTCCTGTGTCCTGGATATGGGTAAGGGCAAATATTTAGAGAGATTTGTGCTTATTGTTATATCCTCCACACTTTTCGCCGAAATACTGCAGAAAGTCGTACCTTCAGGTATGAGTACAATACCCGGATCATACTCATATTTACCATCCGTCACATTTACTTCCTTTGCATAAGCAGTAGTTATCGTGACGATTTCGTTAGGATCTACCTTGCCTGTTATAGTAATATTACCATTATAAGCACACGGATTTTCCGGAGTTATCTTAAGTTCAGTCACAGGCCCTGCAAGAGCACAACTTGCGGACACCAATAATATTAACAGCACACTTATCGATGCAATGGGCATACGGCTAAGTTCTTTAAAGCTTAAGTTATGCAATTTGCCTGAAGCACTTGAAGATCCTTTACTCAATAGAAACCTCCTACGCTAAATTGACATTTTAATTATGTATTCTGACTTTCTTCTTTTACTTAAAGTTATCTTTTTAGATCCAGGTGAATAACAGAATACTGCGACTTCTTTTATTCAAAAAAGAGAGCACAAACAATATCTAACATAGCTTCCAATTTCATTCAATCAAGTGGGGTATATTATCAGGGCTACTTCCTGAGAATACCATAAAGGAGATTAACATGGCAGGAGACAAATTAGAAAAAGGAGCAATTCTACAGAGAGACAAGGAAACATACGCAATAGCACCACAGATACCAGGAGGCATAGTAACTCCCGATATGTTGCGCAAGATTGCAGATGTAGCAGAGAAATACAATGCTGCAGCAATGAAAATGACCTCTGCGCAGAGGATTTGTATCGTAGGTATCAAGGAAGCAGATCTGGATAACATCTGGAAAGACCTGGACATGAAGCCAGCAGCAGCAGTGGGGCTGTGTGTCAGAAGCATTAAGATATGCCCGGGTACGACCTTCTGTAAGCGTGGCCAGCAGGATGCCGTAGGTCTGGGTCTTAAACTGGACGAAAAATACCACGGTATGCAACTGCCATCCAAGCTTAAGATAGCTGTTGCAGGATGCATGAACTCCTGTTCAGAACCTGCTATCAAGGACATAGGTGTCCTGGGTACTCCAAAAGGATACATTGTGATGGTCGGAGGCAGTGCAGGTATTAAGCCAAGACTTGCAGATGTAATTGCAGATGAACTGGACGATGAGGAAGTCCTTGTACTGGTTGACAGGATTATCAACTATTATAAAAGCTGCTCAACAAAACACAGGCTTGGCAGGCTGATCGATGAGATCGGACTTGACAAGTTCAGGGAAGATATCGGGCTGTGAGCAGTCCATACATCTTTTTTTCTATTTTTGCGTCTAAGTTCCAATCAGTAATGTTCTAAAAAATGTGCCTGCTGATATATATAAGTGATGAAAATCTTTAAATATAATCGGCACAACAATCATGCAACCATATCGGTTACTCGAGAGTAAATCAAATTTAATTTTTATAATAGTTACTTGTTTATACTAATATCAGGAGAAGATAAATATGGAGTATTTTGCAGGTGTATCCGAGGCATTAAGACTCACATTTGTGCAGATTATGATTATATCGATTCTTTCAGTTGGTATCTTTGTTGTAGGAATGTACATCAACTTAAAGAAATGGGGTATGGGTTCCACGGGGTATGGTCAGGCACCATCAAAAAGCATCTTAACTTTCCCTAAGACGCTCATGTACCAGATGAATGAGCACGCACATGTTCACAATCAGTCAGTCCTTAAAACGTTTGTCTTTGACATTCTTTTTCAGAGAAGGATCCTGCAAAGGAGTCCTGTCAGATGGTTCATGCACTTCACTATCTTTGTTGGCTGGATGACCCTTTTTGCTATGTCCGGTGCGATGTTCTTTGTTGAAATGACACACATGATCGGTGAAAAATTAGGATACGCAGAGTCACTTCCCTGGTTTATGAACCCAGAGGTCTTCAGAGAACTACTCTCAACACCCAATGACATATTCAGTTACATACTACTCGTAGGTATTATTATTGCAATATACAGGAGACTGTTTGTTGCAAAGACTAGAGAATCCACTATTGCGTACGACTCTATCCTTCTGATAGGGCTTACGGTCATTACAGTCACAGGCTTCATTGCAGACGGAATAAGGAACAATACTATATGGAATGGGGTAATCAATTTTGATTGGACAATACCCATGACAAACATAGCTCTTTCCCTACATTATGGCGATCCAATTTTCCCATTCACATATGCACCACCAGCAGCACTTTTCCACGTTATAATCTCACTGCTGTTCTGTATCGCATACATCCCGTTCAGCAAATACATTCACATAATAGCAATACCACTCGCACTCCTTGCAAACAAGGGAGGGGAATAAAATGGCAAAACGTGAACCTTCTATTAATACAGAGAACTTTACAGCAGTACAGCTCATGGAACTTGATTCATGCAGCCGCTGTGGGGAATGTGTGAACTGGTGTCCCACATATGATGCATCCGGTAAGAACCCCGGCCTTGCACCCAGGGACAAGATCCTCAGATGGAAAGAGTTCATGAACAAGTCCTATGGACTGCGTGCAAGGCTCTTTGGCCCAAAGGAAATATCCGCAGAAGAGATAGAGCAGTTCAAGAACGATGTATACGGATGCACCACCTGTGGAATGTGTGCAACCGTCTGTGAATCTGCCATAAACACCGTAGAACTGTGGGAATCCATGCGTGCTAACCTTGTAAAGCGTGGTAACGGTCCATACGGCAAACAGGGTATGTTCCTGAAACTCATCGGAGAATACAAGAACCCATACATGGCAGACAACAAAGACAGAACTAACTGGTTCCCCAAAGACATAAAGGTCGAAGACAAAGCTGAGGTCCTATACTTCGGCGGATGTACTGCCGAGCTCCGGCAGAGAAAACTCGCCCTTGCAACTGCCCGTGTGCTCAACAAGCTTGGAATAAAGTTCACAATGCTTGGCGAGGACGAGATATGCTGTGGTTCAGCACTGGTCAGGACCGGACAGTACTTCATAAATGATACTGCAAAGATAAATGCCCAGAAGAATATAGACAACATCGAAGCAAAGGGTGCAAAAATAGTACTGTATGCATGTGCAGGATGCTACAGGGCTTCCCTTATAGACTGGCCACGCCTGACAGGTAAGGAACTCCCATTCAAGGTAGTCCATATAACTGAATTCCTTCAGGACCTCATCAAGAAAGGAGAGATCAAGTGGGAAAAGTCCATTGACAAGAAGGTCACCTATCACGACCCATGCCACCTTGGCCGTCACGTAGGTGTGTTCGAACCACCAAGAGCTGTCCTTGAAGCTATTCCCGGCATCGAGTTTGTGGAGATGGAAAGAATAAAGGAGAACCAGCGTTGCTGTGGAGCAGGAGGCGGTGTGAAAGCCGGTCTTCCCGACCTTGCACTTGGAGTTGCATCGACCCGTGTAGAAGATGCACTTGCAACAAACGCTGATATCCTGTCAAGCGCTTGCCCGTTCTGTAAGAGGAACCTCAGTGACGGCAGGGATGCCATCGGTGCAAAGGAACTTGAAGTCGAAGACGTAATTGTGCTTGTGGCAGAAGCTATGGGAATCGACCTGAGTGACACTCCCGCAGAGTGAAACTCAACATTCTCTCTTTTAAGCACAATGCTTCAGATAAAACCTGCAATAGAGATTAAAAATGCAGATTCCCTATGAAATATTGGGAAAGGTATTCATACTACTGGCTATTATTGTCATTGTAGGCATTGGTCTAGCCTTACTGTTGGGTGCTTACAGTTTTAGCCGTCACAAGATACTTTTTCCAAGTTTCGTACTTTTTATGCTATACCTTTTCTACGGTCCCGCTAAATGGATATGTAGAAGATTCTCTATTCGCGATACTATTGTTGATGAGATCCTTGTCGAACTAAGAAATGCTCTGATGCTGGAGGAATTCCGGAAAACAAAAGGGCGTAAAGTTGTTTTTCTGCCTCAATGCCTACGCCATCCTGATTGTAAAGCAAGATGTGATCCAATTGACGGATATTTATGCAAAAAATGTGGTAAGTGCAATATTGGAACTATATGCGAGGCTGCCGATAAATATGGTTTCAAGGTATTTGTGATTCCAGGCGGCAGTTTTGTAAAGAAGATACTCAAAGCGCACAGGCCCGAAAGCTGCATTGGAGTTGCCTGCTATCCTGAGCTTTCAGAATCCATGCAAGGAGTTGCAGCCTACATGCCAGTGCAAGGCATTTGTCTGCTTAAAGACGGATGTTTCAACACTGAAGTCAATGTTGAAGAGATCATCCGGAAAATGGAGGAATCCTGTGTATAGAATAATAGGTGAGATAGTTTTTGTTCTTATTCTCGCCTCTATTGTGCTTACTGTAGTCGCTCTTATTGTCAGTCGAATGAGCCTTAATCGTAACGTTTGGCTTGCAGGCTCTTTTGCAGAAATACTTGATTTTTTTTATCTGCCTATTAAGTATTTATTCTACAAGTTCTCTGACCCAAAGATACTCGACAAATGGATGGTTTCCCTGAAGAACATAGCTCATAAAAATGATTTTCAAAAAACGAAAAAACGCATAATTCTGGCACCTCATTGTATGCGTTCTATGGATTGTCCTGCACATTCCACAAAAGAAGGAATACAATGCATCTCGTGTGGCAAGTGCATCTATGAAAGGCTTGGCAAGGATGCACAGAAATATGGTTATAAATTATACATAATCACAGGTTCTTCTTTTGTCAAGCATATCCTGCGGGATGATACAATAGAAGGTGCCCTCTTGATTGCATGTGATTATGAACTTATCAAAGTAATGCAGGCTCTCAAAGGCACAAAAATAGTTACTTATGGCATCTCAATGCTGAATGATGGGTGCTATAATACAGAAGTAGATTATGAAAAAGTAATTCGGGCTTTTGAGGATTTTGGCTATGCAGAAACGGTACAATCTGTAATATAAGATTTCTGAAACTGCCATCTGCAGCTGTAGACAAAGATTCCTTGATTTTTGAAAAAGATAATAATTGAATGTAATAGCCTTGGATAAATACATATATTTAGCATGAATTCCCTGTCTGGTCTAACTCAATATCTGAATACAGCACAGAGATTAACTAGGTGAAGAAGATGATTTATGATGTCATAGTTGTCGGGGGTGGGCCAAGTGGTGCAATGGCTGCACAGACATGTGCTGAAAACGGATTAAACGTCATATTATTTGAAAAAGAGGCTTTGCCACGTTACAAGACATGTGGTGGAGCAGTTTCTAAAAAAGTGCTTGATTTAATTGGTGGGCTTGATGGGCTCGAACCTCATTTCAAATTATATGGTGCAAGAACTTTTACTACTAAGCTTGAATCATTAATACATAAATTTGATGACTTATCTATTATTTTAACATTCCGAGATTCATTTGATTACTTTCTGCTAGAAAAAGCCAGGTCGAAAAATGTACAAATCTGTGAAAATGAAAGAGTAGAAAAAATCGAAAGACACGAAGAATATGTGGAAGTAACGACTTCTAAATCAAGTTATTTTGCAAAAATATTAATCGGAGCCGATGGGGTTAATGGCCTGGTTGCAAAACAGACCAATTTAAGAAAAAATTGGGGAAAAGACAAGTCAGGTATCTGTATTGAAGCAGAGATTCAATTAGATAGTAAAGGCATTGAAGAATATGTTTTTGATCCACAGCTAGTTGATTTTTATTTCATCGAAAACTGGGGATATGGATGGGTATTTCCAAAAGGAAATGTCTTATCCGTTGGGATAGGTGGAATGCGCGAAAGAGTACCAGATCCCCTGGGATCTTTTTCAAGTTTCCTACACTTACTTTCAAAGGGTAAAAGTTCAAATCTGGAAAACAACATAATCTCAAAAAAAGCCCATTTAATACCAGCCGGAGGATTAGACCGGAATATTTACACTGATCGTGTAATGTTGGTTGGAGATGCAGCTGGTTTTGTCGATCCTTTTATCGGAGAAGGTATTTACTATTCAATCTTAAGTGGAATAATTGCAGGAAAAGTAGCAATTGAAGCTATAAATGACAACAACTGCTCGCATGAGTACTTAAGCATTTATGAAAAAAGATGTGATCGAGAATTCAATAATGATCTGAAGTTTGCTTATAAGTTTGCAAAAATAGCCTATAATAATTTAAGCTTATTCATGTTGTGTTTAAAAGCAGATCATGTATTATATAAGAATTATTTGCTTGTAGCAAGAGGAGAGTACACGTACAAACAGTATGTTACGATGTCCCTGAAACGTTTCCCTATAACTTTGATGAAAATAGTAAGTAGCACTTTTTGATCAAATTGAGCTGGATACTATATCTGTCAGAATGAAGAACTGACCATTGATTTGATCGTTATGACCCTTTCTATAATTTCAAAGGATTAAGGGCATACAAAAACAAATTTAATCCAATCTGGGAACCAAGATACACAGCCTTACCCAGTAATTTTAAGCAAGTTTCTGCTTTGAAGGATGTTGCACTTTTGATATCAGGCGGAGCTAAATAGATATTTTTAAAATAATGCTATATCCATATTATCAACTACATTATTTGGTGCAGTTGGATATCTATGATTCGTATCCAAGGTTTTGATAATAACTTGGAAAAAATAGTCATAATCTAGTGCCATCCGATCACCCATAGAAAAATATATCTATTGAGAAAGTTCCTTGTAAGATTTAACTTTTATTCCTTGATAAATTACAAGGGCAATAAATGGGTGAAGATGATGGATTATGATAATAGGTTATGATATCATAGTTGTCGGTGGTGGACCAGGTGGTGCAATGGCCGCAAGAACATGTGCTGAAAAAGGACTAAAAGTGCTCCTTCTGGAAAAAGAACAAGTACCACGCTATAAAGCATGTGGGGGAGCTGTGTCCTGGAAAGCATTACGGATCATCGGGTCTATTGATGAAGTTCAGCCCAAATATACGTGTTATGGGGTTAGGGCTTATTCTCCCACTATGCGACAGTCCTCATACAAGTTCAAAGAGGCAGTGTTGACACTTGTTTTTCGCAGCTCTTTTGATAATTATCTATTAAAACAGGCACAGGCCAAAGGAGCAGTTATTAATTCCGGTGAGAAAGTCATCTCAGTGACAATAAACGATGAACTTGTACATGTTGTAACGACAAAAGGGGAGTATACTGCAAAAATTATTATCGGTGCTGACGGTGTAAACAGCACTGTTGCCAGAGAAACTGGTCTGAGAAAAAAATGGGAACCAGAAGGATATGGGATATGTATCGAAACGGAGATAGAACTAAGCCCCGGTGATGCAGAGAAGTGTGTCCTTGACAAAGAACTGATAGAAGCATATTTCCTCAAAAGCAGAGGATATGGATGGGTATTCCCCAAAGGCAATACAATGTCCATTGGTATCGGTCTATGGAAACCAAATACTATCAAGCCTGCAAAGGCTTTTGATGATTTCATATCCTTCCTTTCCAGGGAAAGAGGGATAGATCTTGCTGCACACCTCACTAAGAAGTTTATACATAGAGTGCCTGTAGGGGGTATTAACAGGCAGACCTACGGGAAAAAAGTGCTCCTTGTGGGAGATGCGGCAGGTTTTGTGGATCCTTTCCTGGGCGAAGGTATATACTACGCAGTTGCAAGTGGTGTCGCAGCAGGTGAAACAGCTGCTGAAGCAATCTACAATGATATTGATATTTCTTCCTATCAGAATAAATGTAATGCATTATTCGACAATGATCTGCACATGGCTTTCAAATTTGGCAATATCTTCCATGAGTATATAGAGAAGATATTCTATCTGTTTGACAAGGACCCGGAACTTTTCAGAATGTACTTACTTACAGGAAAGGGAGTTTACGGTTACAGGGAATACATTAAAAGATTTAGTTTGAGAATACACATAACACTACTTAAAATAATTAGTAGTGCAGTAAGGATTTAAAGGAGTGAGGAGAGTAAGCTCCCTTCTGTTGCTGCAAAGATCTCTTAGTGCATGGCACTAAAGAGATAGCCTGTGGCATTTGCAGTGCGGCATTCAGCTAAGCGTCGTTAACTTCGGGGACGGTCTGAACACCGTTTATCCCTACTTCTGACTTGCACCCACGAGGATTCACCGTTCCATCCACATTCCATACGACCTCAACCTTCCGGTATCATTGCATTGGTATGGGGTGGTATCGTTTCTGTGCCAGAGCCCTGGCTCTCGCCAGACACCCTTTACAAGTGTTCGTGTGTTCAGATGGTGGGGAGACTTTCCTCAGGCCATTGGCCCGGAAGCCGCCCTTCCTCTCTCCGGTATCCTAAAAAGCTACATCAGATATAAATCTAATGAAAACCGTCCTGTTCTCAGGTACAATAACAGATGTCCAACCGGGAACTTTCTATTGCCCAGTGATAAGATAATAACTAAGTTTGTTCACTTAATCAGGTGAATAGTTCAAAGTTCTTTGACTCCACAACCACAACCACGGGTCAGGAGAAAGTCCATTTTTGCACGTATTTCATCCTGATGCATTGTAGACAGAATTTCAAATTCTTCTTTATGCTTTTCTAATATATGGTCCATCATCTTCTTCTTTGCAATTTCACGGTCTTGTTCTATGACAATGAAATCATCATTAAAACCCAGATCTCTACATTTCATTATCTGCAGTTTGGCTATAGTAATCCCTCCTAACTAAAATAAGAATTCATACTAATTAAGACTTAAGCAAAAAGAAAAAGTGAAATCTCATCCGGGATGATAGAAAAAGCCGGATGAGATTTTAGTCCTTATTTATTCTGGATATATTTTGCAACCATTTGCTGCATACTTGCAGCCATCCCTGCCAGTTGTTGTGCATTCTTGGAAAGTTCTTGCATGGCTGCATTTTGCTGTTCCACTCCAGCTGAAGCTTCTTGAGTCCCAGCGGCCGCCTCCTGTGAGATAGCTGCTACCTCTTCTACCGAAGATGTAATTTCCTCGATTGATGCGGATTGTTCTTCTGAAGCTGCTGCAATTTCCTGGACCATTAGAGCAATACTGTTACCAGCCTCCACTACATTCTTCATATTGTTCATAGCTTCATTCAGAGCAACAGAACCGTTGGTAACTTCTTCAGAGCTTTTATGTATAGAGCTAACTGCATTGCTTGTACCCTTCTGTATGTCATGAATAAGGCCTGAAATTTGTTTGGCAGCGTGGCCAGAATCTTCTGCTAGCTTCCGGACTTCATCAGCAACTACTGCGAAACCTCTTCCATGCTCTCCTGCACGTGCGGCTTCTATGGCAGCGTTAAGGGCTAGCAAGTTAGTTTGATCTGCTATATTTGTGATCAGGCTTACTATTTCGCTGATCTGGCTGGATTTCTGATCCAATTCCTTAATTACCTCACCAGCATCTTCCTCAGCTTTTTGAATGTCTTCCATCTTTGTGATGAGCTCTCCAGCTGATTTGCTCATGGACTGAATTATATCGTTAGATTGGGATGCAGTGTCTGCGGCTTTCTGTGAATTAGTAGCGACGTCTTGAACAGTCTTGGTCATATCTGCCATTGCATGAGCAACTTCTTCCGTTTTTGAGGATTGGTTTTGTGAACCTTTTGCTAGTTCGTTCACAGTTTGAGCGATTTGGTCAGATGCAGCGGTCGTTTCCTCAATAGAAGCAGACATCGCTTCTGCAGTTACGGCTATGTTATTTGCATTGACACTGACCATACTGATAACATCTGTAAGGGATTTCAGGATCTCATTCAGTCCTGTAGGTATAGCGACAAAATCCACACCCACATCAGTACTTGCTCTAGTGTCTATCTTTCCTTCAAGAGCGTCAGAGGATATCTGCTTGAAATCCTTCACCATACTATTAATTCCGCTAGCTATGGACCTATTAATTAGCAGTGCAAAAGCAGAGCCTAGAATTATGAACACGGCCAGTACTCCAATGATACCATTGCGAATAGCAACTACAGGAGCTTCGAACTCATCAATATATGTACCAGATGCAATTATCCAGTCGGCAGGTTCGTAGTATGTGTAACTCATCATTTTGTCTCTGCCCTGCCAGTTATAGATTATCTCTCCTTCTTTGTTTGCAATCATTTCTTTTGCAAAATCTTCGGTAGCAAGGCTTTCACCTTCTTTTGTGGGGTGGATTATGAGTTTTCCAGTAGAATCCATTGCATACATGTATCCAGTTTCACCGAACTGGATTCCATTCATTTGTTCTTTAACAATGAGACGGTAGTGTTCTTCCGGAAGACCGGCAAATAGGATGCCTATAACATTCCCGGAAGCATCCGCTATTGGTTCGTAGGTACCTAAATAGGTCTTTCCAAATACATCAGCTCTTCCTTCATATGTTTGTCTGTTTTGTACAACCGTGTCATAAACTGTATCGGATACACTAGTTCCCACAAGACGGTTTCCATTTGCATCATGTACTGTTGTAGATACGCGAGTTGCTGAACCATCTTTTACCTGAAAAACAGTTACTTCTCCTCCAGTTTCTGCTTTGATTTCGTCAACAATATCATAATTGCCATTAACAATATAATCGCCAAACATCATTTTGCTGTCAGATATTTTTGGATTGCCAAGTGAATAGAAACTGCTTGTAGCTACTCCTATATTAGACTCAAGAGTTTCTTCGCCAACAGAGAATACAGCATCAACATACTGCTTTTCCATTTTTACTTGCTCATCCAGTCTTTCATTTAGCTGTGTCTGGATAGCATTTGATGTCTTTTCATATGCATAAAGTCCTACAATGGTTGCAGGTAATATGGTTAATATCAGTGCCATCGCAATGATCTTGCGACTGATGGGTATGTTTTTGAAGTCCATGTTTATCACTCATTCTTTGATTGCAGAAGGTTAGTATGTACACGAATTATTTTTGGAGCTACCAACTAAAATAGCTGAATTATTATATTTACATTTAAGTAAATTGATATAATATATATTTATCCCTAAACTGTCTTCAGTTTGCACATTTTATTTAGAAAAAATCTAGCAAATATGCTAATTATGGAGCATCTGTTGTATAAAAAAATTAGTTTCAGTAT
>DAKU01000044.1:0-2697 GCA_002508425.1 Methanosarcinaceae archaeon UBA470
CAACCATATTTGAAAGCATAAGACAGCAATTTACTAAGGATATTGCCAAAATGACTCAATCGGGCTGTTCAGCCCGTGAACAACTACAATACTTCTTTGATTTTATGTTAAGAGAATTTGATGAAGGACGCAACATTTGCCCGATTGGCTCCCTTATACTTGATTTTGAAGAACTGCCGATGAAGGTAAAAGAACAGCATTTGCTGTTACTGGACAATGTTCTGGCATGGTTTTCAGGAGTTTTGAGAATTGGTATGGAAAGTGACGAATTTGATTTTTCTGAGCCTGTCGATATGCGTGCGGAAGCAATAGTTGAAACTTTACTGGGTGCCAGGCAATTGGCTAGCATAAAGGGGAGAAAAACACTTGAAAGATCGATCTTAGTTATAAAATCCGACCTTGGATGGAAGAATTGACCTTTTAGATATGCAACTTACTAAAAGTAAACACAAACCAAAAACATATAATTGGAGGAATTTGATGCCCACTATGACTATCATTTCATGCAAGATCATGCAGGATGAGATTATATGGATCCTTGAAAACGACACTGAGATCGAAGAGATCATTGTTGCTGACAATGATAACATAGAAGAGTTCGTAGAAAAGCTCGATAAAGCAAACATCCATTATTCAAAGCTTCCCCTAGAAAATATTCCTGTTGTTGAAGTAGAAAATACTCCTGATAGATATACCGTTCTGATCTACCTGATGGAGCTTGGCCTTCACAGGAATCCAAAGGAGCTGAAAAAGAAAATATATGAAACCGTAGAAATCCTTGCTCCTGATTCCTCAGGAATATTACTTTTCTATGGCCTATGCGGAAACGTACTTGGAAATATCGAAACGGACTTTGCTGCAAATTCACTCGCATGCCCTGTGCATATCCTTAAAGATAACAAGGAGAGGATTGTAGATGACTGCATAGGAGCCACTGTAGGAGGAACTGAGAACTACCTGAAGATACTCAAAAGTGTAAGTGATGCTGGCACGTATCTCTTTACACCTATGTACAGTAAAGGCTGGAGAGAACTACTTGACATAAACAGCAGGTTACATGGTGATCCAGACAAGGCATTGAAAATGATGAAAAAGACCCATGAGATGGTAGGATACAAACGGGTTGCAAAGATCAACACGGGCCTTACATATACTGAGAACTTTGATGATGCTATAAAGGAGTTTGCGGAAATATTCGATTTTGAAATATTAGAATTCGATAATGGTAACCAGAAGATATTTGAAGACTGTTATCTGAAAATGAAGACCGAAATAAAAACATAGATCTTCAGAAATGAGAAAACATCAATATCGATATTTATATAGCAATCATTCCACATCATTTATTGACACGCTCATTTCAAGAAACTGACCGTATTGATTGGATGCTACAAAAAATAACTTCTTTTCTGAGTCTGTGAATTCAATGAAAGGTTGTGGAGTAATAATGATATGATCGCTTTTGAAACTACGTCGCCATGTTCCAACTATCCGTCCATTCTTAACAATTGTAGAACTGAACATGCCATTATTGCCCGGAACTATCTGCTGGTAATATTGCGCATTAAGCACATCACTTCTATCTTTATATCCCAGCATATACTCATCAAAACCAGGTAGTAGATACATTTTCTGCACCTTTGTGGATATTTGCGGCGCGTTTGGCGGCATCCAATAGGTTCGATTATCAATTGTTATTTGTTCCAGTTGCGATGCAACTGCTTTAAGGCCAAACCTTGCATCTGTGACCTTAAGTCCCGACCACCACACAAAATCCTGCAATGTAGCCGGTCCGCGGCTGGTAAAATATCTCCTGGCAAGTTCCGCAAGAGCTTCATCACGCTTTAAGACAGTGTTCTTAGGTATCCAGTCATCAAGCAACACGAATGTTTGCTGCTTGCCATCTTCCGGACCAAAACAGATCAATCCCTCAAGAGCCGACCACCAGAGAATATGATATCCACGTTGCCCAGCTGTAGAAATATTTTCTTCCTCAAGCAATTTATACATTTCATCTCTTGTTAACTGCTTACCGCCACTTAGTGCATGGATGAATATATCCTTGCAGTGTGCAAAGATTTCATTATCAAGACCCAGCCGTTGATGGCGTGTAGCACTGCCTGCAATAATACGTGGCGCTACTAATTCCAGCATCCAGTGAATGTCTTCAGCTGCCACCAAGTGCAACGTGCCACGCATAAGCCAGGTACGTACAATTGTTTTATCAGCAATCGCTTTATCAAAATCCAATTTTGTAGATTCAGTCAGTCTCAACCCAACAGACCATTTGACACCGGCATAATCCTGTGCCTGCATTGCTGCGAGATGCTTTACCAAGTCACCAGGAGTATGGTACATTGTACCTGTTATCTGCTGGTTGCGTAACCGGAGGCTTGCAATGTCCAATATATCCTTATCTTTTACTGGATCGATCACTTATTCAATAGTGATGCATCTGAATTTATGTATTTCTCCAAATGTTCTGTTTACTGGCGGGATCTATTCTGTTAAAGGATTTTGTTGAAAATAAAATATAAAGTGGCAGTTCTACACTGCCAAAAATTCGATTTCCTTTATATAAGACAGTATCCCATACTCTTCAAGGATTAAAAAGTGAGTCATATGTTTGTTCTTAGTATCATTGCCTGCAGGATGTTTGAGGATGAGATAGTCTTCATGATAGAAAAATACGGAAGC
>DAKU01000044.1:2835-27382 GCA_002508425.1 Methanosarcinaceae archaeon UBA470
ACAGTTTACAGAAAAATAGAACAAATGAGCATATACTCGCAGGCTGTCCTATTGTTCTATGGTTTATGTGGCAATGTCTTGGGCAAAGTCGAAAAAGAAATGAGCAAATGTTCCTGCCCGGTATATATTCTAAAGGAGGATAATGGGGAGATTGTAGACGATTGCATTGGTGCAGTTCTTGGGGGCAGAGCTGCTTATCTTGCCAAATTGAAAAGCTTCAAAGGAGTGGGCACATTCTTCATGACTCCCATGTGGGCAGCTAATTGGAAAGAGATGATCAGATCTGCCGGAATTACTAATGATCCTGATAATACCAAAATGGCAAAGTACGTTTTTGACTATGCAGGTTACAAGAAAGTAGCAAAGCTAAACACTGGCCTCAAATATGAACAAAGATTTGACAGTATGGTGGAAGAGTTTGCCAAAACTTTCGATTTTGAAATAATTGAAATGGATGCTAACTTAGCTCTTATCGAAAAATGTTTTTCCAGTGCACTCGACAATATGAACGATCCGAAGTAAATTAAAATTTTTTAGCATCGAAAATCGATGGTTCAAGTATATTTATATATTATAAAAATACTATTTATCATATAATATGTGATTTGAAATAATTGTATTCCATATAATCACGCAAATTTATACACGGCACAATACCGGCCGTAAAAAACTAAAAGATGTGAATGATATGAAAAGAATACTGGTTGTAGAGGACAATCCGGTAAATATGGAACTAACCGTTGACCTATTAGAATCCTTTGGTTATCTTGTAATCCAAGCAATCGATGGTTTCGAAGCCTTGGAAAAGGTCAAGGAGAAGAGGATTGACCTAATACTGTTAGACATCCAGCTTCCAAAGATGGATGGAATGGAAGTACTTTTAAGCCTAAAGTCAAATCCTCAGACACAGGATATACCTGTAGTAGCTCTAACAGCACACTCAATGCGAGGAGATGAAGAACGTTTTATCGAAGCAGGATGTAGCGGGTATATTTCAAAGCCAATTGACATCCATTATTTCAGAGATACTGTTAGGTCCCACCTGGGAGAAATAACTTTGGAAGACTAAGTGATACCTATGCTTACGGGCGGAAACTTCCTTAATGCTTTTGTCAAAGGAAGTAGCCTTATTCTTTTTTTAATACTTTTGTTTTCTTCTGTTGCAAGCTGTGAAGAAAATACCATTAATATTGGCGTAATGGTTGGACCAGACAGTGACCATACAATGGATGATTGGAATACTACTGTTGATTTTCTTAATGCTGAAACTGATACCAATTTATTTGAACTCATTCCCATACAGTTCAATAACTTCACTAAAATCGAAGCAAAAGAAATCGATTTTATCATCTGCGATCCGTGGATGTACGTGGAGGGGGAAAACAAGTACGGAATAACAACTATTGCTACTCATAAACATATTCGGGAAGGCAAATCCTATACAATGCATGGTGCTGTTTTTATCACTCAGGCCAATAGAACTGATATAAATTCACTTGGCGATTTAAGGAATCGCTCTTTCATGTATATAGGTAATACTTCCTTTTCAAGTTATTTGATCACATTGCACGAAATGCAACTAATAGAACGGGGAATGGAGACATCACAAAAGCCAGGCACTCCTACTCCGTCACCTCCCTTACCAATTTATGGAATGCGTGAAGATCTTATAAAAAAGAGTCCGTTTAAAACAGTTTCTTTTGGTGGAAATGGTACTGCAGTCGTACTTGCTGTAAAAGAAGGAAAAGTGGATGGAGGAGCTATTAAAACAGGAACTCTGGAAGAGATGGCTGCGGAAGGGTTGATCGACCTAGAAGATTTTAAAGTAATTAACCAGCAACATGTAGAAGGTTTCCCATTCCTCCTAAGTTCAAGACTTTATCCGGGATGGGTATTTGCCAGAACCAATAATGTACCTGATGAACTTGCGGAAGAAGTGGTAATTGCACTTTTAAAGATGCCTGATGAAAATGGAGGATGGACAGTTTCTCAGGATTATCAGCAGGTACGTCACTTGATGCGCGATCTGAGAATCGGACCATATGAAGATATTGGAAAAATGTCATTAAAAGACATCATAATGAGATATTGGTATCTTTTCGCCTTGATACTTATGCTTTTGTTTGTGATGGGCTTAACGACTACATATATTGATTCAGTAAATAGAAATTATAAAAAGGAACTGGCAAACAGAGAAAAGGCAGAACAATCATTGATAGAAAGTGAAGATAAATTCGCTAAGATAAGTACATCTGCTCAGGATGCGATCATAATGATCGATAACAAGGGTCTGGTCACATTCTGGAATCGGGCTGCTGAGAGTATGTTTGATTATACTAAGGAAGAGGTTTTAGGTAAAGATCTCCATGGCCTGATAGCTCCTGACGAATACAAAGATGGTTATAAACAGGGCTTTATGGGATTTATGACTGAAGGCAAAGGAACAGCTCTCGGACAGACTATATCTCTTAAAGCCAAGAAAAAAACAGGCGAGGAATTCCCTGTAGAATTATCACTATCCTCTTTTGTACTAAGAGATGGAACTTGGAATGCTGCGGGGATTATTAGGGATATTACATACAGAAAGAAGGCAGAGGAGGCCCTGGTCGATGCAAGAATAACTGCTGAATCAGCTAACCGTACCAAGAGTGAATTCCTTGCCAACATGAGCCATGAATTGCGTACACCTCTTAACTCTATTATCGGTTTTTCAGATATGTTGCTTGAAAAGACTACAGGGGACCTCAATGAAAAGCAAATCAAATATCTAAGAAATATATCTACTAGTGGTCGCCACCTTCTTACTCTTATCAATGATATACTTGATCTGTCAAAAGTAGATGCAGGAAAAATGCAAATTTCTTATGAGAATTGTTCTATAAATGAAGTTTATACAGATATCAAGAATACGTTATCCAATTTTGCCATTTCAAAGTCCATTACACTGAATTTTGAAATAGAAGCTAATCTTACTGAGGTCTATGCAGACAAATTGAAATTGAAGCAAATTATGTATAATCTTGTAAGTAATGCTATTAAATTCACACCTGAACATGGATCAGTACATATTATAGCATCTGCAAGATCTAATATGTTACATATGGAAGTAAGAGATACAGGCATAGGTATAAGTGCCGAGGACCAGAAAAAGTTATTCTCTGCTTTCACACAATTGGATTCAACATACAGTCGCAAATATCAGGGAACTGGTCTTGGCCTTGTGCTGGTAAAAAAATTTGTTGAAATGCACGGAGGCAGAGTGTGGGTGGAAAGTGAGATCGCAAAAGGATCGAGCTTTGTATTTGAGATACCTATCAAGAAACCGAGATGAATTCCGGTTATGAAATGTATAACTACATCTTTGTAATAGGATTTGACATTGAAAGATAATACTCAAATAGTTCCTGACCCCAACTCACTGCATTATCATTGCAGAATACAAGGTCTTTGTGATCATATTTGCCTTTTTTGTCGAAAAGGGATATCATAATAAACATTTCAGCGATGAAAAGTGATGCAAGTTGCATGTGGTCAGGATAGACGTAAATTTTTCCATAGCCACTATCCAGAAAAAGTTTTAGTTCATGCCCATAATCAGCTTTTAACTTTTCAATAGCATTTTCGGTCATTATAACGGAAACGTTGATATTATTTTTTATAAAATCCAGAAAAACCGAAGGGTACGAAGGATGCAGGAAAGCCGTAGCTGCCATAACAAAATTTGATCGAAGTGCTTGTTCAACCAGATCTTTGTTAATCTCAAACATATTGTTTAAATCAGGGTCAATAACTCTACAAAATCCCAGTTCCCTTATTCTTCTAAGAAGATGAAGGGGTATCAAATTGAGCTCGTGTTCTGTCCAGTAGTCATAATTGTTCTCTAGCACTTTTAAAGTTCCTACAAGCGGTACCATATCCTCAACTACAACCTCTCCTATTTTCGTGAGTCTGCATATGTTTTTCTTTTTTACAACGAGACCGTTCTCGGATAATATTTTTATTTGAGGAAGCAGTGCATGCCTACTGACGTTCATAACCTCAAGTATCTCTTCCATTCTCCGGGGTCCGCTCCTCAGAAGAAACAAAAGGTTCTTCCTTTTCTCTGACATGAATATGACCTCAAGCAATGAACGTCTCATATAATGACCCTCCTTTGTAAACACATAAACATTCTTGATCACTTTTAAAAACAAAGAATGCCGATTTTTACGTACTCTATGCTGTATACAACTTCATTTCTAAATTATGTCACCTGACAACTATAAATGTATGCCATCAATTGCCAGTGTAGCTTTAAAAACCTCTTAAATTGATAAAATAGAAATCACGTCATCCGGAGTTTAGAAAAATTAATAAACTAAAAAATAGGAATCAAAGTGACGATATCACCTGTTCCTTTAACCTAAACATGATTTGCAGTTGCCATAATAGAAAACTTAATGATTTGAAGAAATAGGCTGAAGGTGATGTAGCATCTCACCTTCTTTCATCTCAATAATATTTGCAGTGATCATGACACCACATTGTGGACAATAGTAAAGAACATTCAATCCAAGTGTTTGTTTTTTCAGCGTAACATTGCAATAGTTACAAATATTGTTCAAAATACCGCTCATTTTTCGCCCCTTACTCATATATCATTATTGACTCTATTTGTACCGTACCTTTTTGTGTCCAATATCCACACACTTTGCAGACCTGTATATCCTTTTCATCGGCCTGGAATTTGGTATCGCATTCAGGACAACTCTTCAACGATCTCATTATTGATATCTCCCCAAAAGATCATAGTGATTTTTAATGGTTTTCAAGACAAAGAACGGAACTAAGCCGTTCTTTGTCTTATCTATTCACCACAGAGGTTTTGCTTTTTCCACCCAAACATCCGATTTCCCTAACTATACCTTCTCTTGCGAAAATGGAATTCTCTCACGGAAAGAGACCATTTTCATACACTCCACTCGCTACATAGGAACTCCCCAGTTCCCAGCCCGCGGATTCCAATCGAGAAAAGCTCTCAATCGGCATAGTATGAAATATTAGTTTTCCTATATAACATGAATTGAGTCTAAATTCATGCAAAATTGAAAATTATAATGCCATTATAATTTCAACAGAGATTATCCAAAAACTTCTCAAAAAATCATTCATATAAAATGATATCGAGTGGTCATACCCCTTTAAAGAAATGTCCTGATGAGACCATCTCGCCTTTGTAAAATATTGGTTTTACTCTTTTTTTATCCAACGCCAGCCTGTAGTTTCTGGTAATGTCCCTTATAGCTTTACCCTTGTACAGGGACAGGTCCAACCTCAAAACATGCACACCCGAGGAAAGGAGTTGGTCCACATGTTCTACCATGTTCAACACATTTGAATCATATATAAGAGTCCTATTGCCTATTCTTTTGACTGGGAATTCATTACCCTGCTGATCTTCCAGATATGCTTCACTAGCCTCACCAAGCAGGTTCCTAGCTGCTGCCGGCCCGAGCAGATCATTATTGGTAATGAGCATAAGTTCTCTGCCATGTACCAAGATCTCTAATTGGCCGGGATACTTACAGGTTTCCAATGCCTTGCAAACATTCTCAATCTCTTCAAGATTGAGTTCACTGGAAAGAGTAACACGATAGGCTCCGCAAGTAAAGAAACAGGAAACAGTATGTGAATTAAATATATTGAACTCTTTCTGAGCTGTAAAAGGTATATTGAGTTCCATAGCAAGTTGAACAGTTCCAAGATTGGAGCAGGCGAGCTTATAGCCAGCGTTCTTCACTGCTGTAAAAAGAGGCTTGAGAACTTCCAGTTCATGGTCATGGGTAATCTGAGGTGTAATGAACACTACTTCAACACCTTTTGTTTTGATCTCCTGCAGAGCTTCAGAATTATTTTCCTGCAATAGCTCCTCAAAACAATGAATCGGTAAGTATACTATGTCAGCACCATTTCTCGCAGCCAGGAACAAAGATCCAACATCACATACTTCTACACTTAGCTGTTTGTTTTCATTTTTTTGTTCACTGGATTCAGTAGAGAGATTATAGGTACAGGGACTTGTATCGGATATCTGAGAAAAGGTAGATGTTCGTTTGGAACTTTGCAGCACAATATGTCTAAGTTTTTCCAGTGCACTGCGTCTGGCTGAAGTAAGTACGCCGACAGGTATGAATATTCCATTATCGGCTTCTATTACTATAGAGCCAGCATGATATGGAGTATCACCCAATTTATCTATGGCCTTTCTGATTTGTTCTTGTGTAGTAGGCGCACTTTTAGCTTCTTGTACTTGGTATTCGTCAATATATTCAACACTGCATCTATTCTCAGTAACCTTTATTGAAAGCGGTTGGCCCTTGAATGCTTTTACATGAATATCCACCGGAAGTTTGACCATTTCCAGCTTCTGCAGATCATCAAGTAGTTCAGTATCTGTGGAAATGTACACCTCATCACCGATATGCACAGCTTTTGCTGTCTTTGAACTAATCTGCAATATGACAGTAGTGCCTTTTTCAGCTCTTTCTACTTTGTTACGGTTAAGAAGCTCAATAGCATTGACCTTCGAGCCAAGCATTTTAGTATTGGTATTGATACTCACACCATCGTTAACATGCACATTGTCTTCCAGAACCAGCTTGATACCGGCACTGTGTTCTCCATATCTGATTTCTTTTACTTTACCAAGAAGAACACCGTAATTAGAACTGTATTTGGAATGGGTTACATCTTTGGCCCCAAGCACAAAACCATCAGTGAAACCCCGGTAAAACAACTTAGCAAGTTCTTTCTTCATGGCAATGAGTTCAGTTTCTTCAAGGTTTTTCCCGCTGACACATACCTTTTCCACAGCGGTCTTATAGGCCCTGGAACTAGCTGTAACATATTCAGGCTTTTTCATCCTGCCTTCGATCTTAAGGCTTTCCACACCGATATCTAATATTTCCTTGATCCCGCCAAGAGTACACAGTTCAGCACAGCTGATAGGATATAACCCACCTATCAGGTTACTAACATCCCTACCATCGACAAATACTCTGTAACGCCTGCGACAGGGCTGAGCGCATGCGCCTCTGTTTGCACTGCGATCGGTGATAAAACTACTAAAAAGGCATCTTCCGGAATAGGAATAACACAAAGCACCATGTACAAATATCTCAGCACTTAGGTCAGTATTTTCTATTATATGCTTTAACTCATTTGTTGTAAGCTCACGGGAAAGAATGACACGAGAAACGCCCATTTGTTCCAAGAAGTGTACTCCAGCAGTGTTGTGCACAGTGACTTGTGTACTGATATGCAAAGGAAGGGCCGGATATCTGCTGTGCAGTATATCTACAAGTCCCAGATCCTCAATGATCACTGCATCTATACCCATGACATAAGAGCGATCAACGATCTCAAGCACCAATGGAAGCTCGTGTTCCTTGACAGGGATATTCAGTGCCAGAAATACCAAAACATTGTAAGAATGAGCAAGATCTATACTTTCTTCAAGGTTCTCCAGGGTAAAATTAGTAGCACCCTGACGTGCGTTGAATTCACCTACGCCCAGATATACGGCATCAGCTCCCCCTTTAATAGCTGCTTTCAATGCTTCCATGTCACCGGCAGGAGCAAGTATCTCTGGTGGCATACACTTATTTTCAATTGCTGATGCGTTCATCTTTTTCCCCGGATCCTTGGTTGAAAGTACTTTGTTTTCTTCAAGTGAAGGAACTTTCACTATAAAAAGGTTGACAGATGAACAGATAAGCATATTTAACAGATGCAAACATGTAATCTGAATAGAATACGTACATTGTTTGTGGATTCAAGAATTGTGAGGGATAATTGTTGGAAGGAATAAAAGTTATAATGCACAACGCTATCAGCCTTGACGGCTCGATTCTACATTTCGAACCAAACTTAGGACTATTCTACCAGATCAGTGCAGGTTTCAATTCAGATATGGTATTGGTAGGTTCCAACACCGCCAAAACAGGTATAGAAATGTTCTACCCTGAACCTCCAAAAGAAGAAGTTTCAGACTATTTAAAGCCCCTTGATAAATCTCAATACTGCGTACCCTGGGTAATACCAGACTCAAAGGGCGCGCTAAAAGGAATGCTGCATATATTGAGAAGATACGAACACTGCAGGGACATTATAATACTACTTTCAGAGAGCACGCCGAAATCATACGTCAAATACCTTGAAGAAAGGAATTATGACCATTTCTTCGTAGGACATGACCATGTAGACCTGAAAAAAGCCCTTGAACTGGTGTCCAAAAGGTATGGAGTCAAAACAATAACAACAGATGCAGGTGTAACTCTCAATTGCCAGCTTCTTGAACAGGGCCTTCTAGATGAAATAAGCCTGCTGATCTCTCCGGTTATTGTCGGGAACATTTCTGTCAATTTATTTAGCAAACTGCATTCTCCAACTGGAGGAATGAAGCTTGAAATGGTAAAACACGAGGTTATGGAAAATGACCATCTCTGGCTCATGTATCGCGTGAAATATGAGTAATAAATCATTAAGATGAGGGATCAAAGATGAATAAAATCGCTTACCTGTATGTGTTTGATACTATGGCTGACTGGGAGATTGGCTACCTAACTGCTGAATTGAACTCCGGACGCTATTTTAAGAAAGGTGCAACGAGGTGTACAGTAAGAACTGTTGGTCTGATAACAGAACCAATAGTTACAATGGGTGGTATGCATGTAAAACCTGACATTACAGTCGAGGACTGCAGCGCTGCTGATGCCTGCATTTTGATTTTACCCGGTGGTGACACATGGCTTGAGCCTATCCATAATCAAATAATCGAAAAAGTAAAAGAGTTCCTGATTGCCGATGTATTTGTTGCTGCGATCTGCGGTGCAACTGTAGGCCTGGCTCAGGCCGGTCTGTTAGATAACCATAAGCATACCAGCAATGACCTTGGTTACATGAAGGCAGTCTCCCCAGACTATGCCGGTGAGGCATTCTATAGCCATGAACCTGCAGTTACAGACAAGAAACTCATAACTGCATCAGGAATTGCTCCTCTCGAATTTACCCGTGAGGTATTAAAAGAGTTAGATGTGTTTTCTTCCAAAACGCTTGAAGCATGGTATAAACTGTATCAAACACATGATGCAAAGTACTTCTATGAACTCATGGATTCCTTGCAGGATTGAGTTCATTGAAATTTCATCTAATAGAAGCAATCTTCAAATAATTGAAATTTTAGAGTAATAGAGTACAAAGAATGAAGATTAATGAGGAGATTGCATGAACAAAGCTTTACTAATACTAACCCTGGCACTTAGCCTTATAGTTGCAGGTTGCACTGAAAAGCCAATCGAAACACCAAATATTTCCGAAGAGACTACTACAATTACCCATCTTACCTACGGCGGATTTGTGATGACTAATATGGCCATTCAGGAACTTGTGATAAATGATACCTCTGTAGTTCTTAGTTATTATGGCCCGAGCCATGAGTTAACACAAAGGTTCATCAAACCATTAAACGCAAGTACTCGTTCAAATCTACTGCAACTTTTTAGTGATAGTGCTTTTCTGGAAATGAATGACACGTATGTACCTCAAGAAGGCCAACCAATAGTTACAGATGTCGGTACTCTGGAGATTAACCTGCAGCAGACAGATCTCAACAAGACCGTTAAAGTGGAACCATATTCGCAAGATTATATGCCAGAAGGTCTGCAGAAGATAGATCAGGCGTTACTTGACCTCAAACAGTATGCCCTTACTATATCTAGCACAGAAGCAGAGAACATTGCAGAAGAATGGATCAAAAATGCACCTACCTATAAGTATGATGGTTCCAACCTAACTTTGATAAACCATGTTACCATGGAATCTTTCCCTGAACAACACAGTCTGACCTATAGTTTTATTAGCAGCCATGCAGGTTATGGAAACCGTTCAGATCAAATGACAGCTGAGGTCATAACCAATCACACCTTAAATATCAATATGTATCAGGGATTGGTCACATCAGCTATAATTGATGACGTCTGGGATGAAATGAACCAACAGACGATAGAAAGCGAGCGTACAACGCTGGAATATAAAAATATACTATGTAATGAGACACCTTGGGCAAAATGGTATGGTGAAGGAAATATTCAGTTCTTCAAAGAACCAACAGAATCCGAACTTATTGTTGCATATTATAGCAATGTTTACGGAATTGAGGTCACGGATATAACAGTTGATGGCAACACTGAACAATGCTCCTATACTCTAAAGGTTATGCCAGATGCTGTGCAGGCAATGAAAGATATGGGATGGCAGAATACATGATCTTCCATCTCTTTTTAATGTAAGTTATACTTTCGAGCAGAAAAAATAGGAGTCCTGATGGACTTTTACATCTTTGCCTGTAGCCGAATATGGCGCTGTAGTATTATCTTGAATAGGCAATGCTAGAGTAAAAGTACTGCCTTTTCCAGGTTCACTTTCCACATGGATAGATCCTCCGTGCAGTTCAGCAAGTTCTTTTGCCAAGGAAAGCCCAAGGCCTGTGCCTTCATACTGTCTTGAACAGAACGAATCGAGCTGAGTGAATGGTTTGAAAAGTTTGTCAAGATCATTAGCAGGTATTCCAATACCAGTATCTTTTACAGATATATAGGCCATTTTATCGTCTTCTGTTGTTTCAATGATTACTGAACCGCCACTCTCCGTAAATTTAATAGCATTACCAATTAGATTATACAATATTTGCCTAAGTTTTGCTTTATCAGCTTGCACTGTTCCGAATTGCGAATCTGGCTGAAGTTTCAGTATAATCTCTTTACTTGCTGCAAGATACTGCATAGCAGAGATCATTTCATCCACAATATCTTTTAAATATATTTTCTCTTTATATAGTTGCATTTTTCCAGATTCAACTTTTGCTATATCTAAAATTGCATTAATTAATGTCAAGAGATGTTTTCCACTGTTGGATATATTTTTGATATATTTTGCCTGTTTTTCGTTGATCTGACCAAAATATCCCTCCGAAAGTACTTCTGAGAAACCTATGATCGAATTAAGTGGCGTTCTTAATTCATGGCTCATGGTAGCAAGAAATTCGCTTTTTGTGCGATTGGAGTTCTCAGCGGCAATTTTAGCTTTCAATAATTCTTCTTCATTGTTTTTGCGTTCAGTGGTATCCGTGCAGAAACCAATGATCCTTTCTTCAGATAATTTCACAGCTTCAACCGTCATATAAAATCTACTTCTATCTTTTTTAAGGAAGCAGTATTCTCCAGTTGATCTGCCTGTATTAAGAAGATGTTTAAAAGAGTTAATAGCATCTTCTTTAGATTCAGGAGCATATAGCTCTAGTCGATGCATATTCAACAATTCATCTTTAGAGTATCCGGTTATCGCACATGCCGCTGGATTTACATCAATGTATCTGCCAGAACTATCTGCCACAAAAATAAGTTGAGGAGAGTTATTAATATAGGCACGATACTTATTCTCACTTTCCTGCAGCACTTGTTCCGACATTTTCTGTTCATGGATATCTGTAGAGATTTCAAATCTTACCATCCTTCCATCTGGCCACTTTATAGCTTTATCTATGCAACGATACCATCGATTATCAACACAATTTTGTAATTCCCAGACATATGTCTGGCCCAGATTGTCTCCAAAAATTCGACTATTAGTGCAAAAAGCGCATGGTTGGCTAAGTTTTTGGAATACAGAATGACATTTTTTCCCCACTATTTCTGTTCCATATTTTTTTTTCAGCGGCGAGTTAACAAATAATATTTCATAATTCAATGGGTCACAAACATAAACTGGATGGTCAAAGGCTTCCAATATTGAAAGAAGTTGTTCGTGTGTTTTAGCAAGCTCATTCAGAAGTATTGCACTTTCATTAGTTTCTTTTGTGTTTTGCTTTTTAAACGAATTGGATTCAAGCTCAATAAGACGTGCTCTTAATTCCCCCACTTCCTTTAGAAGCTCCTCTTTTGTTTTTTCCGCATCGTTCATTTTCTTTAGCCTCATGAAGGTAGCCAATGAATTACTAATCTTGACTCTTCGACTAAATCTATATATAATTGGAGATATATAAAATCATTCTATATCTATAGCAGGGTGTTAATTGCCCCATGAAACATATAGGAATAAAAGATCTTCAGATAACCAAGGAAAAAAAGTGTATAGGAAATCCATGATCACAAATATAAAAGATGAATACCTTTTTAGTAGAGATATTTTTGAATGGGATCTCTATCTTATAATTCATCATTTGGCAGAAAAGATAAAATTAACATTACTATCGATATGTTTAACAATATGTTTGTGTTCAATGTCTAGAACCCTTTATCATAATAATGATTCAATAATGAGGATAATATGCAGCAATCAGCAAATGAACAAAGATCAATAGCCTATTTTTCTATGGAGATAGGAATTGATGAGAAAATCCACACTTACAGCGGCGGTTTAGGGATATTGGCTGGTGATACGATTCGCTCATCAGCTGATCTCAAAGTTCCAATGGTTGCGATAACTCTTCTATATCGTAAGGGATATTTCCGTCAAAGGATAGAGTCAGATGGATGGCAGAGAGAAGAACCAGCAGCATGGGATGTTGAATCCCTTTTGGAGGAAATGCCACAAAGAACTGTTGTTATGCTGGAAGGAAGAACTATCCATTTAAGAGCCTGGAAACATGAAGTAAAGGGTGTTGGTGGTTATACAGTACCTATCTATTTCCTTGACGCAGATGTACCTGAGAACAATGAATGGGATAGAACTTTAACACATCATCTCTATGGCGGGGATGAGCATTACAGACTCTGCCAGGAAGTTATCCTTGGTATTGCAGGTATCAGAATGCTCCGTTCCCTTGGATATCAAAAAATCCAGAACTTTCATATGAACGAAGGACATGCAGCACTTCTGACACTTGAGCTACTGGACGAACACGCAAAAAAAGATGGAAGAGGGTATTTAATTGAAGATGATCGAAAAGCTGTGAGAAGAAGATGTGTATTTACTACTCATACTCTTGTTGCAGCTGGCCATGACAAATTTTCGATTGAGCTTGCACGGAAAGTACTGGGACCAAGAGAGGATTTCTTTGCTTTAGAAGGTGTGCTTCATGAAGGAAAGTCTCTTAATATGACACGTCTGGCGCTTAACCTGAGCCGCTACGTAAATGGAGTAGCTAAAAAGCATGGTGAAGCTACGCGACTTACTTTTACAGGTTATTCTATTAATTCTATTACGAATGGGGTTCATGCGGGTACCTGGGTGTCAGAACCTTTCCAAAAGCTTTTCGATAAGTATATTCCCATCTGGAAACAAGATAATTTCAGCCTGCGCTATGCACTGAGCATTCCAAAAGATGAGATATGGAAAGCTCATATGGAAGCTAAAAGGAAGTTGATCGATTCTGTTAACCATGAAACAGGCGCTCACATGGATGAGGACACACTGACAATAGGCTTTGCACGAAGGGCTGCTACATATAAAAGAGCTGATTTACTGTTCCAGGACTTGGAAAGATTAAAAAGGATATCTTCCCAAGTTGGCAAGATTCAGATAATATATGCAGGCAAAGCGCATCCAAGGGACTATGAAGCAAAGAAAATTATCCAACACATCTTACAGGCTAAGCAATCTCTAAACGGTGATATAAAGCTAGTATATCTTGAAGATTATAACATGACAATGGGTGCAATGATAACGGCTGGAGTAGACGTTTGGCTGAATACACCAGTTCCTCCTCTGGAAGCCTCTGGAACAAGCGGGATGAAAGCTGCTCTTAATGGTGTTCCCAATTTTAGTATACTGGATGGATGGTGGATAGAAGGAAATATAGAAGGATTTACAGGTTGGTCTATAGGTGAAGCTGTCATTGGGAACGGAGAAAACCGTAATCATTCACTTGATGCTGTTTCTCTATACGAGAAACTGGAAAAGATAATAATCCCTATGTTCTATGGGAATAGAGAACAATTTATTAGCATGATGACACATTCAATTGCTATAAATGGTTCATTTTTTAATACTCATAGAATGATACAGGAGTATGTATTAAATGCATACTTCCCATATAATGGAGAGCAGTGACCAGTTAAATAGGTTCAATAACAAGATTAGGCACATGATCCTTCATTTATTCATTTGCCTTTTCGTTTTTTAATGACATATGACAACATCTATTCTCTTCAAAGAACTCTTGCGTAAGGGCATCCATTTTTTATCTCTAATCATAGTACTAATCTATGCTTACTTGGGAAAGCAGATAATACTAAATCTGCTCAGCTTATATCTTGCATTCATTTTATTAATTGAGCATTTCCGCCTTAGTAAAGGTATCAAAATTCCGTTCTTTGATTTTTTATTTAGGGATAAAGAACGGGCATGTATTGGAGGACATGTTTTTTTTGTCATTGGTTCCCTTATTGCAATTGGAGTTTATAGCAAAGAGGTAGCAATCACTTCAATACTTTTGATTACTTTTGGAGATATGGCAGCTTCTCTTGTAGGTATAACCTTAGGCAAAACGTATATCAAGGACACTAATAAGTCTTTAGAGGGCAGTGCTGCTGAGTTCTTTACAGACCTCGTTATTGGTAGCGTAATATTAAAGAATTTGCCTGTAGCTTTTGTTATGGCTTTCGTTGCTACATTGACTGAAACTTTTTTATCAGGCATCGATGATAATTTATCTATACCAGTATTTGCTGGCCTTAGTGCAGAGCTTATGCTATTAACTATTTATTTATGAGAATATCCAGATTAAAAAAGAATAAGAGGGTTACAATCCATTCAACTGAAAACAGATTTTGTTTAGTTTACTGGGTATTAAAAACTATTTACATATATGGTTTCATAAGTGCATTTGAAGGAGGTACTACTTTGAAGGGATTGTAACTCAACTTAATTTGAATAAGTGCTTTATGACATATAAATGTTGTGTCAATTAATACTAGTGTTATCCATTTGGATACCAATATTTTGAACCAAGATGTGATCTAAAAATATAAGTTTTCCCGCCCTAAATCAAATTTACTTGAGTTAAACACAAGTTGCTTTTTTAGATAGTTATAAATAGTGCAGCTTCCTACTCTAATTATACAATAATACCAAAGGAACTGGAAAAAAGAACAGAGTTGGGAAAATGACACCATGGGAATATGAGATCAGATCAGTAAGATTTGGAGACTGGGATCAGACTAAAGAAGATCTCAACAAGATAGGTATTGACGGCTGGGAACTAGTCAAATTCTCTGATTATATCGATGAAAACATGCGAATGGCATATTTCAAAAGATCACTTGATGGCCTTGAGATGTGAGACAGTTCCGTTTTAATAGATATATTCAATATCTTTTTTGTAAATTCTCGGGCTTAATTAGCAGAGTTTTGGCTAAATGATTGTAAAATGAGTTTTGAAGCCATTAGAGATAAGTTAAGAGATGGATAAGAGCTATCGATAAAATAAATAGCTACTTACCTGATGAATAGCTTAGACTAAGAAGTCCACTTCATTATAGAAAAATTCACTTGTTTATTTCCAGTATCTCAATACCTTTATCAGTAAGACGGTATTTCCCATCATCTTCCATCAGAAGCTCCTGGTGTAGGAGGTAGTCAATCTGGAATTTGAAGGCTGCCTCTTGCATGCCCAGGTTTTTAAGAAGTTCTTCTTTTGAAGCACCGTAAATCCCAATTTCCTTGATGATTTTACGGCGCACCGGATTAGAAGCAGCTCTATTCAGCATATCATGTTCAATCTTTTTTGCTTCGCGAGGACCTGGCTTGGTCATTATCATATCGTCAAGATCGTCTTTTTCTACCAAGAAAAAAACCTCCTTGAAAAGTATTTGGAGCTATCTTATTAATATGCAACGCTACGGAGCCCGCCGAGAATTATGCAAATAGCTGTTGCGGCATTTTTTCTGGTACAGTCATTGAATTAACTTTTTCTTGTCCATTACTCTGCAGATATGTTTCTTTCTCCATTAATATACCATTGTCAGGTGCCAGAAATGCAAGTTTTCCATTCTCATATCTCATAGGAGAGCCTATAGCCTTAAAATATTCATTTTTAAGATATTGCATTGCAGCAACAACTGTTTCTTGATCACATTTAGAAGTACCTAATTTGGCAGAAGCAGTCCCAATAAGGAAATCATTTGCATGTAAAGTAAGATAAAGACTCCAAGTATCGTGATCTACGAACTGGTGTAGCGTAATGTGGATCGAAGGTATCTCTCCTTCCACAAAAATAAAATCATTAGATTTCATGTAAACATCCCACTGTATTTAACTACTGAACATGGATTTAAATAGCATGCCCATAGGAACTAATATAAGATCTAGATAACAAGGAGAATATGGCCTTGTTAATCGACATGATCAATGTTAGAATCAAATACAGTAAAATATAAATACCACTATTTTTCACTAAAATCGTAATATTAGAAATACAGACTAAATGTTATAATTGAGTATAGAATAAACATCAGTAGCTTCGTCTTAATTTTTTCAATTAAGCGTTCACCCACAACACATTGAAGCACAAAATAGATATAGTAGTGTCTTTAACACAAAACATAGCATTTAAAAGTATAAAATACATTTTGAAGGAACTCTCATGTATGTAATTGCATTGGACCTAGGGACTAGCGGTTTCAGATCCCAGCTCATAGATATCGAGTCTAGGGAAACTATTAAAACTGTGATTACTATGGGCCATCCTCTTCCAGGAGGAAATGTAATGGACCATCTGGATTTTGCCATTAACACAGGCAAGGATGTAGCTCATGGATTAATGATAGAGGCTGTTAAGAAAGTGCTGGAAAGATTCGATGTTGATCCTTCAAATATTCAGAGGATAGCTGTTTGTGGTAATCCTATACAATTGTCCCTTTTCCAGAACAGCGAGATCCTAGATCTTGCGTATGCAGGAGAGACAAAGCAGAAAAAACTGGGTGTCCACAATGTGAAAAGAGATGCCCGGATCTTCCCTGCCAACGAAATCTTCAAAGGAATCTATGAGATGAACAACTGTGAGATAGTAGTTCCTCCTGCAATAAAACATGAGATCGGTGCTGATGCCCTTGCAATGATGATGGAAACTGATTTCATAAACCAGGAAGGACCGTGCCTGGTAACAGATTACGGAACAAATGCAGAAATGGCACTAAAGGTGGGAGATAAGATCATTACTGCGAGTGCTGCTGCTGGTCCAGCCATTGAAGGCCAGGGAATCAACTGCGGTATGCTGGCTGGTCCCGGAGCCATAAGCGATGTTAACCTTGAGGGTCGTTACTGGAGACTTACAGTTCTCAATGAGAAGATGGAAGCTGTAAAAGGAGATCTTATAGATCCGGTTTCCGGTGAAATTATCGAATCTTCTGGCGTACAGGCCAAAGGTATTACAGGAACAGGAGTTATTTCAACTATTGCCTTGGCTATCAAAGAAGGCCTGACTAAAAAGTTGCCGCATCTTCCCGAGGGAAGGATTGTCCTAGGCGATGGTATTATAATCACAGATAAGGATGTTGAAGAAGTGGGCAAGGCAATAGGTGCTATCTGGGCAGCCCATATGACTCTGATGATAGAAGCTGGTATTGGATACTCCGATTTGAAATATGTCTATATGTCCGGTGCCACCGGTACATATATAGATGCTGAAAAAGCAAGGCATATAGGTTCTGTGCCAGGTTTTGTCAGTAACATTATCCAATTCGGCAACACTTCTATCGGCCTTGCAAGAAAGCTTGCTGTAGATCCTATCAAGCTATGCGATGTCATGTCTATGGCAAATAAAATTCATGCCGATCATCTTATGATGGCTACGAGCGAGACATTCAAAGATATATATGTCTGTGAACTATCTTATTGGCAACAAGGAATGCCCCAAGAGATTTATGACCAGATGCTCGAGTTATATAACATCAAACCATTCCCCCCAAACCTCGAAAAAGTGCATGTAGAAAGACGTGTTTCAAAAGATATCGATGATGTAGGTAGGGATGGTATTGACATCGTAAAAGATATAGGTATTACCCTCGAAGCGCCAGTGGAAAAATGTATCTTGTGTCATAAGTGTGAAAAAGAATGTCCTGAAGATGCTGTTATTATCATTGAAAGAGAAGGTAAGAGGTTTGCCAATATAGACAGCCAGCATTGTCTGGGTACAAGTTGCAGACGTTGTGTTGCCATCTGTCCCGAGCAAACAATGAACCATTCCATATTGAAAATAAAACATTTCTTGAAAATAAAGCGTTGAACCTTTGCAGGCTGGGCACTTTCAAAGAACATGATGTATGGATCCCTCAGAACATACTGGCAGTAACAGGCAAACGTATGGCCGGTATTTTGGTATATGCACTTCATACCATCATTCAAAAGGTTGCCTGTGTACAAAATGTTCTTCGTATCCCGGAAATGGAATGATGTTCTGTGCCCGGAAAAATCAACAAAATCCATTATTAAAGGCAGGTTGTCTGTGCCTTGTATGCCACACCCATGAGAAATTCAGGCTTGAAGGAGATTACTTTTGTTTTCGTTTATAATGAAGTAGATGATGAAAGTAATAGAATTTGTTTACAACCTTCGACGAACAGGCTTGCAGATTCATAATTAGAACAAATTATCATCCTTATGACGCAAAAACTCGAAGGAAGCTCCTTCCTAGTGTTTCTAATTGAAAGTTAGAAACTCATGTTAACCCATGGGTTAACATAAAAACTGAAAGTAGACAGGGTGAAGTAGTTTACCTACTTCAGTTAACATCACATTTCCTTTCGTTCTGTAATATCCTGGATCACACCGAGGTAATGGGTCACAATACCTTCATCATTACGCTGGATGAAAGTCTGCTCTTCCACCCATCTCTCATCTCCAGACTTCGTCCTTATCCTGTATTCTTTGACGAAGACTGTCCCGCCTTCACGGGATATGTCCGAAAGTTCCGTCTGCACATCAAGAAGGTCTTCAGGATTGATTATGTTACCATAAAGTATGTTCCCTGAGAGGAAATCATCAACACAATACCCGAACTTGGTTATGTTATCTGACACAAATTCAACTGGCCAGAGCTCCATTTCATCATCAGAACCTGCCTTCCAAAGGAAAGCGATCACAGGGCTATGGTTGACAATTGTTTCAAGGGCTTGTTTTCTGTCCAGTAGATCGGCCTGCTTTTCAAGTGCTACTTTGAGCGCGATCTCTTTTTCCTTCTGCTCAGTGATGTCCTGAATAATTCCCTGCAAGTGAGTAGCATTCCCATCTTTGGCCCTCTGAATAAAAGTCCCCTGACTTACCCACAAAATCTTTCCATCCTTTGACATCAAACGATATTCTTGAGTATAATGGTCAGTGTCATCCTCACACTTCTCTGCAAGCGTATCTTTGACAGTCTCATAGTCATCCGGATGAATCAGATCACTATAAGAAATACGACCGAGAACAAAGTCCTCAGCTGAATAACCAAGTTTTGAAACATTCTCAGAAGCGTAATTCGTAGGCAAGAATTCCTCTGCCCTCCACAGGAATACCATAGTAGAGCTGTTTTTTATGGCATTTTCCAAGGACCTCTGTTTCCTCAGTGCTTCCTCTAAGGCCATTTCCTTGTTCTTTTGTTCGGTTATATCGAAAATCGTACCCAGATAATGGGTCACAACCCCTTCATCATTGCGTTGGATGAACGTCTGCTCTTTCACCCACCTATCCTCTCCGGGCTTCGTCAGTATCCTGTATTCCTTGACAAAGATTGTACCTCCAGCATGGGAGATCTCCGAAAGTTCCATCTCTACCTCTGGAAGGTCATCCGGATGAACTATGTCAGCATAAAGAAGCCTCCCGGAAATGAAGTCTTCTACTGTGTATCCCAAAAGATTTACGTTATCTGAAACATATTCTACGGGCCATTTTTCCTCGGCAGTGTTTTCTGCCTTCCAGAGAAAAGCAATAACTGGACCGTTACTGATAATCTTTTCAAGTATCTCTTCTTTGCCGGATATGTTAGCTCCCATATAATTCCCCCTAAAGCTAAACACTTATTCTTATCTTATTTGTTTGTTAGTTTAAGTATTAATCAATTTTGAGCTCTGTAAAAATATTCATTTGAGCAATACTTGTAATTTTAAAGTTAAAATTCTAATAGAAAAACTATAAAATGTGGCATATATGAGGATCAGATCATTAAGAAATGATCCCCAAAAATCAAACACGCAAAATGAAATGTTCAGTACTTGTGTAACTTTGCCATCTCCACCATTGCCTGCAAGTTCACTGTTGGTGTCTTGCTAACAATTCCACATCCTGGTGCAAGCAATGCGACTCCAGCATCAAGAACCTCCTTTGACTTCTCTTTAACAAACTCGGGTGTCTTGTTCCAGAGCACATTTACAGGATCAAGGTTACCGACAATCTTTGCCTTTTGTACCGTTTTAACAGCAGTTACCGGGTCAACGTTCTGGTCTATGCTGATGGCATTCACACCGCAGGATTCCATAAGTTTAAGACCTGCTGTGGTATCACCGCAGATATGCAGTACAGTGGGCACGTTCAGTTCTTTCATGACATCTACGAGCTTTTTATGATATGGAACAACGAACTTTTCATAGAATTCGGCTCCAATGAGTTGATAACTTGCAGTCGGGTCAATAACGACCATGGTATCAGCACCGTTCTCCACCATTTTCTTTGCGTATGCAATATTAAAAGCTGTGGTGAACTCCATGAGTTTTAGACCCAGGTTCTCATCAGTGAAAATGTTCATGAACCAGTCATCACCATTGAGATGCTGTGCAAGGGAAAAAGGACCTATCATACTACCAATGATAGGAAGTTCCTTACCATATTTGTCGGCTAGGATCTTGATAGCTTCACAGATGATACCCACCCTTCCATGATCCAGGCTATATCCTTCAAGTTTGGCTATATCATCAACGCTTTTTACAACATGCCCTACCACAGATGGCTGTTGTTCACGCGTGCCCGCCTTGATCTTGCAACCAAAGAACTCTGCTTCAGCCGTTATATCAAATGGCACACGAACAGCTTCAAAACCTATAACAGTGTGGCCTGCTTCACCCAGCTTTGCCATAAGCTTAGGATCTTCATTTGCTTCTGGCCAGAATGCGCCACATGCTTCCATTTGTTCCACGGTACCAGTCTGTGTGACAGAAACAGCTGCCATTCTGTCTACTGCTTGCCCTGTAAGAATACGGGCTAGCCTTTCTTTTGGGGTATAATTTGACATCGGACGTCTCCTGTTATTATATGATGATGAATAAAAGTCCAGTGAAGTATATATATTTTGTGCTGCTTTTGCCGATAAGTATATATAGACAAATAGGAAAAAGCTGTTCGAAAAGAATATATATAAGAAATAGAGAAGAAGCATCCTTTTACGATACACCACACAGATCCAGAGAAGAATCAAAAAGAGTAAAGCTCTTATCATTATTACGTCATCCTATGAAAACAAATTTTGTGAGGTCGGTATATCTTATGTTTACCTGATGCTAATTGAAACTAATAGAAAAATATAAATACCACACAACAAAGGAACACGATGGAATCAAAAAGCAAAAAACAAATGAAACAGAATTATCTGAACAAACAAACTCACGCATAAAACAGAAGCAAAATGAATATAAGAGTGAATATTAAAACTTAAAAAGTATAACTTAAAAAAGTAAAGATTACTGCATTATCTCTCTTATCCAGGTTGTTGTAACATGCAAAACATGTATAAATACCTCAAAAGCGCAATTGAAGGCGAGACTAAAACTGAGAAACAGCACGATCTGAATGTCTTCAAAAAATCAGAAGAACTTGCTTTAAAATATGGTATCAAATACGATGGAAAAAGTTTTGTACCCACTGATCTAGAACTTGCAGATGCAACATTTGAGGCAGGTATAGAACTACTATATTCTGTAGGCGTATACTGCAAAAGCACAGAAAGAGTCATCAAGATAGACGAAGAAGATATCCTGAAATCACTTAATGTAATAAATCCTTTAGAAATTGGAAGATTAAAGGAAAAAGTAGCCATTACTCACAGATACCCTATGGCACCGATTCCCCCAACTATTATTGGGGGACCAATGGGAGGAAGCGTTTCCGAAGAGAACTTCCTTTACATTAACTTAAGCGCAGTGCTTGAAAATGTTGTACAGGGAATTTACAGCGGTGCAATGAAACAGTTCTGCGGAGAGTATATAAGACCAAAGAGTCCACTGGAAATGTTAGCTGTCCTTAAAGCTGCACGGAATGAAAGGCTTGCTACAAAGATAGGAGGACGTGAAGGACTGGCATTAATGGGACCCAGCACACCTACACTTCCTACATCATATCTGCTAGTGTCATCAGATGAACTTTACTCTACTTGTGACCCTCAGGAAGTCTACATGGATGATCTGAAAGTTGACTATGAAACATTATCCAAATGTATTTTCCATCAGGAACATGGAAACCATTATGTTTCTGGGCAGGTACCTGTTTTTGGTGGACCATGCATAGGTTCAGCCGAAGGACTTGCAATAATAGACGTAGCTGAGACTTTGCAGTCAAAAGTACTTGCCCATTCAAGCATCCATGCATCTGGTGCTGTACACGTGGATACTGGTTCTTCTTCTGCAAAAGAGATACTATGGGCATCTAATCTTTCCTCACTTGCAATATCCAGGAATATGAATTATTACACTGCAAGATATTACTGGAACGCTGCTGGAATATGCACAGATATGATGTTCTATGAAACTGCTGCCCAGGCCATAGGAGACACTGTCTGTGGTAGGGATATGCTGCTAGGACCTGTAGGAGCTCGTGGTGGAGTGCCTGACCATTCATCAGGACTTGAGTCCAGATTCATGGGAGAAATAGCACAAATGGCAACACATTTGTCATTGTCTGAAGCAAACCGCCTGGTAGAGAAAATATACTCCAAGTACGAGAATAAGCTTACTAATCCTCCTGTAGGAAAGCCTTTTGACAAATGCTATAGGATAAAATCGGAGTACGACCTTGAACCTACTGATGAATACACATCAATATATAGAAAGGTGTCCTACGAAATAATGGGAAACTTTCCTGGAGAAGCATTCTGATTTTAAAAATAATGCTCACCGAAAAATAATCATTGTAAAAATAGATCAATGTTAAAAATAAGCCGGTGGGGATCATCCACCGACTAAGGAAGTGACTTTTGGAGGTTTAGAACACCAGTCCCAGTCCTTCAAGCTTCTTTCTGGCTCCGTCGTAGACTTTCAGATACTCATCCGTGGGTTCTATGGTCTTGACGTTGTAGCATTCCTGGAATGTCTTACCGACAGGTGCTGTAGCGTAGTTCTTCTCGTACATCTTGACGAGATTGTCCAGGATCTTGTTGATCTCCGGAATCTCCACACCAGCAGTAGCCCTTGCAGTCTCTCCCATCATCCTGGCTTCCATACCAGTGGTTTTGTCCAGTGCAACACCCTTTGCAGCTGCGACACCTGAGAGNNGTCGCACATGCCCAGCCTGCGATCATGAGGGTTTCCCTGGTGTTGGTGGAACCCCATCTGATATGGACAGGACCGTCAAGGTGCCAGCTTGCATTGCTCATCACCATTGCGTTGATGTGGGTTGCAATATCCACAATTGTTGTCTCTTCTACACCGCCGGCGTAACCACCGAATATGGGCATCTGTTCGTCCATGATGATGTTGCTGTTAGCCTGATAGTGTGCTATCACAGCAATTGCGTCCAGGTCAATCTTAAGCTCATTGAGCTGGGAGACCTCGTGACTGTCACTGCAGGCCATGCCACCGGCACAGTCAGCAGCGATATTTCCCTGAGCGGACAGGGAAGTCTCTGGTCCCTATATGCCCATGCCTGGGCGACCTGCCATAGCACATGCCTGCTTGATGAGCCTGGTTTCGGTCTTGGCTGCAAGTACCTCGTACGGGCTGCCTGGTACAGGTGACTTACCGCGGATGGACATCATCACACCATCCACAATGGTGTCGACTTCCTTCTCAAGAGCATAGCTCATGTGTACTGGAACGAACATATCCTCGGATATAGGGGAACCTGTTGGACCACCCTGGATGATGGGTTTCTTCTTGTCGCCGACATTTCTCTTGCTGACACGCACAGCGTCCCTGCCAGTTCCCAAGGTAAACTCCTCGCCTGCATTGTTGATGGCGTCCCAAATCTCATCTTCGGTGTACTTGACAACCCTGTGAGTGTCGGTACAGAAGATACCGCATTCCAGCAGTAACTCGAAACCGGCCTTGAACAATTTGTCCATCATGTCCTTATCAGTGGGGATGAACTCGCCCTTGAAGTCCAGGCCATACTTCTGCTTGAGCTCCAGGGTCTTGGATGGGAGCATCATAAGGTCCCAGTCATCCTGTGTTACCTTCTCACCGCTCTTTGCGCGGTCATAGAAGTCATAAACATCAAATGATTTTCTGAATGTCATCGCTAAACCTCCTTATTTCATGATATCCAAGGCTACACGGGCTGCTTCAGCTGCGTTCTCTGCGGTTGCATCGGCACCGATCTCTTTTATCCA
>DAKU01000044.1:27528-27771 GCA_002508425.1 Methanosarcinaceae archaeon UBA470
CTCCATTGCGCCGTTCATGGCTTTGGCTGACATCATGATCTGTGGTAAGTAGATCTCAGCTTTTTCGAACTTCTCACCAACGATCTTCATACCCACTGCAAGTCCATCGTTGATGGCATCGAATGCAGGAACACCGGCTGCCAGTGCTTCTTTTGTTGCTGCGACACAGCCATTGATATCCTGCTTGACTATAGTATCTCTAAGTTTATCAAGAATTTCTTGTTTACCCATTTACTTTCCTCC
>DAKU01000101.1 GCA_002508425.1 Methanosarcinaceae archaeon UBA470
GATATCACTGCAGATAAAAACTTATCTCAGTTAATTGATATGGACAGGATAGAACCGTTGAGTGTTGAGCTTAAAAAATATCTGGAAATGTCCATCATGTCCCAGAAACTAAGGAAGATCATGCTCGATGGCAGAGATGCAACAGTTAACAATGAAGTTTTTGATTGCCTCAAGATCATTATGGAACAATATGGTGATATTGTCCGCGAGTGTCTCGACAGAGGATTTGTTAAGAACGAGATCACCATAAAGATAGAACGTACTGATGGCACGAGAACAGAAAAGTACGTGACAAAAGAAGAACTTTTTAACAGGCTAGCAGAACTTGGAACTGAAGGTCTTGAGCTGGCAAGCATACTTAACGTGGAATAAAAATGGGTTATATTTTTGTTCATATTATTTTTCAAACGAAAATATAATATAACTGTTTACTTGATCTTAATGTGACATTTATGGAAGATCTACTGCTCACTGATATTAATATAATATTTGGGATGTCCATATTCATCCTATTGATTTTTTACCGATTAGGAATACCTCTTGTAGTGGGTTTTCTGCTTACCGGTATAATTGTGGGTCCACATGGTTTAGGAGCAGTCACTTCTGTGGAACAGGTAGAAACTGTCTCTGATATTGGAGTAATTCTTCTGATGTTTACCATTGGTGCGGAACTATCTCTCAGAGATTTATGGGAAATAAAACGTTCTGTATTAATAGGTGGATCTCTGCAAGTTGCACTTACAATTATCACAACATACTTTTTAGCTATGAAAGTAGGGATGGGTGCACCATCTGCATTGTTCGTTGGTTTTCTTATTTCTCTCAGTAGCACTGCTATTGTGCTTAAACAACTCCAGGAAAGATCTGAGATATATACCCCCCAGGGGAGTATATCTTTAGCCATTCTTATCTTTCAGGATATAATTACAGTACCTCTAATCCTGGTGACACCCATACTTGCAGGTTCAACAGATGGGTTAAGCAGCTCATTACCAATATTGTTATTAAAGGCGATAGTAATAATAGCCATTGTAGTGCTCAGTGCAAGAACACTTGTACCATCTCTTCTTTACCAAATCGCTAAGACCCGCAACCGTGAGTTATTCCTTTTAAGCATAGTGTTCATCGGCTTGACGGTTGCTTGGATCACAGCATATATTGGGCTTTCTCTTGCCTTGGGTGCATTCCTTGCGGGCCTGATTATTTCAGAATCTGAATATAGCCATCAGGCACTGGGCAATCTGATGCCATTTAAGGACATGTTCATGAGCTTCTTCTTTGTATCCATCGGAATGCTTCTGAACATCAGCAACGTGTTAGAAAACTTTACATGGTTGTTGTCCATGGCATTTGTAGTCTTGCTTTTAAAAGCAACAGTGTCTGGTGCAGTTACTTACCTGCTTGGTTATCCTTTCAGAACATCCATTCTGGTGGGGCTTGCTCTCGCACAGGTAGGAGAATTCTCTTTTGTGCTCTCAAAGTCCGGCCTTGACCTTGGTCTGCTTGACAGCACCACATACCAGAGTTTTCTGGCAGTATCAATAATCACTATGGGTGCTACATCCATAGTAATCGATTTGTCTCCCAGGGTAGCCGATATGGCCCAAAAGGCACCTCATATTCCTGAAAGAATGAAACAAGGACTGTATTCAGCTAATTTGGCACCAGGTAAGAAAGAAGAAGAACTAAAAGACCATGCGATAATAGTTGGTTTTGGTTTGAACGGAAAGACTATTTCTAAAGTTGCTCGCGCAAGTGGTATTCCATATATAATCCTTGATATGAACCCCGAAACGGTCATGAAGGAAAGACTATGTGACGAAAACATATGTTTTGGTGATGCAACTGATATTTTGATATTGGAACACGTTTCTGTAGAGAAAGCAAGAGTCCTTGTCATTGGTATTTCGGACCCATTGGACACCCGCAAAATTATAAGTCTTGCAAAGAGGATGAACCCTAATATATACATCATAACAAGAACACGCTTCTTGAAAGAGATGGCTCATTTGTACGAAATCGGAGCAGATGAGGTAGTTCCTGAGGAATATGAGATTTCCATTGAGATATTTGCAAGGTTACTAGATAAATATGGGGTATCTCGTGACCAGATAGAGAAATTCATTGAAGAAGTGCGTGCTGATGGCTATAAGATGCTGCGCAGCTATACGACTGAAGTGACAGATACAGAGAAAATATGCGCCAACCTGCCTGGTGTACAGATGATAACATTAAACGTAGAAATTGATTCCTACATTGCTGGAAAGACCATTGCAGAAACAGGTCTTCGGAATAAATATGGAATAACCTTACTTGCCATACAGCGTAAAGAAAAAGTCGTGCCAAATCCAGATGCGAATACGGTTCTTATGGTAAATGATTTGTGTATAGTGCTTGGATCGGCAGAAGATACGTCAAAGGCACGGCGTTTGTTCAAATCCGACTATATCTTGAAGCCCTAAGGGAGAAATTTCATGGAACGTAGTGTGCAGGAGATATGTGACAAGGTCAATAAAGGAAAAGCAGTGGTCATGACCGCCCATGAGATCTGTCAGTTTATCAGGGAAGGAAAAGATGTAAAGCTGGAAGGTGTGGATGTGGTGACCACAGCTACACGAGCCATTATGAGCGGCACGTATGCAGTTATGTCTTTTCCGATAGAGGCTCCCAGGCAGTTCACACGCGCAAAAAAGATCTTTCTGAATGGTGTCCCTGCTTTTGTTGGTCCATGTCCTAACGAGAGGCTTGGGATACTTGACCTTATGGTTTTTGGAACCTCTCATTCTAACCTCCGGCCTGATTATGGGGCTGGACATCTTTTCAGGGAGATGGTACAACGCAAGGAAATCGAGGTTTCTGTGATCACAGATGAGAATGACACCTTCAAGTCATGTATCACTCTGGATGAAATGCCCTTTGCCCGTTTGTTCGGAACCAGGCACTGCTTCAAGAACTATTCGGCATTCGTTAATTGCTCTTCGAAAGCTGTGAACACTATCTTCCATGCAACAGGTTTCAATCCGGATCTTTCTGGAGCTACTGTCTCAGGCTGTGGAGAGATTAATCCTGTTAAGAACGATCCTCTTCTTGAAACCATTGGTATTGGTACCCGCTTCCTCATGAATGGTAGCGAGGGTTTTGTCATAGGAAGCGGTACACGTAGCAGTGCAGCAAAGCCAAATCTGATGGGGTTTGCAGATATGCATGGCATGGATCCTCAGCTCATGGGTGGATTTACTACTAGTGCCGGTCCGGAATGTATCGTATCTTGGGCCATTCCCATACCAGTAACAAGTCAGGCTGTACTTGATGCCATCAAAACAACAGATAGTGACATAACACTTCCTGTAATGGATGTTGATTGCAGAAAGCCCATTGGACAGGCGAATTACGGGAACGTGTGGCAGGATGTGGACCTGGCAGTAACGTTCAAACCATCTGCATGCTGCCAGTGTCCAACGTGCGAAGCTGAAGATAAATGCCCAATGGATGCTATCTACTGGAATAACGGTAAACTAATATTGGACAGGTCTCTCTGTTTTAACTGTGGTCTGTGTTCCACCCTGTGCCCAGCAGGTGTATTTACTGCAAGTCTTGGAAGCCTCAAGGCGAATTTGAAGTATTGTGATGCAGAAAGCTACAGGGAAGTACCCATTGTACTGCGTCAGTCAGACCGCAAGAGAGCACTGAAGATGGCTGAAGATCTTAAGGAAAAGGTCACTGATGGTTCTTTCAGGATGGGGCAGATGGTTGAGAGGCTAAAGTAACAGTAGTTCATCTCCCTTCTATGTTGTGTCAAGTTTTTTATCCTTGCTTTCTTCTCTGATTTTTATGTGATCATGGGACAGTATAAGGGTAAATAGAAAGCATTTAAGGTGCATTAATATTTTAAACAATATCCTCTTTAAATTATGATTAATATGAAATGTGATTATTGTCATGAAACAATACGTGGTATGATGGGTATGAAGATACCTTATAGATGTCCCTTTTGCGGAGGATCTTTTTGCTTGAAACACCGTTTGCCGGAATATCACAATTGTAAGGCTGTACATAATCATTGGACCAAATCACAATCCATGAGGCACAGCAGTTTAAACGAATGATTGCAGTTTGTCTTATAGAACGTTTCTTATGGGTCTCTCCTGAAATCAAGCATATTTACGATCCAAAACGTGTTTTTCTGTAAAGGGTTCTCAAGATGGCTTGCATATTCAAGAGAAAAGATGCCAAAGTCAAAACATCTTTATAGTTTCGGTTCAAACAGAACCGATTGGCTGAAATATGGACCTTACACTGTTCACTGACATCGAAATAATTTTTGGTTTATCTATACTTATTCTGCTACTGTTCCACAGGATCAGGTTATCGCCAGTTCTTGGTTTCCTTGTGACGGGAATAATAGCAGGACCTTATGTGCTCGGAATAATCCATGAAGCAGAGCAGGTAGAGACACTTGCAGAGATAGGAATAATTCTGTTGCTGTTCACAATAGGAGTCGAGATGTCCATCAAAGAACTATGGGACATCAAAAGATTCGTGCTCGTGGGTGGTGGGTTGCAGGTAGTGATTACTACAGCACTGGTCTATTACATTTCCCTTTATATGGGTTATAGTTCCGGTACTGCTCTTTTTCTGGGATTCTTGGTATCCCTTAGCAGTACTGCTATAGTTCTCAAACTGTTTCAGGAAAAGGGAGAAACATACACCACCTACGGTAAAATCTCCCTTGGTATACTAATATTTCAGGATATTGTAATTGTTCCCATGATACTTCTCACGCCCATACTGGCAGGTGTACCATCCACTTCAGGGGACAGTTCTGCCACCTTCCTTTTGAAGGGGCTTGGTATCATGCTGTTTGTGATCATAAGTGCACGATGGCTTATGCCTGCACTGCTCTTCAGGATTGCCAGGACACGGAACAGGGAACTATTTCTTCTGACCATCATATTCACAGTGTTCGGCACTGCATGGCTCACTTCCAAAGCAGGTTTGTCACTGGCTCTCGGAGCATTCCTGGCGGGTCTCATCATATCGGAATCAGAGTACAGTCATCAGGCAGTCGGCAATATGATGCCTTTTAAGGATGTCTTTATAAGTTTCTTTTTTGTATCCATCGGAATGCTGATGGATGTCGGTTTCTTCCTTGAGAATATAGCCATCCTCATGGCACTTGCTGCAGTGGTCATTTTTGTGAAGTCCATGGCAGCAGGACTTGTTACATTCATATTGGGATATCCTCTGCGAACCACAATTATTACAGGTATGTCGCTGGCCCAGGTGGGGGAGTTCTCATTTGTCCTTTCAAATTTCGGACGGTCTTACGGGCTCCTCGATGAAGGTCTTTATCAGGCTTTCCTTGCGGTTTCTATAGTCACTATGGCAGCTACACCCTTTGTGATGACTTTCTCACATGGCCTCTCGCGTAAGATACTGAACAAGACGAAGAATCCCATATTGATCAACGGTCTATATGCAAAGAGCATGGGTATGTACTCAACTAATATGGTAGCTGGAGAAGAAGAAGAGGAATTGCACGATCATCTTATCATTGTAGGTTACGGATTCAACGGGAAAACAGTCTCCAATGCTGCAAAGACCGCAGGCATACCTTATGTCATTATAGAGACAAACCCGGAGACAGTGCGCCATGAAAGAAAACAGGGAGAAAGGATATACTATGGGGACGCAACTCATGAAGTGGTCCTTGATTCTGCCAACATAAAGGCTGCAAGGGTACTAGTAGTCGGTATATCGGATTTCATAGCTACAAGGGCAATAATAGATGTCGCGAAAAGGATGAATCCCAGGATCTACATTATCGCAAGGACCCGATATATGAGTGAGATCAAAACCCTCACTCAGTTGGGTGCTGATGAGGTCATTCCCGAGGAGTATGAAACATCTGTGGAGATATTTAGTCGTCTTCTTAAAAAGTACCTGGTACCTGAAGAGGATATTTATTCGTTTACAAAGGAGATACGTGCAAACGGTTATTCCATGTTAAGACAGCATTCCATTCAAACTAACAAGAATGCGTTTAACCTTAAAGATGATTTGCCCGGGCTGGATGTTACATCTTTTAAGATCAAGGAAGGCAGTACCATTCACGGAAGCACCCTGAAAGATGCGGATATGAGAAACATACATGGTGCAACAGTACTGGCCATTCGCAGAGGTGAACTGATTATAGAGAATCCGACAGGTGATACACAACTTCTGTCAGGTGATATACTTATCGTGCTTGGGAAACCGGAAAGGCTGTGCCATCTAAGAAATTTCCTGGGAGGAGATACGGAGGCTGTTTCTTCCGAAGGTTGCTCGTATGAAAGGGCATGAACTTTTCCCTACTACAAGGTCATATCTGTCAATATCTGATCTTAAAAGGCAGTTCAGTCTGGCATAACAAATATTTGATCTTTTCTTCTTTCTTTTTATGATATGATTACATACCTATATTTGCTGGATTTATCTAATAGGTCTGTATTTAAAGGTTCAACTAACAAATATATTATGTGTAAATCTTAAACCTTTATTGGGTTCAGTAAGTATGAGTTTAGATATAAGAACGATATTAATAGCCACGGATGGATCCGATAATGTAAAAAATGCCGTAAACTGGGGTATATGATTGGCAAAAAGTAATAATGCTAAAATCAAAACTCTTTATGTTGTATCCCGTGCAGGTTTCGCTATTGCCATGCGTGGTGAGATGTGGGCAAAGGCGCTGGAGAGCTACCTAATGGAAGAAGGTAAGAAGGCTACTGAATATGTGGTGGATATAGGTAACAAAGAAGGAGTGGAAGTAGAACCTGTGATCATTAGTGGTAGAACTCCCGCAGATGGGATCACGGGTTTTGCCACAAAAACGATATAGATCTCATAGTGATGGGAACACTGGGAATAACAGGGCTCAGTCATATCCTTCTTGGAAGTGTTGCAGAGAATGTGGTAAGGCATGCAAAAAGACCGGTACTTGTGATTCCATGAGATGTGAATGTAAAGGGAAAGATGAATACTATAACCCTTTTTGTCTTTTATTGAATTACCTGCTCTTTCAGAAAGGTTAATACTGTAGATCAAAGACAGTTTGTTAGTACATCTTTAAGGGATGAGAAGTCTCGTGAAGCTTTCATAAATTGGACTTTATTTCTGCTTATAATTCTACTAAAATTCAATGTAATGGCAAATATGTATCACTCATTATAGAAAGGCTTTTAATTTATCTCCACAATAACTAAAACCACATCTTAAGGAACATATTTTATGATACAAGGCTTCAAAGAGACATATAAAGAAGTAGTACAGGCAATATTGCCATTAACAGTAGCAGTCTTGGTAATTATGCTGCTGTTTATAGGTGTGGATCTCGGTCTTGTGATAACTTTTCTTAAAGGAGCCATATTTGTGATATTGGGTATGGGTCTTTTCCTGATGGGCGTTAAATTAGGGATGTTGCCCATTGGAGAAGCCATCGGCGCTGATCTGCCACAGCATGGCTCGGTGATATTCATTGTGGTGATAGCATTCTTACTTTCTTTTATGGCAACGGTAGCTGAACCGGATGTAAGGGTGCTGAGCACCATGATCGAATCCGTCTCGGATAATGGCATACCGCGCAATATGCTGATACTTTCTATAGCCTTGGGTGTCGGTTTCTTTGTAGCCGCATCTATGCTCAGAATAATTTATGGTATTCCTCTGAAGCATATGTTATTTGTCGGTTATTTGATCGTAATTTTACTATCCTTCTTTACACCAATTGAGTATCTTGCAATATCCTATGACTCAGGCGGTGTGACCACGGGTCCAGTGACAGTGCCTGTGATTCTGGCTCTTGGACTTGGAATCTCTTCTGTTCTTAAAGGCAAGTCTGAACTTTCGGAGAGTTTTGGATTGATAGGGCTTGCATCTCTTGGTCCGATCCTGAGCTTGATGATCTTAGGAATTATATCGCATTGAGTTGGAATCTATGGAAGGAATTCTAGACATCACAATTGAGGTTCTTCAGGCGCTTTTCCCCCTTGTGATATTTTTTATATTTTTCCAGCTGAAATATCTCAAACTTCCTTCCTTTGAGCTCATCAAGATCTTCATAGGCATGTTAATGACGGCTGTAGGAATGATATTATTCCTGTATGGGGTTTACAATGGATTTTTCCCCATTGGATTTAAAATCGGAGAATTCTTTGGCAGCATTGAACAAATGTGGATTCTGATACCAATAGGTTTTATTCTTGGTTTTCTGGCCACATTCGCTGAGCCTGCTGTGCGGGTACTCTGTTATCAGATAGAGAAGTCTTCAAGCGGATATATACGATCAAAGCTTATGCTTTACACTTTATCTTTTGGCGTTGCTGTATTTGTTGCTATCGCGATGGCTAAAATGGTCTATGGCATACCCTTTCTATACATCATTGTTCCTGGTTATCTGTTAGCATTGGTGCTACTATGGTTATCTGATAAAGACTTTATTGGTATTGCTTTTGATGCAGGAGGAGTTGCCACTGGTCCCATGGCTGTAACATTCCTTATGTCAATGGTCGTGGGTATGGCTTCTTCACACAGTGAAAGAGATGCCGTGGTTGATGGCTTTGGGCTTATTGCAATGATAGCTTTGGCACCTATCATATTTGTTATGCTTCTTGGTATATATGTGAAATATAAAAGGAGATGAGGTAATGTCGCAAGAAAATCAATTTTCTCTGGTAGTAACGATTGTAAAAAAGGGCTGGGGAGATAAGGTTGTAACGGCTTCCAGAAAAGCAGGAGCTAAAGGGGGTACTATCTTATTCGGTCGTGGTACCGGGGTGCATGAGAACAAAAGCCTGCTTGGTCTGATGATAGAACCTGAAAAAGAGATCGTTTTGACAATAGTAGAAGCTGGAATAACAGATGAGATAATAGAGGCCATAAAGGATTCAGGTATTAATGATCCAGGATGTGGAATAGGATTTGTTGTGCCATTGGATAGTGTATTTGGTACTGCTCATGTATTATGTGCTCTTGATCAGCTATCAAAGGATGAAAAGTAGGTAATGTAGAACTCCTTGCTATTCAATCACGTATTCAAATGAATACTATTTTTAAATAGACTTCCGGGAACTTTTCTATTTAGAGAAAAAGGAAAAAGAAGCAAAGCACCTAGGAAATTTATCTTTACAGATTATCTCTAACCCACTGTGCTCCGGCTTCCAGTACCTTCTTGTTGATAT
>DAKU01000114.1 GCA_002508425.1 Methanosarcinaceae archaeon UBA470
ACTGGTGCAGGGAATGGGCGCAAGAATCTCAGGGCTTGTGGAAACTGATCCAATTACTGAGGTCATAAAAGGTATTGAACAAAGAAATGGCACAGTGCTTGATCCGCAGAATGCAAGTATTGACCCTGTTGCGGGTGTGGAAAAAGCAGCACAAATGGGTTACAAGAAAATAGCTGTTTCTGTTGTTGATGCTTTGACGGCTTCAAAGCTTAGAGAACTTGAAAGAATTCATGATCTGGATCTATACATAATTGCTGCTCATACCACAGGCCTGACCAAAGAAAATGCTTCCGAACTTATCAAATACATTGATATTGCTACAGCCTGTGCATCCAAAAACCTGCGGGATATTATAAAGCCAATAGCACAGGTAGGTACGGCAGTACCTCTGTTCGCAATGACACAAAAAGGAAAGGAACTGTTACTTGAACGCGCCAAAGAAGTGGAAAGTCCCATACTGGTGAATACCATGCCACTTCCGGTACTTCCTGAAAAGAAGCAGCCTCGCGAATTGAAATGAATCAATCAAAATATTCCACAATAAACAGATCTAGGGATTTGCATTTCATTTTTGTATTATTCCTATGCTAGCAGATCTTCTATTTTTTCACTTTTTCTGTATGCTGTACCTTGGAAGGTTGCTATTAGATCATTTTCATCATCTGTTATGGTAACTGTATAAGTTGCCAATTTATAGCCTATAGATACCTCTTTGGCTTCTGCGGTCAAATAACCCTTCTTTGCCGCTTTCACGTAAGCTATGGAACAGTTTATTGCCATTGCTATTCTTCCATGGGCATTTGCAGCACTCCCAAAGACAAGATCAGCAAGAGTGAAGATAGCACCTCCATGAACAGTACCAAAACCATTGAGGTGTTCCTCTGAAATGAGCATGCGAGCTTTTGCATATCCTGGACTTGCATCAAGTAATTCGATCTTGCAATAAGCTGAAAAATGATCATTACCCAGCAATTTTAGAAGTGACGTATTTGTTTCTTTCAATTTCTTTGCTCCTTGCACATTAAGTAGTTCTAGATACTAAGGATTGTCTAAAAATCTACCGACATCAATTATCATTTAATTTTCGGATCCATATTTCGTAACATAATGAATATACACGAATATTCATTAAAAACAAAACTCATTATTAATCATGGTAATATGAGTACTTTTATATAGTAGACCCGAACATAATTTAATGATTGACCATGACAGAAGTACACGGACACGAAACAGAAATGGCTCAAAGCCCCGTAATACAAATACGAGGACATGAAAAAGAAATAATCGATGGTGCCATAGTACTGATAACAATGACCATAGCAATGTTCATATATTATACATATTTGGCTTACCACGGGGTGTTTTGATTTATAAGTAAGAACAAATACTTATAAAACTGATCAAAACTAGTTCTTTCTCTATTTTCTTTTATTCGCAGCCTTGCTATTAGTAAGAAGTATTAAATGGAATTATTTTAGTTACTTGTAATATTGGATTTATTCTATAATATTCACTTGAATATAGATAAATATTAATAATGGATTACCAGTAACTCTACCCAGGTGGTGTAATGAGCAACTGCACTAATTTTTCCCTTAGAAGTATTCTATGGGAAATACGCGTTATTATTCTATTCTATGTAATAGGTGATTGGCTAAGCACAGCATATGCTTTGCCTAACGGCCAGGAAGGCAATATACTTCTTAGTCCGCTAATCTCTACTAGTGGAATTTATGGCTTACTGCTGCTTAAACTGTTGTTTGTAGCCTTGCTTGTATTCAATTTATACATACTTAACAATTGCAAACATGAAATCGCACCTTACTTAAAAGAAGGATTAAAGTCTTCAGTGGCGACACTTGGTATAGTTCTTACCATCAACAACATCCTTGTAGGACTTTATAATTGGAGCTTTTTGGGATCCATGGTCGCTGCATTGAGTGTATGAGGTTTTAACTAAAACCCTATATAGATTTAGTTGTCATTCATATTCAATGAAGAAAATTAGAGGTATTGCTAGGGGAACTCTGGAATTTATTCTCGAGGTAAGTAAATCATCTTATCCGAATGAATTTGCCGGTTTACTCCAGGTAGAAGATAGCATCATCACTGAAGTGCTGTTCTTACCAGGAACAGAGTCTGGAGACAGTAGTGCCATGCTTAAACTATTTATGATGCCTAATATTTCTACAGTAGGTTCAGTGCACAGTCATCCAAAAGGAATTATCAAACCATCTGTGGCAGATCTGCAAATGTTTGGAAAAACAGGACATTATCATATAATAGTAGGATACCCCTATGACCTTCAAAGCTGGAAATGTTTTAACGCTGAAGGTGAAGAAAGGGATCTAAAAATAATAGAAGGCTAAGCTATGATGCCTTTTGATGTTACGTTTTTCCTTGAAAGCAATAAGTATATATATTAAAAATGCCAGTATGACAATTGCAGTTAGCTTAGTTGGCGAGTAAAGAAAAGGATAATACCGTTTCTGTTTGCTTCTTTTAGGTTAATTGACTGAATACAGAGAATGAGTTGTATTGATCAAAATTAATTATTCGGTCTCAACTGGAGCTGTTTCTAATACCTTCTTCAGAGGTGTTGCGAAAGATACAGCTATGCCTTCCGCAGTTTGTGGTTTTTGCAAAAGTGGAGATTTTAAGCCAATTGACGAGGTCATGCACGAGTTCTCAGTCTCATTTGTTTGAGACAAACTAATACAATAAAACAACAAAGGATATCAGATCAGATATGAACAACGACAGAAGAGGCGGAAGTGGCGGATTCAGGTCCGGCGGAAGTGGCGGTTCAAGAGGCGGAAGCGGTGGATACAGGTCCGGCGGAAGCGGTGGCCCAAGAGGCGGAAGCGGTGGATTCAGGCCAAGCGGTCCAAGGGAAATGCACAAGGCAACCTGCGCTGACTGTGGACAGGAAACTGAAGTCCCATTCGTGCCATCCGGTGACAGACCTGTTTACTGCAGGGAATGCTACCAGAAGCACAGGCCACCAAAGAGATACTAACTACTCTAATTAATAATTTCTAACTGAAGTGAGTACATAACCTGTACTGCACTTCATTTTTTAAATTCCTTTTATCGATTATAATAGGTTCTTTAGATCATATTATTATTGATAGCTACTGCACATTCAAGCCCCAGTAATCTTTCTTTAATTTATACACGAGTAGCATTGAAGCCAAGGCTATCGATACAGAATTAGCCAGTATCAAAGCCATATCTTTGATCAGTAGTCCATGATACAACCATAGTGTCATACCCGTTGTAGAACACAAAAGCATCAGTAATGAGATATCTTTTGTGGACTTAGTCTTCAAAGCTTTCAGAAGCTGAGGTGCAAAAGCAAGAGTTGTAAGCGTTCCTGCCAGATAACCGATCATATAATACCCCATTTATATATTTTATTTAATTATATTGTATTAGTAAGTACATCTAAGTTTAAAAACTAGCCTGCCGTTTACCTGGCATGTTAGCAAAACTCAGCTATAAAATAACATTACTAAAATAACATTACTTATGGTACCTATAAACCACATTCACGTAGTGAGCCTTTTGTACAATGCCGGAAGCCTTGCAGGCAGTACCTGTGCATTATCAATTATCGTGTAACCCACATTTGAGAAAATAGCATTAAGATAGTTCCCCGGATTCTTATCTACAGTTATACAGAAGAAATGTATGTTGCGGGCATTTCCTTCCTGGATAGCTACACGTGTATCTTCTTCCGCCAGGCGTCCTTCATACGCCCCTTCGCCATGACAAGTATCATAAGGTTCTCCGTCTGAGAGAAGCACTATCATCTTTGTCCTCGCCTGAACCTTTTCCAATTTCACAATAGAATGTCGAATTACAGGCCCAAGCCTTGTGTTAGCCACAGGTTCCAAAGAGCTAATCCGACGGGCCACTGAATCAGAAAGTTCCTCATCGAATTCTTTTATGACGTAATATTCCACGTCATTGCGTGTATGACCTGAGAATGCATAGATAGCATATTTATCACCAATGCTTTCCAGCGCCTGGCTCATAATAATAAGAGAATCTTTTTCCACATCTATTATACTCTGTCCCTCATTGCTCAACTTTTTTGAAGTGGAAGCACTTACATCCACAAGGAAAAGAGTAGCCACATCTCTCTCCCGCTTATCCCATCTAACATAAAAACGATCATCAAGATTCTCCCCACATCTTTTCTGAATTATAGACTCCATGAATGCATCGATGTCGATCTCAGTGCCATCTGTCTGTCCTTTTAGTTTGTGGAAAGATTCTGGTTTCATTGTGCTAAAAACACGCCTGATGAGGGCTATCTCATTACTGTAGCGAATTATAGCCTCATCAAAATATTCTCCGGATTCTCCAACAGGTTCTATTTCTTTCACTACACACCAGCCAGATTTGTAATCATTGATTACAGTATCCCATTCATCATATCTGAAACTGCCACGCACATTCCAGTTATTTGGAATAGCATAGTTTTGATCCTGGAACATTTCGTCGGGTTGTTCTTCCTTCTTCTCTTCTTCCTTGCTTTCCTGACACTGAGGTACAAACCTTGCAAGCATGTGTTCATAAGGGTCTGCGGAAGCAGGTTCATCCTCTGTCAAAGCAGAAATGCCTATGCCTCTATATTCCAGATTTTTTATCTGTGTGTATTGGAGACTTTCCAGAGGACCGTAAAGACATTCTAGCAAAGTATAGATCCCAAAAGTTGCTTCTAAGGATTCCAGGATTGAAGAATACGGATGTAATACTTTTTTTAGCAGATCCCTGGAAACATTTAAGGCATGGCTCATCATTTTGTCCATTCCAAAAACCGGCTCGTTACCAGTAGAAAGCCATAGAAGAGCTTCTATGAACTTTTCGATATCATTTTCAGGGATAGACCTTAACTGCAGGAGCTGATCCCTGATAGATCTGAACTTCTCGCGCAAGCCGCCGTAAGAAGCGAATATCAGGTATTCTATTCTTGCATCCTCTATAATACCCATGAGATCAACTGCAAGAAGATGATTTGAAAAAGCAGAGAAGAAACTCGAGATGTCCACTGTTTCTGCATCACTTCTAACCATTAATCCCATTTTTTCAAGTAGTGGAGCGGCTGCTTTTGTAGATATTTCTTTTGTGCTGAACTGCACATGTCCCACTTCGTGCATCACACTCAGCTTATACATATTGAAGTTGTCCTCAAAACTTCCATATTCCTTAATCTTGGGTTCCAGGTAGATTATATTACCAGCAATAATGGGATTAATAAAATCAAGACCTTCAGCCAGAGGAAGAACATGCTTTGAACGGATACTGAAATCCACACCTGAAAGACCGACGGCATAATATCTGAGGATATTTGCAACTTTTTTCAGGGCAACTCCACCTTTAAGCTCTTCGACTGTATCCGTAGAACTCTTAGACTTGAGGGAAAAGTAAGGTCTGCCACGAAGAGAATTTTCTTCGAAAATACTGATACCTTTAAGAGCCCATGCTTCGAGTTCCTTTACATCCAGATCTTCCAGCAAGGATGGCGAAAAAGCAAAGTAATCCACTGCTATTTTTTTATCTTTTTCATATACTTTGAGACCTGTGCCTGCCCATTTTCTGATTTCTGCAGGTTCAATTTTTTCCACCACTTCTGGCAGGCTTTCGAAAAAAACACCTGCAAGCAGCCAATCTACCTCCAA
>DAKU01000117.1 GCA_002508425.1 Methanosarcinaceae archaeon UBA470
AGGATATAGTTATCTCTGATTTTTTGTACGCTAGTGCATAGATTAAGCAAAACCTTTAGTTTTTTTATTTTAATTTAACATGATTAAGCCGGTTGAGAGAGAAGTTTTACAAAATTGAAAAAGATGATTTTTTGTACGCTTAAGTTTTCAAGTATCTTTAATAGATAAAATGCAAAACCTAAATTGCTGATTTTCCAAAACCCCCTAATAAAGGAAGTGCGAGAGATGAAATCAGAAGAACAAATCAGAATCAAGTTAGAGAGCTTGAAAAATCTTAAGAAACACATTGATGAAAGCGCAATCATTATCCCGAGACCACAAAAGATTTAAACAGTTATCTATTTACAAGCTTTATGACAGAATCGCCAATTTTTGAGATATTTGATGGATTGCCCAGGCAGGGTCCTGGCAGTAATGAATGTACTGAAAAAGCCTTTAATTTGCTTTCTTCCCTTCCGGCAGGCACTAAGATCCTTGACATTGGTTGTGGTGTGGGCATGCAGACAATACATCTTGCGAAGATCTGCAACGATTGTCACATCACTGCAACTGACATTTACCAGCCTTTTCTGGATAAACTGATGGAAAATGCAGTTAAAGAAGGACTTGATGAAAGGATTAGCACAGTTTGTGCTTCCATGGATGACCTGCCTTTTGAAGCAGGAGAATTCGACATCGTATGGGCAGAAAGCTCCATCTTTATCCTTGGTTTTGAAAAAGGAATTAGCTACTGGAAACAGTTTCTGAAAGAAGGGGGTTATATGGCAGTGACAGAGAACACATGGTTCACGGATGAACCTTCTTCGAAAGTGCTTCAATTCTGGCAGGATATATATCCTAGTATCATGAACATACCTGACACTGAAAAAGTTATCACGGCAGTAGGATATGATATCATTGACCACTTTAAACTGCCAGCTTCTATCTGGTATGATTTTTACTCCCATCTGGAAAAAAGAATCGATGATATCAGTGATAGGTATAAAGGAAATACCGATGCAGAAACGATTCTTAGTTTTAACAGAAAAGAGATAGAGCTCTTCAGAGAATACCCAGATGAATATGGTTATGCATTCTACATTATTCAGAAGAACGCAAATAAATGACCTGTTACTGATGAATAACTAAATGAACCTGAAACTTAAAAAGAAATCAAAGGAGAACAATATCTAATATCGTATATGGGAGTGACTTGCTCATAATAAGCAGGTCATATCCGAATACAAATCGTTTTTAATCTAATTTTTTGCTCTACTACTTGTCCCCATTTGTGCTATTCATCAACCGCATTTTTTCTTCATTCTTACAAGTTCAATGGCTTCTTTGCCTGTCATGTGTTCAATCTCAATTTCAACAAGACACAATTGTTTGAATTGGTCATATATTTCTTTCTTCCTTCATTTTTCATGATTGGGTGAGTATCTTTTGCCTTATATCATCAGAATCCTGCCTCTCAATAGTAAATTCGGGCTGGCTTTCAACAAAATATTTATTGGCATAAAAGTAAATAATATTTGTATGGTAGAAACACCAAAACCAAGTATGCAATCATCCAAAGTTACTGAACGTATAAACGCAAAAGCATTTGAGTTACTCGAGAAGCATCCAGAAGGTCTGCACTGGTCAGAACTGCTCTCTAAGATTAAGGAGTCAGATCCAAATTTTCATCCCAAAACTGTCAACGGATGCATCTGGAAACTTGTCGAAAACTTCCCGGATAGAATTTACAAGCCATCTAAAGGGCTTTTCCGTTTACTAAAATTTAAATGAGCCTTTCCCTCACATGAGCATTCAAAGTAAATGGCTTATCAGCCTTAGCATTCTGTTTCATATAATGTAATGTACCTTTTGAGAATCCCAGGTTCTTCCAATCAGTATAAGAAATACTCAGTATTTTCTTTCTAATCTCTTCTGAATCCTGCCTACCAATACTGAATTCGGGCTTGCTGAACACTATAGCCTTCCTTTTACCAATAGATACTGAGCCGATTCCCTAGTTTTTAATAACAAAGAATAACTCCACGTTACTGAGTTTATCTGATATGGAACTTTCTGATTCATCCAGCTTTGGAACTCTTCAGTTACTTTCTTTGCACCTGATAGCTTCAATCTGAGAGAGTAACTTTCCGTTCTAATGATGGCTTTAGCATCCATTCTTTCAGTTTCTATAAGGTTGATAACGGCAAGATCAACAAGGAATCTGAAAGGTTCTTGTAGATCATAGGCTAAACTGTTCTTACTTGGATTCATTTCATGTAAGAATCGTATCAAAGGATTTGAGGGATCTATGGATTAGAATCTAAGGATCTTTTTTATCACGTTTTTAAAAAGATATTCGTGAAAGGTGTAACTATAAAAGGCTACTTTTGAGTTTCAGCCCAAGTTTGACAGTTTCATTTTTTGGCCGTATAGAATTTGACAGTTATTAAGTACAATTGAATTTTTATGAACTTATGCTATGAATATGTTATTATCTCGGATATAGTCATATTTTTCTTGTTATTTTGGATAATTACGATGGAGAAAGGGAGAAATGCCCCGAAAAGTCTCCGTAATTTTTATAAACTGTCAAATTTTGGTTTCAGATTTATTTGCATCGTCCTTGCTTTTCTCGCTGGATTCTTCCCTCTCACCAAAGTCAACTATCAGATGGTTGCACCTTCCGCTTTTTGCTCCGCATATCTTACAATATCTTGCCATACTATTCTCCTCTTTCTTTAATTATGTCATGTTTGTAAAAGAACCCTGTGGGTGTTGAGTTAGATACTTTACATTTCATGCGGAAAAATGTAACTCCTGTCTATCAATAGTAAATTCAGGTTTACCGAAGTCAATAGTCTTCCTTTTCTCAACAAGGAACTGAACTAACTACCTAGTTTTCAAAACCAACTGTATTAATTGCTCCCAGACACTTTTTACAACAGGGAGATCTTTCATTGTATTGGCATCTTCTATAAGCTGATCAAAGACTGCTTTATCAGTATACATTCTGAGTATAAAATGTAGCAAATAACTCAGAAAAGGAAATAAAATCTACAATGTACATCATTAATAATGTTATACATATGTACATTAAAAATAATGATACAGTTAAATACATTGATAATAGTGATATAGTCAATTGCATTAAAAATAATGTTATAAAAGTTATATATATATAAACTTACAACTTTACAATATGCAATCGTCAAATTTGAATTTAAATGGTGAAACTGATAAGAAGATAGGTAGAATTCAAAAAGTAAATTTGGATTTAAACGGTAAAAACGATAGGAAGAGATGTGTAATTCAAAATAGCTTGCTGGTGTTATCTGGCGGACTATTACTGTTGACTATATTTATAATTGTTCCCATGTATTTTACAGTAATATTAGAATCTGTTTATGGATACATAATCGGATTAGTTGTAAGTTTCGTGCTGTTTTATTCCGTAGGGGCATGGGTTAATAGATCATGCAACAGAAGATTCTGATTAACCCTCTGTTTTTTATGTCACCATAAACTTCAAGTGACATTTTTTCCTCCTATTTCTTTTTTTTTTTCATTTCTTTCATTTTTCCTTGTTTTTAGGATAACCTCCGCTACCCGACAAAACTCCTTTATGTTTAAATGTCTTCAACTAACGTAATGTATATCCTCTTACTTTACTTTTGAATATTTACTTTGGAATTGGTTGATCAGGTGTGACACCGTAATATTTAGTTCTTGCCTTACCCCACGGGCAACCATTGGGACCTGTTAACTTCAACTCGAAGTTCTGCAGTGATTTACAAATGCTGTTCCCAGCACGTGCTCCTTTGCATATAATGCAATATTTCTCACAGAATACTGGAGCCTTTTTTTGGTCTGTCATTTGTTATATCCTCATGCTATTAGTTACTAGATTCACACGAATCACAGAAAATGAGAAAGCAGAATCCTGATGGATTCCACTTACTGACTCTGCAACCTCTGACCTGCTGTCTGGAAAGCTCCACCCAGGGCTTTCACAAGCTCACATTTTGAGTCACACTTACATGTGCATATGCAGTATTTCGGTTTGTTTTCCATCATCCATTGACCGAGGAAACCGAGGGCTTTGAGTTCTTCTATACTGGCATTCTGTACGTAGTTGTCGATATCTTCTAACTCCATGAGTTATCACCAAAGACTATTAATACATGCATCTTAATATACTATTTTGTTATAAAAGTAGACAAAGACATCTTCTGATATACATTTCTAACACAAAGAATCAATTTGATGTGTATCATCATGACCAATTTAAAATCGACATTAGAAAATGTTTCCTTGTTGCAGGGGGAAATTACTGCTCTTCGTTCTGAACTTAATCGTTTCAGAAGTGAAGTCACCATGAATAAGACCAATTCGCTGTTTAATGATTTCAGAAATCAGTGTGCTGTAACACTTATTAACGGATCTTTGGATAGTGCTTTAAATCTCAGTGGAAAGGAAGGAAAGAATTGCCAGATGTGGATGCAATGCAAGCCAGTTTTTGTTAATTTTTTCACAGAATTGATTGAGTATGCCAGAAACGGTCAGCTATCTGAAAAAAACATTGCAATTATAAGAAGTAATTTTGACAAAATGAAGAATGAAGCCGTAGAATATGATAAATGTTCCCAATGCTTCAAACACGTGGAGACATACTTCGATCAGCAGATTGAGATGTTGCAGAAGATGGGATTTTATCAAAATGAGAGTAGTAGACCTTTGCAAATTCAGAACCTTCGTGAAGAACAAGTGTCAGACCTTATAGGAGATCCGCTGAGCAGTGCTGTAAGAGTATTAATTTTAAAGACATTGTATGATGAAGGGAAATCATTTACTGAACTTTCAAAAATCACAAAACTCCGCGCTGGAAATCTTCTTTTTCATCTGGATAAATTGCAGGACAAAGGATTGATACGCCAACGTGAAGAACGAGGTGAATATCAAATCAGTTTAAAGGGCTATCATATTCTTAATTCTATGCTAGACCTTATAAGAACATTAGGCATGGATGATAGTGAGATGTGATTGAAGAGAACATTCATCGCGATAAAATGTATGAAGTGGCTTTATACATCTCCAATCTTTCCCTTACATGCTTATTGAGTGCAAATTTACACCAAAATGGGGACACTATCCAAGTTTCTTACCCTAAACAAAATGTTGTTTCAAAAAGTATAAATACAAATTTGACATCAACAGCTTTTACTAATTATTAAAAGCTGTGAAAGGAATAAGATGGAATGGATAATTTTAATAATTGCAGGATTATTTGAGACAGCTTGGGCTATAGGCCTGAAATACAGTGACGGATTGACAAGATTCTATCCAGTGGTATTTACGGTCATTACTTTAATTTTAAGCATGTATCTATTGGAAAAAGCTTTGAGAACATTGCCTGTTGGCACAGCTTATGCAGTTTGGACAGGTATTGGTATTATTGGGACAACAATATTGGGAATATACCTTTTCAATGAGTCGATGAATATAACACGCATCTTCTTCATTGGATTGATTGTTGTTGGTATTGGCGGATTAAAACTAGTATCACCTTGATTGTCTATTTCCCTTTGATAGAAATACTTTGGTCAATGAGTGAGAAACATGAATGATATTGAAGAGAAGATAATCGACATCGGTCAGGAGATCTTTAAGGGCTATGGAGTCGATGATATCACTGCACTAATCCTATCGATACTTAACTTTGAATCAAATGAAATAAGTATGGAAGAATTAGCACAAAGAACCGGATATAGTCTTGCTTCCATCAGCCTTAAGATCAAGCATATCGAACAATTTTGGAGCATAAAAAGGATATACAAACCAGGGTCTCGCAAGACATATCTGTATATGGAAAAAAATCTCTTAGATGCTTTTGCTACCCAAATCAGGAATGGATTTGCAACTGAATTGGACATTGCAAAAAGGAAAATAGCTCCCCTTATAGAAGAATATAGGGAAAATACCATTACTCATGAACAAAAAACTAAACTCCATACGTATGAGAATTATCTATCTGAAATTAATGAGTTCGAAGCATTGATCCACTACATATACCATCAAATCGATCATCTGAAAAAGAATCAATTTTGATTTATTGCTGACTTTATAACATAGAACGGTGGTAGAATGCTGTATCCTAAGAGAAGTGCAGCCTAAATAAGATAAGCAAATATGATAAGAAGAAAAGACCACCGGCTGCTGCCAGTGGTTTGGGTTTGGATGGCGGTTGGTTAATAATCGACATCTTATCCAATGTAGTACGTGACCTGTACTGACATTGAAACTGTGGACTCGCCCGGCTCAATTGGTGTGGAAACCGATCCTGCTGCTGCGTCCATTGCTGTTTCTGCCATTGAGTAGTAGACCTTGGAGTTCCCATCGGATATGGATGCTGTCTGCACACCTGTGACCTTAAGTCCTAGGCTGCCGGCGAGGCCATTGGCCTTTGATGATGCATCGGCTACAGCTTCGTCCATAAGGTCTTTACGGAGCTGTTCCTGTCTGTCATCAGATACTGAGAAGGAGATGCTTCCGATCTGATTGGCTCCTGCGGCTGTTGAACTGTCGATGATCTGGCTCAGGTTGCCGATCTTTGTGGTTGTGACCTGCACACTGTTGGATGCGGAGTAACCTGTGATGGTCTGTTCCTTGTCATAGTTGTAGACCGGGTACACGGAGACATAGGATGTCTGCATTTCC
>DAKU01000004.1 GCA_002508425.1 Methanosarcinaceae archaeon UBA470
GTTTCAATCCTTGTTTTAGTGGATCTTGATTTCGAATAGCGCAATTTTTCCCGTTTTTTGGCTCAAAATTGGCTATAAAGTCTCCTTTTGCAGCACTTAGATTCTTGCTGCATAATTATCAAATGGTTTAAAAATATAAGAAAATAATGGTTATACGCAGATATTCCTGTAGCAACAATCAATGCACTTGTTTCCAGATCTTGTTGCTTTTGGATATTTGCCTTTTTCGATGATCTCGATGATATCTTCAATGATCTCAATAGCTTTATTGAAGTCAGAAGGAGTGATTTCCAGTTCTTTCACCAGGCTGTTGCTACGAGTATAACAGATATATCCTCTGTTTACCTCTTTGCCATAGTTCTCCTTTATTAATAGTCCCTGTAAAACTATTTGATACTTATAAGTAGAAAAGAGTTTTTCCTTGTACTCTGCAAACTTGTATTCAAGAGGTGCAGCAGTGCCATCTTCCAGGAAAAGCACTTCGTCAACAATGCCTTTAATGTGATGGAGCTTTGATACAAGGTACACTTCAGAGTCTTTCTCGATACAGTGCAACTTTTTCCTAACATATTCCCGATTTGTGAGTTTCCGTTCCTCATGTACTTCTCTTCCTTTCAGTACTTTGAACCTTTTTTCTTCATGCTGCGGTATATCCAGGCAGTGCATGAAGTAAATGAACCTTGGGCAGAACTGATATTCCAGCACATCTGATATTGTTATTATTGTAGTATTTTCATTGATAGTTGCTTCCATATACAGCCTCAGAAGAAAGTTGTCAGGACTTCATCACTTACAAGGTCCTTATCAAATGCCTGACCTATCAACTTGACCTTTTTGAACGATTCTTCATCCATAGGAAAAATGTAGACTGAATCGATATTTACATCTATTAGTTCTTCACATTCGATAGCAAGGGAGTCTCTCTGGTTTGTATTGAGGTCACCGAGGAATACGCTTTTCTGTACCCTGTAAAGGCCGTAATCCTTACACCTGTCACTGACCTTTTTTCGCGTCGAGTTCTCAGCTATATCGTATATTACCCACACAAGCATAATGAAAACCTCATTTTATCAAGCTGTTAGCGATCTTGTGACAGTCGTGTTCCAATATGTTCCGGATCTTAACATTCCTACCATTGTAATTCATACTCTGATCCAGGGTTTCGTTAAGTGACTGGATAAGCACAGCTTTACCGTCTTTGTTCAAACTCAATCCATTAGGAATGGTCTCAAAATATTCCTCTTTAATCTGACGTTTGGAGAACAGGTTAACTACAGTCCTATCTGCATGAATACGATACAGCTCTATAAGGTCAAAGACCAGAGATTTCTTGTTATAGTTATCAGTATGCATGAAACCCACATACGGGTCAAGCCCAGAGATGATGCAAGCCTTCTCCACCATGGAATACAGTACGCCATATCCGTAATTTAGCAGGCAGTTAAATCCATCTACAGCAGGGTTGCGGCTTCTGCCTTGGAATTTCCATTTTTCAGACATGATAAAGCTAAGTGCATCGAAATAGTATCTGGAAGCCATTCCCTCTATTCCCATGATAGAGCCTCTTTTTTCTTCCAGCGTTCCATCAAGTTCAAGAAGCTGAGCTTTCATACTTTCGATATTGGATATGTGCTCATCTAGTTCGGCACGTTGCTCGGGTCTGTTCTTCTTGAGGTCTTTAAGAAAATCAATCTGATTGTTCATCTTGATCTCGATCCAGCCTCTTGCCAGTTCAAATCCTTTCTTCTGCTCGGCAACCTCAAGCTGTCTCCTGCGGATTAGTGTCGTGCTTCCAAGCTTGGAATGCCATACTCTCCCGTAAGGGTCTCCGAAATGGTCCAAAAAAACGATATCGATATTGCTTTCCACGGCAAATTTAATCGCATCCGTGGTTATAGTTGCTGATGTTGTGATAAGAATGCTTTCAACTTTGTCCGCTGACACTTCAAAGACCTTCTCTTCGTTTTTGATTAAAAAGCAATTATGGTTCTTTTTGAGGAAAGAGCCGTAGGAGTTGATCACAAGTTGCATTTTTTCACCGTCCCAAAGCCCCTTGATACGGATTTACCAAGGCCAAGATAGTCCGGGATCTGGAAATTTGTAACAAAAGAACCACGGAATGCAATAATTTCATTCCCTTTTAGGCTTGAACTGCGCTCTTGCAATTCAGTATGACACTTGATCATTTCTGGCACTTGGTAATTCAGGGATTTCGACATTGAAAGAATGTTACCTATCAGATTTCTGTTGAGAAGGTCATACTGCTGCTCTTTATCAAGAATAAGGTATTTTTTGTAGTTCTCCTGATTAAGTGCAAACCAGTGTGTAACAAAATCGTATTTGATCAATTTGTCAGAAATACCAAAATCTTCTTTTTTGTACGTAATTCCTCTTTCAACTATTTCGTACTCATTTCCATTGAGTTTTATCTTGTCATACTCATCGTATATTTCCTTCAAAACCTCAGCACCCTCATTTATTCCGATGACAGTAGGCGTTCTGTTTATCATCTTATACTGGACCATTGGATACCTGTAAATGAATTTATCAGCATTGTGCTGATGCAAAAGGCTGTATTCATTGAACTTGGTGGCAAAGAATCCTCTGAGTTGTGCACCGGATTCCTGGATAGGGCGAGTGGAGGTAAGGGATAAAGTGAAAACTTTCAATTCAATCAAAAGATCAACGCCCCTTCATCTTTTGAAATGAAACCTGTTTCTCTATTATACCATGCATCTAACATTTCTAGAGGGATGTGACCAATCCCGATATCAGAATCAATCAATGCTGGTGCTTTACTTTTTGGTACAGAAATCACATATTCATAGAACTGCTTTTTGAAGCTCAAGAATTTGTTTTTTCGTTCCAATGGATTATTTATTTCACGTAGTGATTGGAATTGCTGCCAAATTTCATGTGCTTTTTCTTCAATTTCGATGAATACATCTGTTTTTTCGTACTCGTTTTCTATAAGGTGAAAACTTTCCTTCATACAACGGTAGTCTAAATTGTTTAAAGCATAAAGAATTTTTAGAGATTTATCATTACTTTGAGTTTCTTTTATTTTCTGGAAGTATTTATTGTTGAGTTCCAGAAATTGAGTTTCTTCAATTATATTAGTTCCATTAAGGATTTCCTTTGTTTTATCGATGAGGAAACCAGAATAGATATACTTGTAATATTCTTGTCTATCGTCTTTTAGAGTAAATATTTTTACTTCTCCTTTCTTTTGAATATCATCATTTCGATTGCATCTGCCTGCAATCTGATTTATTGAATCAAGTGTTGACATATCTCTATAAACCACTTCTACGTCAATATCAACTCCTGCTTCTATCAATTGGGTACTAATAATTACCCTTCGTTTTTTGCTATCTTTTATCTTTCGAATTCTCTCAAGACGTTCTTTTGGAGTGATATGGGTTGATAGGTAATAGTATTCAGTATTTACATTTTTTAGAGAAATTAGATGATTATAAACCTCTTTTGTCGCATTGATAGTGTTTAGCACAACAAGAAAATCTTTATCCGCGTAGATTTCAATATCCTGTCTCACTTTCTCTTTAAAATCTTCTATCTTTAAAGGCTCAGGCAAGTACTGAAGTCGAATACGATCGAATCGCTTAAAATAATCTTTCTTGTTTTCTGCCAGTTCAATAATTTCGCCTTTGCTTTCATCAAAAATAAGAGGCTGCGTAGCAGTGACAAATATAAAATAGGTATTAAAATGCTTGGATATTGAACTTGTAAGTTCTTTGAAAAGCAACCAATACTCATGTGGAATAGATTGTACTTCATCCAGAATTACAATAGAATTTGCTATGCTGTGAAACTTTCTGAGAGATCTGTTTTTGTTTGAGATGAAAGTGTGGAATAACTGCACAAATGTTGTTACAACTATTTCAGAATTCCATCCCTCAATCAATAAAAGTGCTTTATCTTCCTTAAATTCATCATCTTGGGAGGAATAAAGAATATCTGACAAGTGGTGATGCTTTAATAATGTTGATGTACTTGGTTTCTGCCCATAAACAGCTTCAAATATATCTTCAAAAACAGAATAATTCTGATCAATAATACTCAAAAAAGGTAATGAATATATTATCTTAGGAGCATAATTAAATTGAGTTTTAATGTTATTTCTTAATTTTAGTGCAAAAGAGAGGGAAGTAAGCGTTTTACCCGTTCCAGTGGGTACATTTATAGAGTATATCTTTTTAGACAGATCTATTTTCTCAACATTGCTAGTAACATCATCATAAATGAGATTCCTTATCTTGTTTATTCCAGTATTTGTATTATTCCAACCTTTAATTATTCTGTAATCATCTACTAACGAGGGATAAATTTCTGCGTTATCAGATATTTTTATTTCAGATGCATCCATTTTATCAGAGTTCAGAAGAGTTGAGTAAAGAAGTTGGAAGAAAATGTAATTAGATGGATTATTTTCTGTTTCTAGGTATTCAGTAAATTTTCTTTTACTCTTTTTTATCTCTATTGATAATGATTCAATTTGATCTAAAAAAGTACTTACATCTATTTTAGGCAACAGTTGTTTATATATTTCTTTTATTTGTCTAAGGTCGACAGCTTTGGCCTGTTCATTTAGTGTATCTATTTTATCTTCATCTAGATCAACTAACTCAAAGACAGGATTATCCAAGTTGCCATGATGCCTTTTTACAGCCAGGAATCCAAATATCGGTATAAATGAATAACTTTCTTTTTTCTCTTTTATATATTCTTTTAGTACATAATAAGTAAAAACAGCAGAGATCAAACCATGCTGAGTATGGGGATTATTCTTAAGAGACAACTTGCGTTTTTGATCAGTTTCTCTTATATATTTCTGGAAAAAACTTGTGGCTTTACCAAAGTCATGGCAGGCACCCAAGATAAAAGCTATATCATCAAGTTCTTCTTTATCTAAGGCTTCAAAATTCATTTTCTTCACAGAAACTGTAGTTCTGCAAAGGCTGGCAACATTACTTAGATGCTGAATAAGTTGTTTTTCAGGATGAGAGAGCAGTTCATAAGAAGACAATTCTCTCACCATTTTCTAGAAGCCAATATTTTTCCAAGTTTGCAGAAATTGGAGTGCCATTGCGTTCAAAAGCTACTTTACAATATTCACGTAAAGTTCGATCTTCTTCCATTTCAATAGGTAATGTTTCATGGAAGTATTCGCCTCCGTTTTCATCGAACTTAATTTTTACATTTGAGTCTTCTCGAATTGGAATTACAGAATCTATTTTAACTAATTCCTCGACTCCAGTATTCATTTCACAGTTGAATTCACCAATAAATACAAAGTTTGCAATATGTTCACTCAATCCAAGACAAGGGGTATAAATACATTTGTGATGCACCAGATAATCTCTTATTTTTTGATATAACTCTGTTTCTTTATGACTCAAATAAATCCTAAATTTTGCATCTTTTAAAAGTTCAAAACGTATTTGTGTTCTATTCTTGATTTTGCTCATCATCGGCGCATTTTTAGTGTCTATAAGATTCTCTGAAAGTCTTACTTTTTTTATGGGTGACAATATTTTTACCGCAATATCCGCTTGATCTTTAGTAAAGTGCTTGAGGTACTCGCTTTTATCAAGTCCAGCAATTGCTCCAATTAACCCACAAACTGCAGTTCTTGGGGGAATGGAAAAAGTAAGGGGTGATGTAGTGGTGTAGTACTTTCTGAAATGAGCATACTCTCCCCATACATCAAATACAAGGACTTTCATCTATAACACCTAAAATCTTAGTTCTTTAGCTGCTAATCCCGAATCCTGCAAATGTTTGCCAAGACTAATTTCTTTTCCATCATGTAATAGCTTCACCCTTTCGTCAATACAATATTCAACATCACTTATCATTTTATTATTTTTCAAAATAACATTGATGAGTTGAGTGATATCTAATTTGAGCTGTGAAATATCGCGTATTTCATCATCAGATACCTCAGAATCTAGTTTTAGCATGTTATTTAGGTCACCGATGTGATAATTAGCTTCTTTATAGTTGACCTTCAACATCAATCTAGGCACTTGACCAACTTTAGACCTCGATATAAGGCTCTTTGTTCCATTCCACATACCATCTAAGAGCAACTTTACATCATTTTCTGTCAATTTTGTTTCTTTGGCAGCGTTTTCATTTATTATACCATAGAAACAGATGAGTGAATATGGAAGGAAATCTTCTTCCCGGAATGTCTTTTGCTCGGCTCCTTTTTGAGATGCAAACGCCCCAGTTCCTCTGAAATGTTTTGTAAATACTTTATGTAATGAACGCCCAATTTTAAATTGAACAGGTCCGGTATGAGTAATTGAACTTTTTGTTTTTGTATCTTTTTCAATGGGTAAAGTGACACCAAAAAGCCGAACATCGATACATTCATTAAGAACATTGTTATCAATCAGTTCTTTCATTTGAGTTAAATTCAGATTTTTTTTCTCCACAGGTTTACCATCTTTTATTAAGAAATCTTCAGCCCTTAGTTTTGCATCCTGTATATGTCCCTCGTCATCTTCAATCTCTCTTACAAAAATTTCTTTATTTTTACAGTTGTAAAGATAATCACGAATAGTCCTTTTTAGTCTTACATCTGTTACGAGGTTAACTCCAGTTTCTTCGTCTATTCGTGGCTTATTCTCATCAAGTGGGTCTCCGTTAGGATTAGAATCTTTTACATCATACAAAAATATAAGTTCCGATCTGCTTGAAATAACATCACTCATTTGTCTTCTCTCCTTGTTTCTTAAATAGATATGAAAGGTTCATTCCAAGAACATAATAGAAACTGATTTCATCTTTGGACAACTTCCATCCATCACCAGCTTGCAGCATGTAGCTCGAAATGGAGGCTTCAAGTTCTCGGTAATAGTTTTTGCCATATTCTTCAAGTTTATTCTGAATTTCTGGAAGAAGCTTTTTGACAAGTTTTTCATCTAAATTCAAACCTTGTAACTTTGTTCTGAATGGAGTTGCTTTCCTTTCTTGCCATTGGATGTCAAAAAGGAATTGTGTGAGGACACCTTGTAAAAAAATGGCTTTTTTGGCAGGCAGTGTGAAAAAATCTGGAAACTCATTGAAAAGCATATTTGCTTTCATATCCACATATGTATCTCTATCATTGAATAGATCAGTAATACCTTTATTCATATTGATATCTCCGCTAAAATTGTTGAGTAGATTAAGTGTATTTAAATAATCTAGGAGTTGAAGACCTTTGAACGTAGGAACACTAGTGTTATAATTATTTACAAAATCCTTCCTTATTTTTTTACTAATACCATTCAATAAAAAAGCATAATCCACTTTACGAGATGTAAAAATATTATTTGTTATTTCCAAGAAGTACTTGCTATCATCTTGTTCTCTACTTTTAGGATAAAAGTGCCATATATTCCCAAAAGTAAAAGATAATGAGTGATCATTCCAAGTGAAGTTTTTAAATATACTTCTTTTATCTACAATTCTCTTCTTTTCAAATAATTGCCTTAATCTCGAAGGAAGAACATCTTCAACATATAGCAAAATCCTAAAGGCAGCGTTGTTTTTTTCGTAAAATAGAAGATTATTACTAAGTACATTAGTTTGCTTAGCAAGCATGTCAAAAGCATCATCTTCAGTTTCTGATAAAAGGTTACCATATTCTTTTTTAATGTTCAGATTACCATCAATTATACTTTTTCTATACTCTTCAAGCAACTTATAAATTTCACCATTGCCATTTTGGTTGAAGAGTTTTGGAATAATATAATAGTTGAAACCATAGGAATTATATTTGAAATATTCTTCTATATGTTGCTTTCCAGCTTCAAGAGATAGAGCACACTTAATACATACTGGATAATTCTTCCATGATTCACTTCTATCGAAGCCACCACTAACAAATCCAGGCTTATCAACATTATAAAATGAATACGGGCTAACTAGTCCGTATACTTCGCTATTTCTAGTTCTGCAAACTGAACATATTTGTTCATAAGATCTGGATTCAACTTTATATGTGACAGAATAATACAAATCTTCTGAAAAATAATGAACCATTATTCGCCTGAAAACATCAATATCGCCTATATACTTTGGATTATTTATTTCAGAGCTTAAGAGTAAAGTAATGATTCCATTTTCATTTTTTCCAAAGCCTTTTATTTTGTCGTTTAATTCAGCTAAAATTGAATCTTTGTTAGACTCCAGACAATTGTATAACCTTTTTAGAAATTGTAACTCCTTTTCTTGGAGTCCAATATCTTTATCATTTACCACTTTTTTAAACCAAGCAATGATTTTGATATTAAAAGTTTTATCCAGTTCTGTAAGCCTAGAAGTAGGAGATAAATCAGTGCCTCTTGAAGAACCTTGTCTATAAAGATACTTTTCTTTCTTCTCCTTACTATATTCTTCCTGCTGAATACCACCATATTCAAATCCATCCTCAGTTTCGTTCAATAGTATTGCTAATACATGCTTATAAGCCGTAGTACTTGCAGGATCTTCAACTATCACTTCAATCGGGTTTTCAGGATTTAGATTATTCTTTCCCAGTGCATACTCACCAATTTCTTTGATGGCTTCAATCACAATATTTCACAACCCTTCTTTAGAAAAACTGTGTTTATAGTTTATATAATTTGCCTTTTATATTGCATGTGTTTTCTATTTATCTACATATTTAATAATTTGGTTGATATTAAAATCTCATTTGACCATTCATTCCATCCCCTAAACATATTTATCCCATTGTGCATTTCATTCATTTAAGAAGGTAGAAGAACATGGAGCTAAAAGTACAGCCAATTGACATCAAGGTCGGTAAATATAAGGTCATTCTGAACACCATCGATGCCAAGGAGCTTGGCGTGAACGAGGGCGACAGAGTAAGGATAAAGAACCACGTCACACTTACTGCTATTGTTGATTTCACTGAGGATATGATCTCTCCGGGTATGATCGGTCTTTATCATGAGGTGCAGGAGCAGCTCCAGAGGCAGTGGACCGAGTTTGTGGAAGTTGAGGCCGCAGAGAAGCCCAAGTCCACCCGCATCATAAGGAAGGTAATGGATGGCGAAAAACTAACCCAGGACGAGATCAAAGAGCTTGTAAAGGACATAACGGAAGAAACCCTCAGTGATATAGAAATTGCTGCTTTTCTCACAGCCTCCTATATCAAGGACATGACCGAGGAAGAAACCGAATGGCTGACAAGAGCCATGATCGAATCCGGGGAAAGGATCGAATTCGATATCCATCCCATCATGGATAAGCACTCAATTGGTGGTGTGCCCGGAAACAAGATCTCCCTGCTCATAGTTCCAATAGTTGCTGCCAACGGCTTGCTCATTCCCAAAACCAGCTCCCGGGCAATAACAGGTGCTGGAGGCACTGCCGATCTCATGGAGATCCTGGCACCCGTGGAGTTCACAGCAGCCCAGATAAAAGATATGACACAGAAAGTAGGAGGCGTCATCGTATGGGGAGGAGCTACTAACATAGCTCCGGCGGATGATAAACTCATCAAAGTGGAATACCCCCTTTCCATAGATCCACACTGCCAGCTGCTGGCTTCCATCATGGCAAAAAAAGGTGCTGTGGGAGCTGATAAAGTGGTCATTGACATCCCCACAGGTACCGGCACCAAGATACCTGATGTCAAAGCAGGGCGTAAACTGGCCAGGGACCTTATCAGTCTCGGAGAACGCTTAGGGATGGACGTAGACTGTGCTCTTACATACGGTTCCTCACCTATTGGGAGGACAATAGGTCCTGCCCTGGAAGTAAAAGAAGCTCTTGAGGTGCTGGAAACTACGCAGGGTCCAAACAGCTTGATTGAAAAAAGCGTTGGACTTGCAGGTATGCTCCTGGAAATGGGAGGTGTCGCAGCCCGAGGACAGGGACGCGATCTTGCCCTTGAAACCCTCAAGAATGGCAAGGCTCTGGCAAAGCTCAAAGAGATCATAGCCATTCAGGGTGGCAATCCGGATGTCACCAGTAAAGACATAAAGGTCGGTGAATTCACTGCTGACCTTAAGGCACCGCACAACGGATATATCATAGAGTTACACAACAAACGCCTGGTCCAAATAGCAAGACTTGCCGGTGCTCCCAATGATAAAGGGGCGGGAGTCTATATTCACAAGAAAAGGGGCGAATCTGTGAAACAGGGCGAAACTGTGCTCACCATATATGCAGAAAAGGACGTAAAGCTTCAGGGAGCTCTCAAGAGTGCCAGGCAGGATTCACCCATACTTGTGGAAGGCATGCTTCTTGAAAAAGTGGGAGATGTCAGAGAATTTTAATAACGGTGCTGAAAAAATGGGACGAATAGTTATTTTACGTATTGGCCACAGGGCCTTCAGGGATAAACGTATAACCACTCATGTAGGCCTGACCGCCAGAGCACTAGGTGCTGAAGGTATGCTGCTTGCTTCGGATGATCCCAGTATCAAGCAAAACATCGAAGATGTGGCCATCCGCTGGGGAGGAGATTTCTACGTTATCAATGATGTTAACTGGAAGCATGAAGTTAAAAAATGGAAAGATGCAGGCGGAAAGGTCTGTCATTTATCCATGTATGGCATCAACCTTCCGGATGCTGTGGATGATCTAAAGCAATGTGAGCAGCTTATGATAGTAGTTGGTGCAGAGAAGGTTCCACCTGAAATATACGATCTTGCCGACTGGAACGTTGCAGTGGGTAATCAACCTCATTCTGAAGTTGCAGCCATTGCTATAACTCTGGATCGCATATCTGTGATCGATCCTCTTAGGCAGTCATTACCCGGTGGGCAATTGTCCATAGTACCCATGGAAAGGGGAAAAAAGGTCATCGAAAGATAGCGAAATTTCTATAAAATATCGGAAAAGAAAAAGAATCTGATCAAAAAAGTGAGGAGATGCAACAACTATTGCACCTCTTAATATTTATTTACTTATTGACAACAATGAATCTTGACATCACCTATAATCTTAGGTGTTTGTCTCGTTCAAAGTTTTGTTAACAACTTCTGTGGTCTCGTTTACAACCGTGGTTGTGTTCTCTGTTACAATAGGAGCTACTGTCTCGTTTACGGTCGTGGTTGTAGTCTCGTTTACCGCTGTTGTGGTTTCATTTACAGTTTCTACAGTTTTGTCTGCACAACCGGAAATGGCTACTAAACCCATAACCAGAAGTCCTAGTATCAAGAAATTGAGCATTTTCTTCAAAGTAATCACCTAGCCTTTTGTACCTACACTTATGAATTGTCGATTTAAAACTACTAAGTCCATTATCAGTGTGTAATCTGATCTTGAAAAACCTACTAGTTGTAATTTCGAACATTTGACTATTGTTACATAGAGTATATAGTCCCTATATAGTCGATAGTGAGGATACCATCAATCTGCTATAAATCTTTCGTTTTTGTTATGGACAATAAATCAGGTTCTCTGAACGTAATATTATATTTTATAATGAGTAAAAAGTCACTTTTGACTTGGTACATATGCATTTGAAGTATCAGTTCTATTTTTTATTTCGAAATATTTTTTTGTTTATATTTTTTAAAATCTAATTAATTATTATATACTGAGGCAATAGAGAACTTCTACATATTATCATGAAATAGTACAAAGGCATGAACAGTACTCCAATTCATGGCCTTATTATCCGTAGCACGGATGTTGAAGATGTGCCTTTGCTTTTAAAATTCGTAAAAGGGATTGCAGAGTATGAACATCTAAGTCATATGGTATTAGCTACCGAGGAATCGCTTAAACAGGCTTTTTTTGGAGATAGGCCGTATGCTGAAGCTCTGATAGCTGAACTTGACACCGAACCTGTGGGTTTTTTAGTATTTTTCCATAATTTTTCTACCTTTGTAGGGAAGCCCGGTCTATATCTGGAAGATATATATGTGCTTCCGGAGCATCGTGAAAAAGGTATTGGAGCTGCTTTATTTAACAAATGTGTCCAGATAGCCAAAGAACGTGATTGCGGACGTATGGAATGGAGTGCCTTGCATTGGAATCCTGCACGTAAGTTCTATGAAAGGTTCGGTGCTCAGCTACTTGAAGATTGGGTAATATACCGCCTGGATGAGATAATGATTTCAGATCTATGTTCTAAAATAGATTAAAGAACTTTTCTCAGAAAAGCAATGGTTCTTTCATTTTTTGCATGGGTGACTACTACCATCGTCACTCTTTTTACATTCGGTATATGCAATATCATTGCTACAAGAGCTGAAATCAAAGGCGAAAGGTTTATGCTTTTTTACTCCTAATGTTGTTTGTTTATAATAAAGGGAGCGTTAAAATGCAAGAGTTCACACTTGAAGAAGTTGCCAGGTACAGCGGAAAAAACGGTGAAAAAGCTTATGTGGTTTACAAAGACAAAGTATATGATATTACAGAGAGTGATTTCTGGTCAGAAGGGGAGCACATGGGACTGCATGAAGCTGGTAATGATTTGACGGAGGCTCTTGAAACAGAAGCTCCGCATGAATCCTCTGCCTTGGATGCATATCCTGTTGTAGGCACAATAAAAAAATGAGTATAATGCTTTTTGTGTTTTTGACACATGCTAGACTTCACTTACATGGAAGTTTACGATGTTAACAAGTGGAAATCTATATATAAAGACCCGATGGATATAACTTCGCTCTCTCAAGGGGGACATATATGCTGGAGATACAAGATCTTACCGTAGAAATTGGGGGCCGTCGAATCCTTAATGGTATCAACCTTAATGTTGAGGACGGCTTTAAAAATGTACTATTTGGACCGAACGGTGCAGGTAAATCAGCTTTGCTGATGACCCTGATGGGATTCTCAGGTTATAAAGTAGTCAAAGGAAAAATCATTTTCAAAGGTGAAGACATCACAAATATGTCCGTGTACGAACGTGCACAAATGGGGCTTGGGATAATGGCCCAGAGACCACCTAACATGACCGGGGTAAAACTGCGCAGTCTTTTAGACGTGGTATCTAAAAATGATCGAAAGTATGATGAGCTTGCTGAGACGCTGGACATGGTACGTTTCCTTGACAGGGACATAAATGTAGGTTTCTCAGGTGGAGAGATCAAAAGATCTGAGCTTTTGCAGTTGTCAGTACAGAATCCTGACATGGTGTTGCTTGATGAACCTGAATCTGGAGTAGACCTTGTGAGTATTGAGCAACTTGGTATCACTATCAAGAACCTTCTGTGTGGTCATGGTAAATGTGCAGGGGAAAGATATAAACATGGCAAATCAGCCCTTATCATCACCCATACCGGACAAGTACTGGACTATGTGGAAGCAGATAGAGGGTTTATACTATGCAATGGCAGAGTGATGTGTTCCGGTAACCCGCACGAGATGCTGGAGGATATTAAGTCACAGGGGTATGAGGAGTGTGTCAAATGCAAGATGAATTATCGCTGAAGAAAAAGGCAGAAGATGCACTTAAGAAAAGTGCTGCCTATGGTGAGGATTTAAACCTTGAGGATTATCAGATTGCCAGCAAAGAGGAAGAGGTTACAGAGAATCTCATGAGCCTCAGTGCGGATGACCAGAAAACACTTCTAAATGTGGGAGTTGTACCCAATGAGGAAAACCGCAGCGGTACTTTCATCATGCTCAACAATGCAGTCTCGCATGCATCTGTCAAACAGGAAGATGAAGTTGAGCTCATGTCCCTTCAGGACGCTATTAAGAAATACGACTGGGTGAAGGATTATTCCTGGAAACTTGTGAAACCTGATGCCGATAAATATACTGCGATGACCTACTTGCAGAACGCAGATGGCTATTTTATCCGTGCTCCTGCAGGAAAAAAATCCAAAATGCCTGTGCAGACATGCTTGCTCATTGGATCTAAAGAAGTTTCACAAATAGTACATAACATCATAGTTGTCGAGGAAGGTGCACAGCTTGATGTAATTACAGGTTGTTCCACCAGAAAGGGTGTGGAAAAGGGATTACATCTCGGAATTTCAGAAATGTACGTGAAAAAGGGAGCCACTTTGAACTTTACCATGATACACAACTGGGCTGAACAGATAGGTGTCAGGCCCCGCACTGTGGTCCATGTTGAAGAAGGCGGCACCTATATCAACAATTATATTACCCTGAAACCAGTGAAATCTATTCAGATGTATCCGACAGTCCACCTTAAAGGCAAAGGTGCATTTACACGGCTGAACAGCATAGGGGTAGCTCACCCCGGATCTGAGCTGGATCTGGGAAGCAGAGTTATATTTGATGCTCCTGATACGAAGGCAGAGCTGATCTCCAGGACTATCACCACTGGTGGAAAGGTCATTGCAAGGGGAGAGATGATAGGTAATGCTGATGGAGCAAAAGGTCACCTTGAATGTCATGGCCTTGTGCTTTCGAAAGAAGGTAGCCAGAGAGCTATACCCATCCTGGAAGCAAATGTTGAAGATATCGAGCTCTCTCATGAAGCTGCTGTGGGCAGGATTGCCAGGGAACAAATAGAGTATCTTATGGCCCGTGGTCTCACTGAGGAAGAAGCTGTTGGAATGATCGTGAGAGGATTCCTTGATGTGGGCATCCAGGGAATACCAGATGAGCTTAAGGCAAGTATCGATGAAACTATTGCCAAGATCGGTGAAAAAGCTATTTAATTGTGATGCGGAGAAATAAACTCTCTGCACATTCTTTTCTTTTTGTATATAAAATATTGTTACGTAAAGGTTTTTATTATCTTATGCCATTAGGTAAAGCCGAGAGGATAATGAATGAATAAACAGAGCGCTATTTCTATTTTTCTCGTTATAATTATGTTAGGTTCTGTACTTGCTGTATTCTTTACAGGTGAGTCAAAGAACAATAACAGTGCTACAAATAATACAACAGATATTAAGGCACCTAGCATAGATACTATTACTGGTGAACATATTGAGCATCAGCTTGATTCCATTACAGATGGAATTGCAATGAGCCCGAAAGGCATCACGTCTGCTCAATTTGTTGATTTTACAAAGGTTTACAATAGTCAGTTACAAATGTTCGAGCCAAATGCAACTCAAATGTCAGCAATATACAATGTATGGGTGACTAAAGAGTTCAGTGCCGTTGACAATAATATATCTAAAAGTTCAGATTCGGTCTTCCAGCTGCATACCATTTATCCAGAAGTTGTTAATTTCCAATATGTGCAATCTGCAGAATCATATAATGGATATTATTTCCTGTCAAGGGGCAATAATTATTCTAACGTAGTTGGTTCACCAATGTTATTGGGTAGTGAAACAAGGATCAAAAGCGTAATAGATGTCATTTCCGGTAATGCCGAAGCCTCACATGATTTCGATTACTTGCTCAGTAAAACCGAGCCAGGAGCAGAAATACAGATAGTAAGTTCTGACAAGAAACTAACTGCTGATCAATACTATTTAGAGTTTAAGGCTATAGATAATGAAACATATGCCAGAAAAACTCTATACTTGAACCTCAATCAAAGTGTTCTGACAAAACTCAATTCGCTTGCAGAGAACAGCTCAAGCCGTGGACTTGAATATGATATTGCAGAAGATGGCAATATCACTACAGTGGTTGTAGAGGCCAATGAATCTGACCTTTTAAATCTTGCATTTGAGCCTTACTCTTAAGGCTCTTTTTTCTATATTCAATGGAAAGACTTTTGTTCTTATAAAACCTTCTGCGCAGGCTACGTTAGCATTTTGCCGTAAGGTATTTAAATAAATGCAACGATTGATAGCCAACGCTTGATGCACGTTTCTTTAAAAGGCAACTAACACAGGCAGTTGAAGATCATTAAGCCAAATCTGTTCTGGATTAATTCCGGAGCTACAATGAATGATGAAAGACTATGAAATGTATCATAGTTTTGAAGGAGATAAATAATATGGCAAAAAAATTCGATATTCCAGCAGAGCTCGCTGACAAAGCACTCGAGAGCGTTGAACTTGCAAGAGATACCGGTAAACTCAAAAAGGGTACCAACGAAGTAACAAAAGCAATTGAGAGAGGTATCGTTAAGCTTGCAATCATTGCAGAGGACATTCAGCCTGAAGAGATTATTGCTCACATTCCTGTACTATGTGAAGAAAAGAATGCACCCTATATCTTTGTAAAGCAGCAGAAGGAACTTGGAGCTGCATGCGGTATTGGCGTAAACTGTGCAACAGTAGCCATCGTCGATGCTGGAAAGGGTGCAGAGCTTATTGAAGACATAGTTCAGAAGGTTAACGCCCTGAAGTAAACCCCCTGGGAGGTATAGACAATGGCAGATGATGATACAGGATATGCGGCAGAGGTCATCGATGTTATCGGAAATACCGGTATGCATGGTGAAGCCAGCCAGATCCAGTGCAGAGTTCTGGAAGGCCGCGACAAGGGTCGTATTATTACCCGTAACAGTGTAGGCCCTGTAAGAATCGGGGATGTCTTCATGCTTATGGAGACCTCAAGGGAAGCAAAGAAGCTTACTACAAGGTGATGTAAAATGGAACAGAGAAAGTGTTCTTTCTGCGGTGAGTTACTCGAGCCAGGTACTGGAAAGTTATTCGCCAAGAAAGATGGATCTACATATTATTTCTGTTCATCCAAGTGCGAAAACAACTTTATGCTTGGAAGGCTTCCAAGGCGTACCATTTGGACAGAGCAGGGCAGGGTACACCTCAAAAAAGCCTGAGCTGGTGTCAAAATGGAACAGACTTATGTGATGATAAAGCCAGACGCTGTGCAGAGAGGTCTGATAGGCGAGATCATCTTAAGGGTAGAAAGAAAAGGGCTCAAGATAGCAGCCATACGTATGAACGTCATGGACAAAAACAGTGCTAAGGAGCATTACAAGGAGCATTCTGAAAGACCCTTTTTCAACTCCCTTATAGAGTACGTTACTTCCGGCCCATCTGTGTCCATGGTCATCGAAGGTAATAACTCCATCGCGATCATGAGAAGCATCAATGGAGCAACCAACCCGGTGAACGCATTGCCTGGTACTATTCGTGGCGATTTTGCAGTTGAGACAGGAAGGAACATTGTGCATGCTTCCGATTCATCTGAAGCTGCAAAGCGTGAGATCTCCATTCATTTTAAGGATAATGAGATCGCAGGTTACAAGAAAATAGATGAAGCATGGCTATATGAGTAAGCTGGGATAAATATGGTTTTCACCATGCATGATCATTAAAATTGATCAGTATGGAGAATAACCTGCTCCCTATATTCCACACATCTTAAGAACAATAATCGAGGGGTTTCTCATGGTAGATAAAAAGAATTTACGAACTCCAATTGTATCTGTGATGGGGCACGTAGACCACGGGAAGACCACGCTGCTTGATAAGATACGGGGAAGTTCAGTTGCTGCTGGCGAAGCAGGTGCAATTACCCAGCATATCGGTGCAACTGAAGTGCCTATAGATGTAATTGTTGAGAAATGTGGTAATGCTTCTTTAAGGGAAAGGTTTGTCGTGCCAGGACTGTTGTTTATCGATACGCCTGGTCACCATGCATTCACATCCCTGCGCAGTCGTGGAGGAGCACTCGCTGATCTTGCTATTGTCGTAGTTGATATCAATGAAGGTTTCAAACCACAGACTATAGAAAGCCTGCAGATTCTTAAACGCTTCAAAACTCCGTTTGTGGTTGTAGCCAATAAGATCGATAGGATACATGGATGGAATTCCATACCAAATGCTCCTTTCCTTGTAAGCTATAATAAACAGGCTGAACATGTGAAAGGATATCTGGACAACAAATTCTATGAGGTCATAGGTGAGCTGTTCAATATCGGGTTCAATGCTGATCGCTATGATCGGATAACGGACTTCCAGCGCACAATAGGTGTTATTCCCATTAGTGGTCATACCGGAGAAGGAATACCTGATGTATTGATGGTATTGCTGGGACTGGCACAGAAGTTCCTAGAAGCCAATCTACAGTATGATGCTACTGGTCCTGGAGTAGGGACCGTACTTGAAGTGAAGGAGGAACGCGGTCTTGGTACCACTGTTGACCTGATACTTTATGACGGTATGCTGCAGAAAGGCGATACTATTGTTATTGGAAGCCTTGGTGAGCCGATACAGACTAAAGTGAGGGCGATTCTAAAGCCCAGGGCATTGTCTGAGATAAAATCCGAAGAAAAGTTCCAGCAGGTCAACAAGGTAATTGCAGCTGCTGGTATAAAGATCTCAGCCCCTAATCTGGATGGAGCCCTTGCAGGCACTCCTTTAAGAGTTGCCACTGCAGAGACCATTGACAAGATAATTCAGGATATTAAGCAGGAAGTAGATGCAGTACACATTGATACTGATACAATGGGCATTACCATCAAAGCTGATACCATCGGTTCCCTTGAAGCTCTTGTTAATGAGCTTAAAAAAGAGGAAATCCCTATAAGGAAAGCTGATGTAGGCGATATTACTCATCGTGATATCGTTGAGGTTTCAGCCATAGAGGACCCGCAATACTCAGTGCTCGTGGGATTCAACGTAAAGATACTACCTGATGCCAGAGAAAAAGCTCAGCTATCCAACATCAAGTTGTTTGTGAATGATGTGATCTACAGGCTCATTGACGACTATAAAGATTGGATAGAAGAGCAGAAAGAACTCTCTGAAAAGAACATTTCAGAAACTATTATCAAACCTGCTGTTTTCCAGATAATGCGTGACTGTGTTTTCAGACAGAGTAAACCCGCAGTTGTCGGAGTAAAGATCAGGTCTGGTATCGTGAGGACAAATGTCGACATCACTAATGCGGATGGTGTGGTCGTTGGCAAGGTCAAGGGTTTGCAATTAAGAGGCGAAAATATAGGCACTGCAAGGACAGGAATGGAAGTAGCCATGGCCCTTGAAGGACCTACTGTCGGACGCCAGATAAAAGAGGAAGATATTCTTTACGTGAATGTGCCCGAAAGGCATGCAAAGATACTTGAGCATGAAATATGCGATTCTCTTTCTGCGGATGAAGTGGAAGCTTTAGATGCATTCTTGGACATTAAGAGAAAGGAAAACCCATTTTGGGCAAAGTGAATAATAACTATCATATTAAGTAAATTACAAGGATTTATAACAATTTGGAGGAATAAAGTTGGCAGATTTTAAAGTAGTAGTTTCAGATCCAAAGACAAAGAGTTACCAATTCGATGTGAAGGGTCCCGAAGCAAACAAGTTCATCGGAAAGGCAATAGGTCAGGATATAGATGGTGCTGTAGTCGGTCTTTCAGGATATAAACTCTTGATCACCGGTGGAAGTGACAAGAGTGGAATGGTTATGAGGCCAGACCTCCCAGGACCAAAGAGGAAAAAGGTTCTCGTTGCTACTGGTGTGGGTTATGTACCTAAAGCCAATGGCATGCGCCGCAGAAAGATGATGCATGGAAAAGAGATTTCATCTGATATCATCCAGATCAACACAAAGGTTGTTGAATACGGTGAAAAGTCCATCGAAGAGATCGTCGGTGGCGGCAAGACAGAAGAGTGATCCAGGTTAAGGATCATTCACTTTTTTTCAATACTATCTCGATGCTATTTTTCTTTTAACTTTCAGAACAATCGCTTAGAAGCATTCTTTTATTCTACTCAATGCTCATCTGCGATGTCACCCTTGAAACTGTAGTTTCAATCTTTTTTTGGTGCTGATATAGAAAGAGCATATTTATGTTCTCCAAATCCCACATCCACAAGCACGCCTACCTTTAGAAGCTTCTTGAAATATTCTGCAGTGCTCTTTTGTTCCAACCCCAGCTCCTTTGAAGCTTCAGCAATGCCTATAGACCCGTACTCTTGCAATAGTATGAGCAGCCGGTCATATAACTTCGACATTTCCTTATCCATATTGTGCCAGAACGAAAATCTGTTTGACGGTTTCAGATCTTTATTAAAACAAAAAACACCTGTTCCAAGATCATAAATGAAAAGTGACATACGAAGGTGGGAGAAAGATGCTGCCCATTTCATTATATCTTCTGTCCACTCAACCCCCACTACACAGAGGCTCAGGTACTGCCCGGATGGGACCCTGTCCGCCTCTTTCTGCATAAACTCAGCTATTTGTTTAAGGCTCTCAAAAGGCTTGAATAAAGTATAAAATGTAATAGTTTTGCTGAAAAGGCTGTCGTAGATATATCCTCTTATGTATCTCTCACCTTTTTCAAATTCCCATTTCCTGTCTCCAATGTACACATCACTTGCTGATATTTCAGGATGGTTGGTTGAATACTTCTGTTCCAGCAAGTTAAAATAATTATACAAGCTGGTAAGCAGATGAGGTGCAAGTTCCCTTCCATCCGGCTCTATAATCAGATTGTATGAACTGGTACCCATGGATATGCCCATACTCTGACCAGTAGAAGAAGTTCCTGTATTTTTTGAAACATCCCTGCGGATTCCAAATGCTCCTACAGTAGAAGAAGTATCCTTAACTGGCTCACTAACAACACTAATGCCTGTTCTTACCTTGAATTCCTTAATCACATCATTTGAATCAGGTATCCTTCCCCTGAAATTTCGCTGTAATGCTGTTAGAAGCTGCTGTAACTTGAAAATATCTATATCCTTTTCTGATTCAGTAAAGGAGATTATGGCTTGATAGAAGATTTCTGAGCTGGCAATAAAATTATCTTCTGAAGCATAAAATTCATCCAGTGTGCCTTTCCTACTGTTGAAGGTGTCAAGCTTGGACGAACTAATCTCCGGCAGCAGACTATTTATATTCGTCCTCAGGTCTCTTAGAAGGGATGTTGTTTCCATATCATGCCCGCTATAACTTTTTCTGATCAATCCATCTACAGCAGTATATGCCTGTTCCAGATGTTCCTGAACAGTTTTCCTGTTCCTATTTTGTAGATCAGACGGATTTTCGACGGCTGCCATATCTGTACACTCTTCATAAATTCGTCATTCTGCTGACTTAATATCTTTTAGTAACTATTCACCCTGCGTTCAGTTCTCTTTTCAGGATATCCTCAAAAGCATCTGTTTCTCCGGTATGCATGATCTGGTCCTTTGCTTCAATGTACCAGCTCAGAATGGAAGGTTTCCTCTGCTTTATCGCCTGCAGGAAATCCTGCATCTTTATTTTGCGTGGTTCCCCTCCTCTTAATGCCTCGCCCAGAGGAATGTCTGCTGCTTCTTTGCAAATAGCAGAGATATCAGCACCGGAATAAGATCCTGTAATGCGTGCAAGTTCCCGCACGTTCACATCATCTGCAATTGGACGCTTTTTTAGCTGTATGCCAAAAATAGCTACCCTTGCTTCCATATCAGGTTCAGGAATGAATACCAGTTTACTAAAGCGTCCTGGTCTTCGAAGAGCCGGATCTATGGCCCAGGGTTCGTTTGTCGCAGCAAGCACAAGCAGATTGTCATGGGATGTATCCACTCCATCCATCTGCGCAAGCAGTTCATTCACCACGCGTTTTGCATAATCCTCACTTTCACTGCGGCGCACAGCAATGGAATCTATTTCATCGAAGAAGATGATCGATCTCTCACTCTTTCTCGCGATGTCAAATACCTGCTTTATGTT